>JBMTEY010000041.1:0-18156 GCA_049433545.1 Burkholderiales bacterium | reverse complement strand
TCGCCGGGCTTGGCGCCCTGCGCCATCTTGATCTGGATCTGCTCGGCGCTGGCCAGGTATTCGGCGGTGACGCCGAAACGGCCCGACGCGACCTGCTTGATTTTCGATTTCAGCAGGTCGCCTTCCTTGAGTTCGATGTCATGCTCGACGCGTCCCTGCCCCAGCCGCGACATCAGCGTTTCGCCGGCTTTCGCCGGCGCAAAGCGTTTGCGGTCTTCGCCGCCCTCGCCGGTGTTGGATTTGCCGCCGAGCCTGTTCATCGCGACGGCCAGCGTGGTGTGGGCCTCGGTCGAAATTGAACCCAGGGACATTGCGCCGGTGGAAAAGCGTTTGACGATTTCGGTTGCCGGTTCGACTTCGGTGATCGGCACCGGCGCGCAGTGGTCGAAGCGGAAATCGAACAGGCCGCGGAACGTCATATGGCGCGCCGACTGGTCATTGATGAGGGTTGCGTATTCCTTGTAGGTGGCCGCGCTGTTGGCGCGCGCCGCGTGCTGCAACTTGGCGATCGAGTCCGGCGTCCACATGTGATCTTCGCCGCGAACCCGCCAGGCATACTCGCCGCCGGCATCGAGTGCTCCGGCGAGGACCGGATCGCCGCTGAAAGCGCTGCGATGGGTGCGGATCGCTTCTTCAGCGACCTCGAACACGCCGATTCCGCCGACGTTGGATGCGGTGCCGATGAAATACTTGTCGACCAGGGTGCGCGACAGCCCGATGGCTTCGAAAATCTGCGCTCCGGTGTACGACATGTAGGTCGAGATGCCCATTTTCGACATGACCTTGCGCAAACCCTTGCCGATGGCCTTGACGTAATTCTTGATCGCCTTGTAACCGTCTACATTGGTCCCCAGCTGTCCGCTTTCAGCCAGGTGGAGCATGCTTTCAAGCGCCAGGTACGGATGCACGGCTTCGGCACCGTAACCGCCGAGCAGCGCGAAGTGATGTACTTCGCGCGCTGAACCGGTTTCAACCACCAGCCCGGCGCTGGTGCGCAGGCCCTTGTCGACGAGGTGGTGGTGAATGGTGGAGAGCGCGAGCAAGGCCGGGATCGCGACCAGTTCGCGGTTCACGCGGCGATCGGAAATGATCGCGATCGAGTAGCCGGCGCGAACCGCGTCCTCGGCCTGCGCCGCGAGACTGGCCAACCGTGCCTCGATGGCTTCCTTGCCCCAGGCCACCGGGTAAGTGATATCGAGCTCAAATGACTTGAATTTGCCGTCGGTGTAGGCCTCGATGTTGCGGATTTTTTCCATCTCGAAGAAATCGAGCACCGGCTGACCGACCTCGAGGCGGATCGGCGGATTCATTTCGTCTACGCCGAGCAGATTCGGCTTCGGGCCGATGAACGACACCAGCGAAGTCACCAGTTCTTCGCGGATCGGATCGATCGGCGGATTGGTGACCTGTGCAAACAGCTGCTTGAAGTAATGGTACAGATTCTTGTTTTTATTGGATAAAACGGCAAGCGGCGAATCATTGCCCATGGACCCGGTCGGCTCCTCGCCATTGGTAGCCATGGGCATCAGCAGGAATTTCAGGTCTTCCTGGGTGTAACCGAAGGCCTGCTGGCGGTCGAGCAGCGGCACCGCGCTGCGCTCGGGTTGCACCTTCTGGCTCTCGACGTCATCGAGCTTGACGCGGATGCGCTCCATCCATTCGGCATAAGGCTTCGCGGATGCCAGTGATTCCTTGAGTTCGCGGTCGTCGATGATGCGGCCTTTCTCAAGGTCGACCAGGAACATTTTCCCCGGTTGCAGCCGCCATTTCTTGACGATCTTTTCTTCAGGGATGGGCAGGCAACCGCACTCCGAGCCCATGATCACGAGGTCGTCGTCGGTGACGATGTAACGCGCCGGCCGCAAGCCGTTGCGGTCGAGCGTGGCACCGATCTGGCGGCCGTCGGAGAAGGCGATCGCGGCCGGGCCGTCCCAGGGCTCCATCATCGCTGCGTGGTATTCGTAGAACGCGCGGCGGCTGGGGTCCATCAAGGCATGGCCTTCCCACGCTTCGGGGATCATCATCATCACTGCGTGGGCGATCGAATAACCGCCCATCACCAGCAATTCGAGCGCATTGTCGAATGACGCCGAATCAGATTGTCCCGGATAGATCACCGGCCAAAGCTTGTCGAGATCCTTGCCGAGCACCGGGCTTGAGATCGCTCCCTGCCGGGCGCGCACCCAGTTGACGTTGCCGCGCAGCGTGTTGATTTCGCCGTTGTGCGCGATCATGCGGAACGGATGGGAAAGGTCCCAGGTCGGAAAGGTGTTGGTCGAAAACCTCTGATGCACCAGCGCCAGCGCCGATACCACGCGCGGATCCTGCAGATCCTTGTAATAGGTGCCGACCTGCGACGGCAGCAGCATGCCTTTGTAGACGATGGTGCGTGCCGACATCGTCGGCACCCAGAACTCGGTGCCGTGCGCTAGTTTGAGTGCGCGGATCGCGTGGCCCGCGCTTTTTCGGATCACGTAGAGTTTGCGTTCCAGTGCATCGGTGACGCGGATCGCCGGGCTGCGACCGATGAATACCTGGCGGATGACGGGCTCGACCTTGCGTACCGATTCACCAAGATCTTCGCTGTCGACCGGAACGTCGCGCCAGCCCAGCAGTATCTGCCCTTCGTCCTTGATCGCGCGCTCGATTTCGTATTCACAGGCGAGACGCGACGCGGGTTCGCGCGGCAGAAACACCATGCCGATGCCGTACTGGCCGGCTGCGGGCAACTTGACGCCCTGCTTCGCCATTTCTTCGCGGAAAAAGGCATCAGGGATCTGGATCATGATGCCGGCGCCGTCGGAGGCCTTGGGATCCGCACCCACTGCCCCCCGATGCGTCAGGTTGCGCAATATGGTCAGGCCCTGGTCGACGATGTCGTGACTTTTCTTGCCCTTGATGTTGGCAATGAAGCCGACGCCGCAGGCATCGTGCTCGTGGTCGCCGTCGTACAGGCCTTGGGCGGGAGGCAGGTTAGGGTGAGCCATCAGCAACCTCGTAAAAAACCGTTTATTATCAACAGGTTACAGCATTATATGTTGCGCCGCCGCAGCCTGTATAGTGCATTGCACTAAAACCGGAGTGAAACCCGATAAGTCTACCTGCATCAAGGGGTTGCGACAACCGCCTGCGAGGCGCAAATCCGCGAGAAAAACTCAGCCGACGTCGATAGAAAACAGGCGTCGGTGTTCGACGATCGCGTAGCGGTCGGTCATCCCTGCGATATAGTCGGCAATCGCCCGCGGCGTATCGGTGCGGGCGCGCGCCTGGAACTCCGGCGGCAACAGGCCGGGCTCGGCCAGAAAAGCCTGGAAAAGTTCGGTGATGATCCTGCGCGCCTTGCTGCTCATCCGCGAGACCCGGTAGTGGCGATAGAGATTGGCGCGCAGGAACCGCTTGAGCTCGGCCTGCTCGCGTTCAATGCGCTCAGAGAAGTGGATCATCGGCGGGGCGCGGCGGACATCTTCCACGGAAGCCGGTGCATGTTCACGGATGTTGGCTGCGCTTTGCCGGATCAAGTCGGTCACCAGGCTGTCGATCATGCGCCGCACGGTTTCATGGACCAGTCGCCGGCCTTCGATCTTCGGATAAGCTTTCAGTGCGGCGCGCATGTGGCGGCGGAAAATGGCGACGGTCGCCAGCTGGTCCATCTCCAGCAAACCCGACCGCAGGCCATCATCGACATCGTGGTTGTTATAGGCGATTTCATCGGCCAGGTTGGCGATCTGTGCTTCAAGGCCGGGCCGCTGCCGACGGATGAAGCGTTCTCCGACATCACCAAGCAGGCGGGCGTTTTTCAGCGAGCAGTGCTTGAGTATACCTTCGCGTGTCTCAAAGGTCAGGTTGAGGCCGTCGAATGCACCGTAACGCTGTTCGAGGACGTCGACCACGCGCAGGGACTGCAGGTTGTGCTCGAAGCCCCCGTAGGGTTTCATGCAGGCGTTGAGGGCATCCTGGCCGCTGTGGCCGAATGGCGTATGTCCGAGGTCATGTGCGAGGGTAATGGCTTCGGTCAGATCCTCGTCGAGCGACAGGTGGCGCGCCACAGATCGTCCGATCTGGGCGACTTCGAGACTATGCGTCAGGCGGGTACGGAACAGGTCGCCCTCATGGTTCACGAAGACCTGGGTCTTGTATTCGAGACGGCGGAATCCGGTGGAGTGGATGATGCGGTCACGATCACGCTGGAATTCGCTGCGGCCGCGCGGCTGCGGCTCGCGATGACGGCGCCCCCGCGAATTGCCTGCCCGGGCCGCGTAAGGCGCCAGCTCAGGCATTTGCTCCCTCACCGGCCAGCACGATGGCCAGCGTTTCAGCGGGAACGCTGGCACCGGCAAATGCTTCGCCGATCCGCTTCAACAGCACGAAGCGGATCTCACCGCCTTCGACTTTTTTGTCGTGGCCCATCAGTTCAATGTAGCGCTCCGCGCCCAGGGGCGGCCCCTGTACGGGCAGGTGCGCCCGCGCCAGCAGATCAACCGTCCTGTCTACAGCGGCGCGGTCCAGCAATCCCAGGCGTTCAGATACCCGCGCTGCAATGGACATGCCGGCGGCGACGGCTTCGCCATGCAGCCATTCGCCGTAACCCATCCCGGATTCGATGGCATGACCGAAGGTGTGGCCGAAATTGAGCAGCGCCCGTACGCCCTGTTCCGTTTCGTCCCTGGCGACTATACCCGCCTTGTTCCGGCACGAAATTTCGATGGCATGAGTGAGTGCCGCAGTATCGCGTGCGAGCAGGCTCTCCATGTTGGCTTCCAGCCATTCGAAAAATGCCGCATCACCGATCAGGCCGTATTTAATTATTTCCGCGAGGCCAGCGGAGAGTTCGCGGTCAGGCAGCGATTTCAGGGTATCGGTGTCGGCAATGACCGCTTTTGGCTGATAAAACGCGCCGATCATGTTCTTGCCGAGGGGATGATTAATGGCTGTCTTGCCGCCGACCGAAGAATCGACCTGGGCGAGCAGGGTTGTCGGGATCTGGATGTATGGCGCGCCCCGCTGGAATACCGCCGCGGCGAATCCGGTGAGGTCGCCGATGACCCCGCCGCCCAGCGCGATCAGGGTTGTCTTGCGTTCCGCGCGACAAGTCAGCAGGGCATCAAAAACCTGGTTCAGTGTCTGCCAGCTTTTCTGGTTCTCACCGTCCGGCAGCACGATCGATTCGACGGTGATCCGCTGCTGGCGCAGGCAGGTTGACAGCGTTTCAAAATAGAGCGGTGCGACGATGTCGTTGGTTACGATCACGACCCGCGGCTGCAACAGATGGCTGGCAATCAATTCAGCGCGTTTCAGCAGACCCGGGCCGATATGAATCGGGTAACTGCGGTCGGCCAGGTCAACTTTCATTACCGTGACGGGATTTTGCTCGGCCATGGTTGCAATAGTGGATCAGACGTGAGCCCGGTCATCCCGGGGATCGAATTCGGCCAGTCGCCGTTGGATATGGGAGGTCAGCGTGCCCACGCTTTGTGCGCCGGTATCCACGACCAGATGGGCCGTTTCCACATATAGAGGGTCACGCTGGGCGTGCAGTTCCTTCAATGTTGCCAGCGGATTGGCGGTCTGCAGCAGCGGTCGGCTGCGATCGCGGCGCGTGCGGCGCCACAAATCCTCTGCGGCGGCGCGCAGGTAAATTACGCGGCCGCGCTGCTTCAACAATCCGCGGTTAACAGGTGAGAGGACGGCGCCGCCGCCGGTGGCGAGGACGATGCCGTGTTTCGCCGTCAGTTCGGCGATCATCTTTTCCTCGCGGGAGCGAAATCCGGTTTCTCCCTCGATCTCGAAAATCACCGGGATCCTGACGCCGGTAATGCGTTCGATTTCGGCATCAGAATCATAAAAAACCTTGCCCAGGCGCCGGGCAAGCATGCGACCCACGGACGTCTTGCCGGCTCCCATCAGCCCAACCAGAAAAATGTTGTCCGGAAGGGGAAAGCGGGATTCCAGGTGGTCTGCATGACGGGGCATCTCGTGATTCTAGCGGAAGGTGATCGCGGGTCGAACCCGATGACGCAAACAAAAAGGGCGGCGCGCAGGCGCCGCCCCGGAACAGATCAGGTCGGAATCCGTCAGCGCAGGGTGGCGCCATCCTTCAGGATTTTCGGAGAGATGAAAATCAGCAGTTCCCGTCTATCGTCCACCCTCTGGTTGTTCTTGAACAGGAAACCGACATAAGGCAGGTCGCCCAGAACCGGCACCTTGGTGGTCGTAGACCGCTCATCCTGGGTGTAGATCCCGCCGATGACCACGGTACCGCCGTTTTCGACAAGCACCTCGGTGGATATCTGTTTGGTATCTATGGACGGCCCGGAGAGGGTGTTTTGACCCACACTGTCCTTGTTGATACGCAGCGTCATGATGACATTGTCATCCGGCGTGACCTGTGGTTTGACCTTCAGCGACAGCGTGGCCTTCTTGAAGGAAACGCTGGTTGCGCCACTGGAAGTCGCCGCCTGGTACGGGATTTCAGTGCCCTGCTCGATGGTTGCCTCGACCTTGTCGGCAGTGATGACGCGCGGGCTGGAAATGATCTTGCCTTTGCCGTCAGCCTGCAACGCGGACAGCTCCAGGTTCAGGAACTTGGTGCTCTTGTCGTTGAACAGCAGGAACGAGAAGACTCCGGGGTTCGCGCCGGACAAACCCTGTGCAGGCAAGTTAACGAAAAGGCTTTCCGTGAAACTGGGTGCAGTGGCAATTTGACCGGAATGGGAACCGGTGTCGTTAATGCTGCCGCCGATCAGGCCGTTTGTTCCCTGGCCGCTGCCGATCCTGAACCCTTGCCCAGTCTGATCATGAAATCCGAGGCGGGCACCGAGATTGCGGCTGAAAGTATCATTCGCCTCGACGATGCGCGACTCGATCATTACCTGGCGGACCGGGATGTCGATTTGTTTCAGCAGTTTGCGAATTTCCTCAAGCCGGGTCGGCGTGTCCTGCACGAACACCGTGTTGGTGCGCACATCGACCACTGCACTGCCGCGTTTGGAAAGGATTTTCTGCGCGGGATCCGACAGCAGTTTCTGGAAATCGGCCGCTTTCTGGTAATTGACCTGCATGCTTTCGGTGCGCAGTGGCTCAAGCTCCGAAATCTGGGAGCGCGCTTCCAGCGCGAGTTTTTCGCGCGTGGCCAGTTCGTCACGCGGCGCGATCCAGACCACATTGCCCGTCTTGCGCATGTCCAGACCCTTGCTGGTCAGGATGATGTCGAGCGCCTGGTCCCAGGGAACGTCCTTTAACCGCAAGGTCAGGCTGCCACCCACCGTGTCGCTGGTGATGACGTTCAGACCGGTAAAGTCGGCAATGACTTGCAACACCGCTCGAACTTCGACGTTCTGGAAATTGAGTGACAGTTTTTCGCCGGTAAATCCGGGCCGCACGAGCCGGTTTGCGTCTTCGGCGACTTTCTTTATTTCGACGATAAAACGGTTGTCGGTTTGGTAGGCATAATGTTCCCAAGCCCCGCGCGGGGTGATCACCATGCGGGTGCCACTGCCCTGGGCGAAGGTCTCGATGGAGTCTACCGGGGTGCCGAAATCAACGACGTCCAGGCGGCGTATGAGATTTTTCGGAACAGCGGTGTTCAGGAAATCAATGATCAACGACCGACCCTGGGTCCGCAGATCAATGCCGACCTGATTGTCCGAGAGGTCTACAAGTACGCGGCCTTCGCCGGTGCGACCCCGACGGAAGTCAATATCCCGCAGGCTGTGTTTTCCATCTCCGGATTGGGCCTGGGCAAAAGTCTGGGCAGCAGGTGCCGGAGCGGATGCCCCAGCGGTAGCAGTTCCGCCCAGCGTGATCAGGATGGTGTTGCCCTCGATTTTTGCGTCGTAGCCCAGGGGGCGCGCGATTTCGAGTACTAGACGGGAACGATTTCCGGCCTGCACGATGTTGACGCGGCGGACATCCCCTTCGCCGACTTCCTGCACGTTTCTGCCGGAGGCATTGGTCGTATTGGGAAAATCAAAGGCGATGCGCGGCGGGTTGTTGACCGCAAAACTTGCCGGCGCTGCGGCAGGCGCGCTTTTGAGCGTGACTTTGACCAGCGTTGCTCCGCCCTGCTGCCCGGAGACGTTGACCGATTCGATGCTGTTTTGGGCATGGGCGGTAGCGGTTGAAAGCAGCAGAACCGTCGCTGCGCACAGTCCGGAAACACGCATCATCAACTTGAAAAACCGATTCATTTCTTAGCCTCCTGTTCTTGCAGCAGCAGCGCCTGGTCTTTTTCTTCCCAGTTGCCACCGCTGTCCTGAACGATTTCCTTGAGTTTTATATCTGTTTCCGTAATACCCACGATACGGCCGAAATTCTGGCCGAGATAATTGCCCGAAGTAACGCGGTAAAGGCTGCTGTCCGGGGCCTTGACCAGCGCGAAAACCTGCTGCTTTTGCTGCAACGTGCCAACCATCTTCAGGTTTTCGAGGGGGAATGCCTCGAGAGCCTCGCGTGGGCGGTTGAAATCCGGCTGCAGGCCGCCTTTGGCGGCCGATTTCGGCGGCTCGATCTTGCGCGGCTTGAAAGGATCGGTCAGGTCGTATGCGTTATAGGCAAATGGTTCGTAGGGTTTGACTTCCGGCAGCGGCGGAATGCGGCCAACCGGCAGCTTGTCGGATTCCTTGACGAATTGCCTCAGATCCGAATGTTCTTCACCGCCGCAAGCCGAAAGCACTAACGCGCAGGAAGTCAGAACGATCAGGGACCGGCCCTTCATTTTTTGGCTCCCGGCTTGGTCGCCTTTTTCCGAGCGGAGATTTCGCTCTCATCCAGATAGCGGAATGTTTTTGCAGTTGCATCCAGACTAAGCCCATCTTTTCCGGAGGTGAGACCGATGTCATTCAGGGTAACGATCCGGGAAAGCCGTCCGATATCACTGGCGAAAGCACCGATGTCATGATAATTCCCGGTCACGCGCACGGTAATTGGCAGCTCGGCATAAAAATCCCTGCGTACTTCCTGCGCCGCGGGCCGGAACAATTCGAATTGCAATCCACGGCCCAAACCGGCCTGGTTGATGTCGGTCAGCAACGCGTCCATTTCGGATTTCCCCGGCAATTGCTTGAGCAGGGCGCCGAACTGGGATTCGATGTCTGCCAGCTGTTTGCGGTAGGCGGGCAGGGCGACGGCCTGCTTTTTCTTGGCGAGGAATGATGTGCGTAATTGTTCTTCTTTTGCCTTTGCGCTGTCGATTTCCGCGATCTGGTCCTGCCAGTCGAACCAGTAACTGGCAAAAACCAGCGCCAACAACAGCAGCAGCAGCACGCCAAGCTTGGGCAGGATCGGCCAGCTGCCGATCTTGTTGGGATCAAGTCGTTTGAGTTCGTCGAGTGTCATGATTTAACCCTTCCTGCCGCCCTTTTTGGGATCAGGTTCAGCGGCGCGCGTGACATCGATGTTCATCGTGAATTCATTGATGCGCTGCCCACCCTGGGCCGCAGACTTGATTTCTATGAGATGGGCGTTTTGCAGATACTGGGAACCTTCGAGGTTGCGCATCAGAGTCGAAACCCGCGCCTGCGATTGTGTATATCCCGAGATCGAGACCTTGGTGCCTTTCTGTCTGATCGATTTAAGGTACATGCCGTCGGGCAGCTGACGCACCAGCTGATCAAGCAGATGCACCACCTCAGCGCGATTGCTCTGCAGTGTTTCCACGACCTGCTTGCGTTTGAGCAATGCCGCGGTCTGCTCCTTCAGCTTGTTGATTTCGGCGATTTCCTTGTCGAGCTTGACGATTTCGCCCTGGAGATATGTGTTGCGAGCCTGCTGGTTGGTCAGGACCCCATCGAGATAGGTATGGACGCTAAACCAGATTGCCACGCCCGTGGCGACAACCGCGCCGAACATGACAATAAACTGCTGTTGCTGTTGCTTGCGCCGCATCTCGCGATGCGGCAGGAGGTTGATCCGGGCGCTCATTTGTCGAATCTCCTCATGGCAAGGCCGCAGGCGACCATCAGCGATGGCGCATCCTGCTCCAGATTCTTGCGTCGGATATGCGACGACATCCCCATGTTGGCGAAAGGATTGGCGACGGATGTTTCAACTTGGGTCCGCTTGGCGACGGCTTCGTCCATGCCGGGGATCGCCGCGCAACCGCCTGACAGCACGATGTGATCAACCTTGTTGTATTGCGTGGACGAGAAAAAGAACTGGATGGCACGGGCGATTTCCAGACCCAGGGAATCCATGAAAGGCTGCAAAACCTCTGATTCGTAGTTCTCGGGTAGCCCGCCGGCGCGTTTGGCCGCCTCGGCTTCCTCGGCGGAAAGGCCGAATTTGTTCTGGATTTCCTGAGTCAGCTGCACACCGCCGAAAGGCTGTTCACGCATGTAGATCGACTGGTCGTTGCGCATTACATTGACGTTCATCGTTGAGGCACCGATGTCCACAACCGCGATATTCTGGTCGTGCCCGCGTTCGGGCATGGCGATCTCAATCAATTCAAAGGCTGATTGCGCGGCAAAAAGGTCGACATCCATGACGAGTGCTTTCAGGCCGGCGCCCTCCGCCACAGCGACACGGTCTTCTATCTTGTCCTTCCGGGAAGCGGCGATCAGCACTTCGACGTCTTCAGGACTGTTTGGAGCGGGACCGACAACCTGGTAATCCAAATTGACTTCGTCCAGCGAAAACGGGATGTATTCGTTGGCCTGCAGTTCGACTTCGTTGCCGAGATCGTCATCGGACTGACCGGCGGGAACGAGAATTTTCTTGCTGATCACCGCGGCGTTGGGCAGTGCCAGAGCAAGATTCTTGAAATTGCTGCCCAGTTTTTTGTGGCAGCGTTTGACGGCCTCGATAACGGCATCAAGGTTGTTGATATTGCCTTCGACCACGGATTCCGCGGGCAACGGTTCGATGGCATAACGCTCCAGACGATAGCCACCCTTGCCCGCGTCGGCGACTTCGACCATTTTGACCGCGGAAGAGCTGATGTCGGCGCCAATCAGCGGAGGCATCTTGGGCTTGAACAAGCCTTCGATGGCATCGAAATTGAGCCTGAATTTTCCTTTAGCCATATGATTTTAGGGCAAACTCCCCACAATTTACTTTAGACAATAACAGCAACCATTTATTAGGTAAGGACTTTTTGTTGCGTTCCCTTTGCGGGTTGATCCGCATATAATGCTGCCGCGTCAGGGTCTACTGTGCAGGATTTTTTGACTTCAGGCAATAAGATTTTGCATTAGATGTGACGCGTAACCCACAGATTCGTTTGACTTTTTTCACAAAAATTAATTTCTACTAGATGTCTGCTCGTTGGTGGGCAATCCCACTATTACTTGTGTTTTTGCTTGCGGCCGCAGGCGCTCTGGTCATCGGATTTACGGCCGTCATGGTTTATCCGACCCTTCCCTCGCTTGGGGTGTTGACGGATTACCAGCCCAAGATACCTCTTAGAGTCTACAGTGCGGACGAAAAACTGATCGGCGAGTTTGGCGAAGAACGCCGAGCAGTCGTGTCACTGGACCAGGTACCCAAAAACCTGATCGATGCCATAGTCGCCGCCGAAGACGAGCGTTTTTATCGGCATGGCGGAGTGGATTATGTGGGCGTGGCCCGCGCGGCACTGTCAAATTTTGCTTCTGGCGGCGTGCGCCAGGGAGCATCCACGATCACCATGCAGGTCGCACGCAACTTTTTCCTGTCGAAAGAAAAAACGCTTACCAGGAAATTCAACGAGATGCTGCTGGCCTTCAAGATCGAAGCCAGTCTGAGCAAAAAGCAGATTCTTGAACTTTATATCAACCAGATTTACCTCGGGCAGCGAGCTTATGGATTTGCCGCCGCGGCACAGATTTATTACGGGAAACCGCTCGCCGAGCTGTCGATAGGTGAGCATGCAATGCTGGCGGGCCTGCCGAAAGCACCTTCGCGTTTTAATCCCATAGCCAACCCGTCACGGGCAAAGCTGCGCCAGCAATACGTGTTGCGCCGCATGCGTGAGCTGGGAATGATTTCCGACCAGCAACTCGCGGCTGCGGCAAAAGAGCCCGTGGCGGTCAAACAAGTGCTTAACGAGTATGGCGTGCGTGCTGACTTTTTTGCTGAGATGGTGCGCGCCCAGATGTTCGAGCGTTTCGGCGAAAGTGCGTATACCCGAGGGCTAAAGGTATACACGACACTGCGTTCCACGCACCAGCAGGTCGCATACGAGGCATTGCGCAAGGGAGTGCTGGATTATGACCGCAGACACGGTTATCGCGGACCCGAGGGCTATGTTGAGCTCACGGGTGAGCTGACCGATGAACGCCTCGAAGAGGCATTGCAGGACGTTCAGGACAGCGACGAGATTTATGCCGCCATAGTTCTGGAAGCCTCACCCAAGCTGGTGCGTGTTTACCGGTCCGGCGGCGAACGCATCTCCATCACGGGCGAGGGGCTGCGGTTTGCCGGGCGCCTGCTCGGCGACAGGGCTGCCGCAAACCAGAGAATACGCCGCGGTGCCGTAATCAGGATCGCCCGTGACGAAAAGGCCAGATGGCAGATTACCCAGTTGCCGACGGTAGAGTCTGCGCTGGTATCCGGTGACCCGCGCACCGGAGCAATTCTCGCGCTGGTCGGGGGGTTTGATTTCAACCGCAATCAGTTCAACCATGTTACCCAGGCGCTGCGCCAGCCCGGATCCAGCTTCAAGCCTTTTATCTATTCGGCTGCATTGGAAAAAGGATTTACAGCGGCGACCGTGGTCAACGATGCGCCGCTGACCTTTACCGCTGCGCAAACCGGGTCGGAAGACTGGGAGCCGAAGAACTATGACGGCAAATTTGACGGGCCCCTGCGTTTGCGCACGGCGCTGGCTAAATCGAAAAATCTGGTTTCGGTGCGCGTATTGCAGGCAATCACCCCGCAATATGCCCAAGACTATATTGCACGTTTCGGGTTTGATCCGAAATTGCACCCACCATATCTGACGATGGCACTGGGTGCCGGCAGCGTCACGCCAATGCAGATGTTCGGGGCCTACTCGGTTTTTGCCAACGGCGGCTTTCGCATTGCCCCCTATTTTGTCGAGCGCGTTGAAGACACCAGGGGCAATGTACTGCTGGTCAACCAGCCGCAGGTTGCCGGGGAATCGGCAGAACGCGTGCTGGACCCGCGCAACGCCTTCATCATGTCCAGCATAATGCGTGATGTGGTGAGCGCAGGCACTGCGACGGCGGCACTGAAGCTCAAGCGTGCGGATCTTGCCGGGAAAACCGGGACCACCAACGAATTCGTAGATGCCTGGTTCTGCGGGTTCCAGCCCAATCTGGTGGCCATAGCGTGGATGGGTTTTGATCAACCCAAAACCCTCGGTCGCAATGAAACCGGCGGCAGCGCCGCTTTGCCGATCTGGATTGAATACATGAGGCCGGCACTGAGGAGCCTGCCTGAAGAGCCATTCAATCCCCCGTCGGGGGTGGTTGCCATGCAGGTAAATCCGGAGACCGGGTTGCGCAGCAAGGATGATACCGGGATCAGCGAGTATTTTTACCAGGAGTTCCCGGCCCCCGATCAGTCTGCGGATTCAGCCATCAGCGGGGAAAAATTGCCTGATGAAGTGAGAAACCAGCTGTTCTGATTCTGACCCGCGCGCAGGTGGCCGGACGTCAGTGGTGTGCAGGGGGTGTCCTATGTCCAGGGAACGCGGTCGCGACGATATTCGCAGCTCGATTGCAATTCAAGCCGCGCGCTTGATGGCTCAGGATGGCATCGAGGACTATGGCCTGGCCAAACGCAAAGCTGCGAGGCAACTGGGCAATCCGGACACTCGCAAGCTGCCGACCAACGACGAAATCGATGCCGCGCTGCGCGAATACCAGGATATTTATCAGGGTGATGACCAAATCCGGCGGGTGAACGGCCTGCGTGAACGGGCGGTTCGGGTGATGCGCGAACTGGATGATTTTAAGCCGCATCTGACAGGCTCCGTGCTCTCCGGCATTGCCGGACCTTACGCCGGGATACGCCTGCAACTGTTCACTGACAATGCCAAAGCCTTGGAGATGTTTCTGCTCGATCGCGGCATCAGCTATCACACGACGCAGATCCGGCTTTATGCCGGGCGCGAGGCAAGGGTATTTCCAGTGTTTGCCATGGATTACGACGGCGTCGAAGTCGAACTGACGGTATTCGATTTGCGCGACTTGCGTGCCCCTGTCCGGGCGACGCCCGACGGCCGCGCCATCGAACGAGTGCGGCTCGCTGCAGTGGAAGCTTTGCTGGGCCGGGATCCCGGTGGAGAGTCAGCCGCGACCTTCGCGGATCCAGCGCGCGGCGTCTAACGCAAAATAAGTCAGCACGCCGTCGGCTCCGGCGCGCTTGAATGCCAGCAATGCTTCCATCGCGCATGTCCGCTCATCAAGCCAGCCGTTGCGCGCAGCGGCCTTCAGCATCGCATATTCGCCGCTGACCTGATAGACGTAGGTAGGCGCCTTGTACTGATCCTTTACCCGGCGAACGATGTCGAGATAAGGCATGCCCGGCTTGATCATGACTATGTCAGCGCCTTCCTGCAGGTCGAGGCCGACTTCCCACAGGGCTTCATCACTGTTTGCCGGATCCATCTGGTAGTTGCGCTTGTCGCTCTTGCCCAGCTGTTTGGCAGAACCGACGGCGTCGCGGAAAGGGCCGTAAAAGCCGGAGGCATATTTGGCCGAGTAGGCCATGATCCGGGTATGGATGAATCCCTTCTTTTCGAGGGCGGCACGAATTGCGCCGATGCGGCCATCCATCATGTCGGAGGGCGCTACGACATCGACCCCGGCGGCCGCGCAGACGGTCGCCTGCTGTTCGAGTACCGCAACGGTTTCGTCATTCAGCACGTAACCGTTGCGGTCAACCACGCCGTCCTGGCCGTGGGTAGTGTAGGGATCAAGCGCAACGTCGGTAATCACCCCGAGTTCGGGAAAGCGTTTTTTCAATGCGGCCACTGCGCGCGGTACCAGGCCTTTCGGATTGACGGCTTCGCGCCCGTCCGCGGTTTTCAGCGCGCGTTCGATTGCCGGAAACAACGCAACGGCCGGAATGCCGAGTTCGATGCAGGCGGCGGCATGCTGCAAGAGTTTGTCTACCGTGTACCGCCGCACACCTGGCATGGAATCCACAGCCTCGGTGCGGTTTTTGCCGTCGATGATGAAAACAGGATAGATCAGATCGTCGGCAGCAAGCCGGTTTTCCCGCATCAGACGACGCGAAAAGTCATCCTTGCGCATCCTGCGCATGCGTACTGATGGATACTGACCGAGTGGAAACATGGCGCTAACACCTTGGAATTACGGGGAGATTCCGGCAACCTGCAAGGGCGGGAACTTCTGCCGATTATAGTCGTCTCAGCTTGCAGATGGCTTAGGCTGTCTCCCGCTTCTCCTCCCTGAGCGGGTGCCTTAATCCTAATTAAGGCTTTTTTGGCCCCCGGTTTACTCCCCTTTACCGGGGGTTTTTTATTGTTTCAACCGCCTGGCAATGGCAACCTGGGCTTCGCGCACCCCGGTTTTGCGCAGTCCCGAGAAGATCTGCACTGATGATTCGACAGCATGGCGTGCAAGGTCGGCCGTTGCCTGCTTCAATGCCGCGTCGGCCTGCTGGCGGGTCAGTTTGTCGGCCTTGGTCAGCAGTACATGCACCGGTTTACCGGTCGGCGCCAGCCAGTCCAGCAGATAATGATCCAGCGGCGTGATGCCGTGACGGGCATCAGCCACTAAAACCAGTAACTTCAAGGCATTACGCTGTGTAATGTAAGTGCTTATTAACTCGCTCCAGCGCTCCTGTTCACGACCGGGAACCGCAGCATAACCATAGCCTGGCAGGTCAACCAGGAAGCATCGATTGGCCATTTCAAAAAAATTCAACGCCTGGGTGCGCCCAGGGGTCTTGCTGACAAAAGCCAGTTTTTTGCGGTTCGCCAGCGCATTGATCGCGGTCGATTTGCCGGCGTTCGAACGCCCGGCAAATGCCACCTCAATGCCATGGTCCGGCGGCATGTCAGCAATCTGGTGCACGGCATAACGGAACTCCAGCTGCGAAAACAAGGACAACTCGTATGCTCCTGGCGAGTGGGGGAAACAGGCGGGGGAATGCTATAGAATACAAGCCTTTTTTACCGACCGTACGATCAAGGAGCAGGCATGGGATTGCGCCGCGTAAATTATTGGCAATTTTGGGTGCTGACGGCCGGCACCCTGCTGACATCTTCCGTGTTTGCCCAGGGTGTCATCAAGGGTGATGCCGCCAAGGCACAACAGATTGTCACCACGGTGTGTGCCGCGTGTCATGGCGGCGATGGCAACAGCGCCATTCCCGTGAATCCGAGCCTCGCCGGGCAACATCCCGAATACACCTACAAGCAACTGGTGAATTTCAAGGCACAGGGGGGCAAGCCCGCCGAGCGCGTCAATCCGGTGATGGGCGGCATGGTGGCCAACCTGTCGGAAGATGACATGAAAAACCTGGCTGCGTACTTTGCCGCGCAGAAAGCCAAGCCGCGCCCAGCGCGCGACGGGAAACTGGTCAAACAGGGTGAAGCCATTTATCGCGGTGGCATCGCGGCGAAAGGCGTTCCCGCCTGCGCCGCTTGCCATGCGCCTAACGGCGCCGGCATCCCTGCGCAGTTTCCGCGCATCGCCGGCCAGCATGCCGAATACACGGCAATGCAGCTGAAAGCGTTCCGCGGCGGCCAGCGCGCCAACGACCCTGCGCAGATGATGCGCGGCGCGGCGGCGAAGATGAGCGATCAGGAAATTGCTGCTGTAGCGGAATACATCGCCGGGCTGCGCTGAGGCACCAAGCGTCGAACCAGCACCAGGGAGGCCGCCGGCCTCCCTTTTGTTTCGGGTTAAGGTACGACAGGGGTCGGCGCCGGCAACGCCAGGCCGCGATCCCGCGCGGCCCGGCGCAGCCGGTCCGGGTAATCCGAGATGATGCCGTCGACACCCAGATCAAGCATGCGTGCAATGTCCTTCGGATCGTTGGCCGTCCACACCACCACTTTCAGTCCGAGCCGGTGCGCTTCGCGCACCGCTTCCACGGCAATTTCCCCGTAATACGGTGACCATACTTTGCCGCCAGCGGCCTTGACCAGCTGCGGCAGCGACCCGCCGTAACGGCTGACATGAAATCCGGCTGTCCACGGCGAAGTTTTCCCCCCGGAACGGATGTTGTCCTGCCAGGGTTGCTGCGCGCTGAGATAGACCGTGACGATTTGCGGCATTTCCCTCTGCACCACCTGCAGGGTGCGCCAGTCGAATGACTGGACGGTGACGCGGGACTCCAGCTTTTCGGCGCGCACCAGCGCGATCAGCGCACGGGCAAAGGCTTCCGGCGACAACGTCCGTTGCGGATGTTCCGGTGAAATCTTGGTTTCGATATTGAAGCGTACCTGTTCGTTGCCGGCACGGCGCGCCAGTGCGAACACGTCAATCAATCGTGGCATGCGCGTCCCGTCTACCGGTTGCTGCCGCCGAAACCGCGCCGCGTAGGCCGAATCCGGGTTGATGCGACCCACGTCGTATTGCTGCAATTCGGACCAGGTCAGATCATGGATGGCAATGTCCTTGCGCAGTATCCATCGACCGTCGCGGTAGCGGGTGATGTCGGGATTCAGCGTGGCATCGTGGCTGACCACGATCACGCCGTCACGGGTCACCGCAGTATCGAGTTCCAGCGTGGTGACGCCGATTTCCAGTGCTTTCGCAAACGCCGGCAGCGTATTTTCAGGCAGCAGCCCGCGCGCGCCGCGATGTCCCTGCACATCGAGAGCCGGTACTGCGCTGCTGACGATCATCAGGACTGCAGTAACCAGAAGACGGGCATGGTTGCCGCTCATTCCCCGGCGGCAAGGAAAGACGTCAGCCGCCACCCGGCCTCGCTTTTGCGGAAGCAAGCCAGATGCTCGATCGGACTGCGGATGTGTTCCTCGGGAATATAGCCTTCACGCTCATCAAGGCTGATTTTCACCCACTTTTGTTTCACTTCCCGGTCCGAATCCGCGACTTCCCAGTCACCGACCCGGACTATCGAATGACCGAGGCTGGCAAGGATCGTCGCGGCACCGGATGGCGCGTCACGCATCGCGGTTTCGCGCGCCGTGATCGCGCCGTGACTTCGCGGATCCACATTCTTCGGCCAATGCGGCATCACGTAAGGCGCGCACAGGCTGCGCGGCATGCGGGC
>JBMTEY010000040.1:0-18522 GCA_049433545.1 Burkholderiales bacterium | reverse complement strand
TGCTGACGCAGCCGGATCGGCCTGCCGGGCGCGGACTTAAACCCCGGGTTTCCGCAGTCAAGCAACTCGCCGAGGCTCGCGGCCTGCGGGTCATGCAACCGGCTTCACTGAAAGACGCGACGGTGGTCGATGAGCTGGCACAGGCCGGAGCCGACGTGATGGTCGTGGTGGCCTACGGTCTGCTGCTGCCGGCAACCGTGCTTGGGTTGCCGCGGCTAGGCTGCCTGAACATCCATGCTTCGCTGCTGCCGCGCTGGCGCGGCGCGGCCCCGGTCCAGCGGGCCATACTCGCCGGCGACCGTGAAACCGGCGTCACCATCATGCAGATGGATCGCGGGCTGGATACCGGCCCCATGCTACTGGCGCAACCAGTGAAGATTGATGACAGCGATACCACGCAGACCCTGCACGACAAGCTGGCTGCCATCGGTGCGCAACTGATCGTGCGCGCGTTGCAGGAACCGCTGCGGCCGGTTGCACAGGACGCCGCGCTTGCGACCTACGCAGAGAAAATCAGCAAGGCTGAAGCGCGCATCGACTGGACGCGGCAGGCGTCCGAGATCGACCGCCAGATCCGCGCGTTTAATCCTTCGCCCGGCGCATATACCACTGCCGCGGACGGACATATGCTGAAAATCTGGCGTGCGGAGGTGGTCGCGGCGGAACCTGCATTGCCGGGAACAGTGGTTCATGCCGGGGCGGACGGCATCGTGGTCGCCGCCGGCGCCGGCGCGCTGCGTTTGCTGGAACTGCAGCGTGCCGGGGGCAAACGGCTGGCCGCAAAATTGTTTCTGGCCGGCATGCCCCTGCCTCCCGGCACCCGCTTCGAAGCCTGAAGCGCTGGCGCGCAACCGAGCCCGCCCATGGAACGCACCCAGTGCCTCGCCGCGAAAGTCGTTTCCCGGGTTCTTGCCGGACGCAGCCTCGACGCCGAACTGGCCGCGGTCTGGCGCGATGAACGATCACTGGCACCCCAGCAACGTGGAGCCGTGCAGGACCTGGCTTACGGCACGCTGCGTCATCTCGGCCGCCTCGATGCGACCATAGACCAGCTTCTGCGCCAGCCACTGGCCGATCCGTTGCTGCGCAATCTGCTGCAGGTCGCGCTGTACCAGCTGGGCCATACCAAGGCCCGGGCCTATACCATCGTCGATCACGCTGTGCCGGCCTGCGCGCAACTGGGCTTTCCGCGTGCCGGAGGCCTGGTCAACGCGGTGCTGCGTAATTTTCTGCGTCGCCGTACAGAAATCGAAGCGGCCGCGGCGAGCACCGACCGCGGCCTTTACTCATATCCCAAGTGGTGGATCGGCAAGCTGGAGACCCAGTACCCCGATCGTTACCGTGAAATCCTTGAGGCCGGAAATGCCCGCCCGCCGCTGACGCTGCGCGTCAACCGCCGGCGCATGACGCGTGGCGCTTACCTAGATCTGCTGGCGCAGAAGTCGATCGCGGCGCACGCGGTCGGATCGTCCGGCGTGATGGTCGACAAACCGCGGCCGGTCGCACAATTGCCCGGTTTTACCGAGGGCCTGGTTTCGGTGCAGGACGCCGGTGCGCAGCTGGCCGCGGAACTGCTCGACGTCCGCGACGGTATGCGTGTGCTGGACGCCTGCGCCGCGCCGGGCGGCAAGACCGCGCACCTTCTGGAAATTGCCGATATCGACCTGGTTGCGGCCGACATCGACGGCGAACGGCTGCAGCGCGTCGCCGAAAACCTGTCGCGCCTCTCGCTGCAGGCACGCCTGTTCGAGATTGACGCCGGGGACCCTGCGCTGTGGCGCGATGCCGGCCTGTTCGACCGCATCCTTGCCGACGTGCCGTGCACCGCGTCGGGCATCGTGCGACGACATCCCGACATCAAGTGGCTGCGCAAGCCGGCGGACATCGCGGCACTGGCACAACGGCAATCACGGCTGCTCGACACGCTTTGGCAGTTGCTCGTCGGAGGTGGTAAATTGCTGTATGCGACGTGCTCTGTTTTCAGCGAAGAGAATAGCCGGCAGGTCGAACAATTCATTGCCCGCCACTCCGATGCGAAGCAATGCGACTTGCCGGTTGTTTCCGGCGGACTGAATCCGGTCAACGGCCAACTTTTCCCCGATGCAGCGCATGACGGCTTTTACTACGCCCTTCTGGAAAAGGTTTGAGCAGGCGCTGCTGCTGATTGCGCTGGCGCTGGCTGTCGCGCCGGCGTTTGCCGCGCAGACGCACGGCATAGAAGTGCGGCAGGCTGCGATGACCACGGCGGAGGACAGCTACCTGCTGGAAGCGGACATCGACATCATCCTGTCGCCGCCGCTGGAAGACGCCCTGCACAAGGGCATTTCGCTGTATTTCCTGCTCGAATTCGAGCTGGTGCGCCCGCGCTGGTACTGGTTCAACGAAAAAGCAGCCACTCTGCACCAGCAATACCGGCTGACATTCAATGCGCTGACGCGCCAGTACCGCATCGGCGTCGGCGCGTTCTACCAGAACTTCCCGACGCTGTCGGAAGCGCTTCAGGTGATGAGCAAAATCCGGCGGCGCGACGATCTTGAATCCGGTCCGCTGGTCAAAGGTGCGGGTTATACCGCCAGCCTGCGGCTGCGGCTCGATACTTCACAGCTGCCCAAGCCGTTCAATCTAAATGCACTTGGTTCCCGCGAATGGAGCCTGGGTTCGGACTGGCACCGCTGGACGGTGACACCATGAACACGGTCGCCGCACCGCAGCTGCGTTCCGGCGCGGTCATGCGTTACCTGCTGCTGCTCTGCGTCGGGCTGGGGGTCGCGGCGGTTTTCCTGCTGGCCTCGGTAAGCGCGAACACCGCGCTGTTCTCCGAATACTATCCGCTGCTGCTTGGCGCCAACCTGGTGATTGCCCTGCTGCTGGCCGGCATGGTCGTGCACCAGCTGATCGCATTGCGGCGCAGGTTGAAGGCGGGAATTTTCGGCGCCAAGCTGACATTGCGCCTGGTGGCGCTGTTTGCGCTGATGGCGGTCATTCCCGGTGCGCTGATCTACGGCGTGTCGGTGTATTTCGTGTCGCAGAGCGTGGAGTCCTGGTTCGAGGTCCGCCTCGACAGTGCGCTGGAAAGCGGGCTCAACCTGGGTCGCGGCACGCTGGACGGACGCCTGAAGGAACTTGCCGTCAAGGCGGACACGATGGCATTGACGCTGTCGACGCGGCCGGCCTCTGAACATGTGACCGCGCTGCATGTGCTGCGCGAACAGGCCGGCGTCGAGGACGCCACGTTGTTCAGCGGGCGTGGCAAGATCCTCGCCCATTCCGGCGCCGAACGCGGGCGCATCGTTCCCGATGCGCCGGGCGCCGCGGCGATGCGCCAGATCCGGATGCAGCAGTCGTACAGCGTCATCGAGGCCATTCCCGATCGTGGTCTTTTCCTGCGGGTGCTGGCGCCGGTGAACGTGGTGACGCTGACCGAGGAGACCCGCGTGCTGCAGCTGCTGCAGGCAGTTCCGCAACAGCTGGCGCGCGATGCGGAGATCGTGCAGACCGGATACCGTGAATACCAGGAACTGCAGCTGTCACGGCGCGGGCTGAAGCGTCTTTATGCGATCACGCTGACACTGACGCTGCTGCTCGCGCTGTTGTCCTCTCTCGGGCTTGCCTTCGTGCTCTCCGACCGGCTGTCGGCGCCGCTGAGCGCGCTGGTCGAAGGCACGCGCGCGGTGGCCCAGGGCGATTTCAGCCGTCGCGCCGCCGTCGCCAGCCGCGACGAACTCGGCCAGCTGACGCAGTCGTTCAACAGCATGACGCTGCAACTCGCCGAGGCGCAGGCCCGTGTCGAGCGCAACCAGGCGCAGCTGGCGCATGCCAACACCTACCTCGCCAGTGTGTTGGCGCACCTGTCAGCCGGTGTGCTGACCTTCGACAGCGGCCTGCGGCTGCGTTCCGCCAACCCCGTGGCCTCCCAGCTGCTGCGTGTGAACTGCGACAGCCTTGTTGACCGCGGCATCCAGGACTGGGCCGGGATGGAGCCGGCGCTGGAATCGCTGGCCAAGGACATAGTCGATGCCATCTGCCTGCCAGACGCGCGGGAATGGGAGCGGCAGGTCGAGCGCGAAATGAAGGATGGCACCCAGGTGCTGCTGCTGCGCGGCACCCGTTTCGGCGAAGGTGCGGATGCCGGTTTGATCGTGGTCTTCGACGACATCACGCACCTGTTGCAGGCGCAGCGTGATGCCGCGTGGGCGGAAGTGGCGCGGCGTCTTGCCCACGAGATCAGGAATCCGCTGACGCCGATACAACTGTCCGCCGAACGGCTGCAGCTCAAGCTCGAATCCAAGCTGTCGGCGGCCGACGCCGGCATCCTGGTGCGTTCGACGCAGACCATCGTCAGCCAGGTCGCCGCCCTTAAGCGCATGGTCGATTCCTTCAGCCAGTACGCGCGCACGCCCGGGCCGGCAATGCGTCCGCTTGACCTCAATGCACTGGTGCGCGAAGTGCTGGTGCTGTATGAATCGCTGGGTTCGGTGATGGCGCTGAAACTTGCCGACGGGCTTCCCGCCGTGCAGGGTGATGCGACCCTGATCCGCCAGGTCGTACACAATCTGCTGCAGAACGCGCAGGACGCCCTTTCCGGTGCAACCGCGCCGCGCATCGAAATCGCCACGACGTTGAACGACGGACGCGTCGAACTTGCCGTTACCGACAACGGCAGCGGATTTCCCGAGCACCTGATGAAGCGGGCATTCGAGCCTTACGTGACCACCAAGCCGCGCGGCACCGGGCTCGGCCTGTCGATCGTGCGCAAGATCATCGAAGAACATCACGGCGAGGTTACTCTCGCCAACGTGGCGCCACACGGCGCGCGGGTGGCGATATTGCTGCCCGTGGCAACCGAGGAGGCCGCCCGACCGGCGGCATGAACGGACGAAACCCCATGCGACAGATACTGGTAGTTGACGACGAAATCGGCATCCGCGAACTGCTCTCAGAAATCCTTTCGGACGAGGGTTACGACGTCAAGCTGGCGGAAAACGCCGGCGCGGCGCGTGCATTCCGCAGCCAGCTGCGGCCGGACCTGGTGCTGCTCGACATCTGGATGCCCGATACCGACGGCATCACCCTGCTCAAGGAATGGGCCAGCACCGGGCAGCTGACGATGCCGGTGGTGATGATGTCGGGACACGGAACCATCGATACCGCCGTGGAGGCGACGCGGATCGGCGCCTACGATTTTCTCGAGAAACCGATCGCGCTGCAGAAACTGCTGGCGACCGTTGGTCGCGCCATGACGCGCGCCGAACAGGCGCCGCAGGCTTCCGCTGCGCTCGGCGCACTGGGCCGTGCGCCGGTGGTGCAGGCCCTGAAACAGCGTCTCGAACGCATTGCCGCCAGCCGCGCGCCGGTGCTGATCCAGGGCGCGCCGGGCTGTGCTTTCGAAGCCTGCGCACGGGCACTGCATACGCCGAGCATGACCTGGGTTTCCGTGGAAAACGGCGCCCAGACTGTCGACGCCCCCCTCGACCTGCTGCAGAGCGTGCGTGGCGGTACGCTGTTCGTGCGTGACGTGGCGGAGTTCAGCAAGCTCGAACAGCGCGGGCTCTACATGCTGCTGTCGCAGGCCGAGCGCTACAACGTTCGTGTGGTTTGCGGCACCACGCGGGGGCTGGCGGAACTGGTGGCGGCGGGGGCTTTCGACGACCGCGTCTACCAGCTGCTGGGTGCTACCACGGTGCAGCTGCCGCTGCTGCACCAGCAGCGCGACGACATACCGGAACTGGCGAGCGTCATCCTCAACGATCTGGTCGAGCAGAAGCTGGTGCCCCCCCGCCATTTCAGCACCGCGGCCCTCAACGCGCTGCGCAACTACGACTGGCCGGGCAACATGTCGGAACTGCGCAGCGTGGTGCAGACCCTCGCGAATACCGCGCTGGGAGAGCAGATTTCACTGGAGGAAACCCAGCAGGTGCTGCCGCTGGCGGCCAATCCGGCGGCATCCGCGGCGTTGCAACTCGACGCCCCGCTGCGCGACGCCCGCGACGCCTTCGAACGTATCTATTTCGAATATCACCTGGCCAGGGAAGGCGGCAACATCAGCCGTGTCGCCGATGCCGTCGGCCTCGAGCGCACGCATCTCTACCGCAAGCTCAAACACCTGGGCATCAAGACTTCGCGCAGGAACGACGACTGACGGGCAGCACCTGAACCGCTGCGCCGCCCTCGCGCGGCCCGCGGGTCAGCCGTTATAATCACGGCTTTTCCGCCGCCCAATCCTCCAGGATTTCCAGAGATGAGTTCCCGACCCGAGTTGGCGAACGCGCTGCGCGCGTTGGCCATGGACGCCGTGCAGCAGGCCAATTCCGGCCACCCGGGGATGCCGATGGGCATGGCCGAAATCGCCGAGGCACTGTGGCGCGGCCACCTGCGCCACAACCCGGCCAACCCGCACTGGGCCGATCGCGACCGTTTCGTGCTGTCGAACGGCCACGGCTCGATGCTGCTCTACGCCCTGCTGCACCTGACCGGCTATGACCTGCCGCTCGACGAACTGAAGCGTTTTCGCCAGCTGCATTCGAAAACCGCAGGCCATCCCGAACACGGCGTCACGCCGGGCGTTGAAACCACCACCGGGCCGCTGGGCCAGGGCATCGCCAATGCCGTGGGCATGGCGCTGGCCGAACGCGTGCTCGCCGACAGTTTCAACCGTGACGGCCATGCCATCGTCGACCATCGAACCTATGTGTTTCTCGGCGACGGCTGCCTGATGGAGGGCGTTTCGCATGAGGCCTGCGCACTCGCCGGCACACTCAGGCTGAACAAACTGATAGCGCTATACGACGACAACGGCATATCCATAGATTCAGAAAAAAGCAATATAAAACAATGGTTTACTGATGATGTTCCGCAGCGTTTTGCGGCTTATGGCTGGAATGTCATCTATGGCGTAGACGGCCACGATGCCGCTGCCGTCGATCGCGCCATCCGTCAGGCGCAGAAGGAGGTGCAGCGGCCAACGCTGATCTGCTGCAAGACAATCATCGGCAAGGGCGCGCCGAAAAAACAGAACACCGGCGGAGCCCACGGCGCGCCGCTGGGTGCCGAAGAAATCGCCGCTACCCGCGCCGCAATCGGCTGGCCGCATCCACCGTTCGAAATTCCGGAGGCGGTGCGTGCCGAGTGGAACGCGCGCGAACGCGGCGCGGCGGAGGAAGCTGCATGGAATCAGAAATTTGCCGCCTATGCCGCAGCACATCCTGATCTGGCGGCTGAATTCAAACGTCGCATGGCCGGCGAACTGCCTGCCGGCTGGGCGGCGCATCGCGACGCCTTCCTCGCGCAGACTGCGCAGAAAGCCGAAACCATTGCTACCCGCAAGGCTTCGCAGAACGCGATTGAGGGTTTTGCACCGGCACTCCCGGAACTGATAGGCGGTTCGGCCGATCTAGCCGGCTCCAACCTGACGCTGTGGTCGGGTTCGAAGGGTGTCAGCGCGACGGCAGGCGGCAACTACATCTACTTCGGCGTGCGCGAATTCGGCATGGCCGCAATCTGCAACGGTATCGCCTTGCATGGTGGATTCATTCCGTATCACGCGACTTTCCTGGTGTTCTCGGATTACTCGCGAAACGCGCTGCGCATGGCGGCATTGATGAAACAGCGCGTGGCATGCGTGTTCACCCATGATTCGATCGGCCTCGGCCAGGACGGTCCAACGCATCAGCCGGTGGAGCATGCCGCCTCGCTGCGACTAATGCCAAACATGAATGTATGGCGGCCTTGCGATACCGTTGAAACGGCCATGGCATGGGCCAGTGCAGTCGAACGCCGTGACGGGCCGACCAGCCTGCTGCTGTCCCGCGATTCTCTGCCGTTCCAGCAGCGCAGCCCGGAAACCACAGCCGCCATCAGCCGCGGCGGCTATGTCATTGCCGATGCACCCGGCGGAGCGCCGAAAGCGGTAGTCATCGCGACCGGCTCGGAAGTCGCGGTGGCTCTGGCTGCGCAGAAAGCGCTGGCTGACGCGGGCATTGCAGTTCGGGTGGTGTCGATGCCCTGCACCGAAGTGTTTGACGCGCAGGATGCCGCCTACCGCGATAGCGTGCTGCTGCGCGGCGTACCACGCGTTGCGGTTGAAGCCGGGGTGACCGATTACTGGCGCAAGTATGTCGGACTCGACGGCGCGGTGATCGGCATCGACCGTTACGGGGAATCGGCGCCGGCAGGCGAGCTCTACAAGTATTTCGGCATCACCGCGGACCATGTCGCGGCGGCGGTGCGCGGGTTGTTGCAGGCAAATTGATCAACGCATTTATTTCGGGGGCGTCATGGCTATCAAGGTAGGCATCAACGGTTTTGGTCGCATCGGGCGGATGGTGTTTCGCGCGGCGGTGCAGGATTTTCCCGACATCGACATCGTCGGCATCAACGACCTGCTGGAGCCGGAC
This sequence comes from Burkholderiales bacterium, assembly GCA_049433545.1. GTDB lineage: Bacteria > Pseudomonadota > Gammaproteobacteria > Burkholderiales > SG8-41. The sequence goes on along the minus strand of JBMTEY010000040.1, from coordinate 10,129 downwards.
TATCTCGCCTACATGCTGCGCCACGACTCTGTGCACGGCAAATTCAAGGGCGAGATCTCGGTTTCCGGCAACACGCTGGTGGTCAACGGCAAGAAAATCCGCCTGACCGCGGTCAAGGATCCGGCCGAACTGAAGTGGAACGAGATCGGCGCCGACATTGTCATCGAATCCACCGGGCTGTTCCTCGACAAGGCCTCGGCGAGCAAACACCTGACCGCGGGCGCGAAGAAAGTCATCATGTCGGCGCCATCCAAGGATGACACGCCGATGTTCGTCTTCGGCGTCAACGACAAGAGCTACAAGGGCGAGGCGATCATCTCCAACGCTTCCTGCACCACCAATTGCCTGGCGCCGGTTGCCAAGGTGCTGAACGACAAATGGGGCATCAAACGCGGCCTGATGACCACGGTGCACGCCGCCACCGCGACGCAGAAAACCGTCGACGGTCCGTCGAACAAGGACTGGCGCGGCGGGCGCGGCATCCTCGAGAACATCATCCCGTCGTCCACCGGTGCGGCCAAGGCAGTGGGCGTGGTGATTCCTGAACTGAACAAGAAACTCACCGGCATGTCCTTCCGCGTGCCGACCTCCGACGTTTCGGTGGTCGACCTGACGGTGGAACTGAACAAGCCCGCGACCTATGCCGAGATCTGCGCTGAAATGAAGGCGCAGTCCACTGGCGCCATGAAGGGCGTGCTCGGCTATACCGAAGACAAGGTGGTGTCTTCCGATTTCAAGGACGAGGTCTGCACGTCGGTGTTCGATGCCGAGGCCGGCATCGCGCTCGATCCCACCTTCGTCAAGGTAGTGTCCTGGTACGACAACGAATGGGGTTACTCCAGCAAGGTGCTGGAAATGGTGCGCGTGATCAGCAAATGAGATTCAGCGGCGGCAACAGCCGCCGCGATTCAGCATGAAATTCCTCCGCCTCGCCGATCTGCCGCTGTCCGGCAAAAAAGTATTCATCCGCGCCGACCTCAACGTGCCGCAGGACGACGCCGGCAACATCACCGAAGACACCCGCATCCGCGCCACCCTGCCCGGCATCAAACACGCACTCGCCGCCGGGGCCGCGGTGATGGTGACTTCCCACCTCGGACGCCCGACCGAGGGCACGCTGAAACCAGAAGACACGCTGGCGCCGATAGCACAGCGCCTCTCCGAAATGCTCGGCCAGCCGGTGCGCCTGGTGCAAAACTGGGTCGACGGCGGGTTCGCGGTCAAGCCCGGCGAAGTCGTGCTGCTGGAAAACTGCCGCGTCAACAAGGGCGAGAAGAAGGATGACGACGCGCTGGCGCGCAAAATGGCGGCGCTGTGCGATGTCTACGTCAATGATGCCTTCGGCACCGCGCACCGCGCCGAGGCCACCACCCATGGCATTGCGAAACATGCGCCGGTGGCCTGCGCCGGCCCGCTGATGGCCGCAGAACTCGACGCACTGGGCAAGGCGCTGGAGAAACCGGCGCGGCCGCTGCTCGCCATCGTTGCCGGTTCCAAGGTGTCGACCAAGCTCACCATCCTCAAATCCCTGGCTTCCAAAGTCGACCAGCTGATCGTCGGTGGCGGCATCGCCAACACCTTCATGCTGGCTACCGGCATGCGCATCGGCAAATCGCTGGCAGAACCCGACCTCGTCGGCGAAGCCCAGGCCATCATCGACATCATGAAGGCGCGCGGCGCCCAGGTGCCGCTGCCTGTGGATGTGGTGGTGGCCGACGAACTGTCAGCGCTGGCGCGCGCCAACCCGGTGGCTGCCGATGCGGTGCGGCCCGACGACCTGATCCTCGACGTCGGCGCCAAAACCGCTCGCCAGTTCGCCGGACTGATCGCCAAGGCCGGAACCATCGTCTGGAACGGTCCGGTCGGCGTGTTCGAATACGACCAGTTCGCCGGAGGCACCAAGGCCATCGCAGAGGCGATCGCGGCTTCCAGTGCATTTTCGATCGCAGGCGGCGGCGATACGCTGGCGGCGATTGCCAAATATAAAATTGCAAACAAGGTGTCGTACATTTCCACCGGCGGCGGCGCCTTTCTCGAATTTCTCGAGGGCCGCAAGCTGCCGGCGGTCGAAGTTCTGGAGCTGCGCGCAGGCCAATAACGGAAGGGGTTCCTGATGATCCGCCGAACCAAAGTTGTGGCCACACTGGGACCCGCGTCCAGCGACGCCAAAACGCTGGCGCGAATGATTGCCGCCGGGCTCGACGTGGTGCGCATCAATTTCTCGCACGGCACGCCGGATGAGCATCGCGCCCGCGTCAACCTGGTGCGCACGCTGGCGCGCAAGGCCGGCCGGGCGGTGGGCGTGCTGGTCGATCTGCAGGGGCCCAAGATTCGCGTCGGCAAATTCAAGGACGGCAAAATCCATCTCGAACCCGGCGCGAAGTTCGTGCTCGATGCCGAGTGCAGGCTCGGCGAACAGCACACCGTCGGCCTTGATTACAAGAATCTGCCCAACGACGTACGTCCCGGCGACACGCTGCTGCTCGACGACGGACGCATCGTGCTTGGCGTAACCAACGTGCGTGGTGCGCGGATCTCGACGGTCGTCGAACAGGGCGGGCCGCTGTCGAACAACAAGGGCATCAACCGCAAGGGCGGCGGGCTGACGGCGCCGGCGCTGACCGAGAAAGACAAGCAGGACATCAGGCTCGCGGCCGAGCTGAAGGCCGATTTCCTGGCGGTATCCTTTCCGCGCTCGGGCGACGATGTGCGCTGGGCGCGCGACCTGTTCACCAAGGCCGGCGGCCACGGCTTGATCGTGTCGAAGATCGAGCGTGCCGAGGCGATTCCCGCGCTGGAGGAAATCCTCGATGCCTCCGACGCCATCATGGTTGCCCGCGGCGATCTTGCTGTTGAAGTCGGTGATGCCGCGGTGCCGGCGCTGCAAAAGCGCATGATTCGCATGGCGCGCGACAAGCAGAAGCTGACCATTACCGCGACGCAGATGATGGAATCAATGATCAATAGCCCGATTCCCACGCGTGCCGAGGTTTCGGACGTCGCCAATGCCGTGCTGGACGGTACCGATGCCGTAATGACTTCCGCGGAAACGGCGGCCGGCAAATATCCCGCCGAAACCATCGCCGCGATGGTGCGCGTGTGCGTGGAAGTTGAAAAGGAAGACCTGCAGCAACAGGATCGGCGCGGCGGCCAGGGCCGGATCGACGTCGAAAATTCGGTCGCGCGGGCTACCGCGTTCACCGCTGCCGGCCTGCCGATCAAGGCAGTTGCCGCATTGACCCAGAGCGGGCGTACGGCGCTGCTGATGTCGCGGATGGCAATCTCGGTGCCGATCTACGCGATGAGCTCGGTGATCGAAACGCGGCGCCGGGTGACCCTGTTCCGCGGCGTGCACCCGGTCAAGTTCAAGGGCGCACGCAATCCGGAGAAAGCTTTGCACATGGCCGAAGACGAATTGCTCAAGCGCGGCGTGGTGCAGCACGGCGACCTGATCGTGCTCACCATCGGAGAGCCCTTCGGCCGCGCCGGGGGCACCAATACCATGAAAATCGTCAAAGTCGGCGAGCACCGGAAGCAGTAGGTGCGCGTGTAAAATACCGCCCCGATCCCATCCTTTTACAGACCGTTTTTTTCCAGACTTTTTCAGCAGGAGCATCCATGTCAGCAAACGATCTCGCCGCCATCGCCAAGGCCATGGTGGCGCCCGGCAAGGGCATACTCGCCGCCGATGAGAGCACCGGCACCATCGGCAAACGCTTCGAAGGCATCAGCGTCGAAAACACCGAGGAAAACCGCCGCGCCTACCGCGACCTGCTGTTCCAGACGCGTGGCCTCGGCGACCACATCAGCGGCGTGATCCTGTATGACGAGACGCTGCGCCAGAAGTCGGCCGACGGCACCACCTTCGTCAACCTGCTGGCGCAGAACCGCATCCTGCCCGGCATCAAGGTCGATGCCGGCGCCAAGGATCTGGCGCTGTGCCCCGGCGAAAAAGTGACCGAAGGCCTCGACAACCTGCCCAAGCGCTGCGCCGAATACGTCAAGCTCGGCGCCAAGTTCGCCAAGTGGCGCGCAGTGATCGACATCGGCCGCGACATGCCCAGCGCCACCTGCATCGCCGCCAACGCCCATGCGCTGGCGCGTTACGCCGCGATCTGCCAGGAAGCCGGGCTGGTGCCCATCGTCGAACCCGAGGTGCTGATGGACGGCGACCACACGATCGAGCGCTGCGAGGAAGTCACCGAGTGGACGCTGAACGCCGTGTATGAAGCGCTCTACCTCAATCGCGTGGTGCTCGAGCATTCGGTGCTGAAACCGTCGATGGTGATTTCCGGCAAGAAATGCGCGAAGCAGGCGCCGGTCGACGAAGTCGCCGCGCGCACCGTGCGCGTGCTCAAACGCAGCGTGCCCGCTGCGGTCGCCGGCATCGTGTTCCTATCCGGTGGCCAGAGCGATGAACTCGCCACCGCCCACCTCAATTCGATGAACGTGCAATTCAAGGGCAACCTGCCGTGGCCGCTGTCGTTTTCCTACGGCCGCGCGTTGCAGCAACCTGCGCTGAAAGCTTGGAAAGGCGTAGCTGGCAACGTCGCCGCGGCACAGACGGCGCTGGCCCACCGCTCGCGGATGAATGGCCTGGCGAGCGAAGGCCGTTACACCGCCGAACTTGAGCGCCAGGCCAAAGCCGCATAAAATATCAATAAAAACAATAAGTTATTAATAAGTTAGCGCTCGCTCCATTGCCCCGGATCCCCGTTTCCATCATCACCGGATTTCTGGGCAGCGGCAAAACCACGCTGCTCAACCGGCTGCTGCAGGATCCGGCGATGGCAGGCGCCGCGGTGATCATCAACGAGTTCGGCGAGATCGGGCTCGACCACCTGCTGATCGCCACACCCAATGAAAACACCGTGCTGCTGGCGAACGGCTGTATCTGCTGCACGGTGCAGGGCGATCTCGTCAACACGCTGCGCGGCCTCGACAAACAGCGCCGCCAGGGCGACCTGCCGCCGTTCGACCGCGTGCTGATCGAAACCACCGGGCTCGCTGATCCGGTGCCCATCGTGCAGACCGTGGTTACCGATGAAAAACTGGCGCCGCAGTATGCGCTCGACAGCGTGATCACGCTGGTTGATGCCGTCAACGGCGCCGCCCAGCTCGACCAGCAGCCCGAGTCGCGCAAACAGGCGGCGGTGGCCGACCGCCTGCTGATCACCAAGACCGACATCGCCGATCCTGCGAACGTTGCCGTGCTGCAGGAACGGCTTGCCGTGCTGAATCCCGCCGCCGAAGTGACTACCGCCAGCCGTGGCGAAGTGGCGCCCGCACTGCTGTTTGGCGCCACGATTGCGCCGGAGTCGCGCCAGGCCGAAGTGGCGCGCTGGCTGCGCGAGGACGATTATCGCCGCGTCGAAAGCCGGCAGCGTGGCCTGGCACAGAGTACGCACGATGCCGGCATCCGTTCCTACAGCCTGATGCTGGATGCCCCGGTCACCCGTGCCGGGCTGACGGCCTGGCTGACTGCGCTGGCGTCATTGCGCGGCGCCGAGCTGCTGCGGGTGAAAGGCCTGCTCAATGTCGAAGGCGATCCTGTGGCCGTGCACGCCGTACAGACGCTGATTCACGAACCGGTGATCCTGGAACGCTGGCCCGATGCCGAGCGCCGCTCGCGGCTGGTGTTCATCACCCGCAACATGACGCGCGATGCTGTCGAAAGCACGCTGGGCGTACTGGGCTGGACCTCGAACGTGCCATCGACCGGCGTGCCCAAACCCGATCCGCAGGCCTATGCCCGGTTCGTCGCGGCGATGACCAAGTCTCATTGATTTTTCCGCCGCACTCATACAGCTCATTGCCGGCCGATTGTCTTGACATTCAGAGGGTGATTATTTAGTTTCGAACCAGCTGCAAACGCTTGCATTCTGCAAATTTTGCAGCGCGCCGGCTACAGGCGGCGCATCGCAACATGGAGGATTTTCCCTGATGTTTGAATTCAAACCCGCCGAGGCCAAGGGCCCGGTTCGCGTACTCAAAGGTGGTCTGCTGATCGACGGCAACGGCGGCAAACCGGTCAAGGATCCGGTGATCCTGCTCGAAGGCCGCCGCATCAAGCAGGTCGGCACCAAGGGCAAGGTGAAGATTCCCGCCAAGGCCGAAGTCATCGACTGCGGCAGCGCGACCCTGATGCCGGGCCTGATGGACGTGCACCTGCACACCATGATGTTCAACTGCCTGACTTTCCATAATTACCGTGTCGCGCAGTGGGAGATCACACCGGAACTGCAGCAGATGTACGGGCTGTTCCATGCGCAGCTGTGTTTCGACATGGGCTTCACCACGCTGCGCGACCTCGGACTCAATTCCGGCCGCGGCCTGCTCACCGCGCACCTGTGCGCAATCCGCGATTCGATCAACGCCGGCGTCATCGAAGGCCCGCGCATGCTGATCGGCGGCTTCACCACCATCACCGGCTCGCATCTCGACCTGATCCAGCCGCGCGCAGCGCAGCGTTACGGCTTCCAGACTGCCGATGGCCCGTGGGAACTGAGGAAACTTGCGCGCACCAACCTGCTGGCCGGCTGCGACATCGTCAAGACCTGCGCCACCGGCGGCGGCGGCACCGACAAGGAAGAACCGGACATCCGCAACATGACGCAGGAGGAAATCAACGCCATCGTCGACGAGGCGCACGCCTTCCACAAGGTCGCCGCGGTGCATTGCTTCACGCCCAACGGCCAGCGCATGGCGCTGGAAGCCGGCGCCGACACCATCGAACACATGGTGTTCCACGACGACGAGGTGATCGACATGCTGGCCGAATCCGGGGTGTGGATGACGCCGACGCTGCTCCACCGCACCGACCGCGCGATCGAGACGCGCAAGGACCAGGGCACCTCGCAGTTCGTGTTGAACAAGATGAAGGCGCTGCAGCCGTACTGCTTCGAGACCTTCCAGAAAATGCACAAGGCCGGGGTCAACATCGCGCTCGGCACCGACATGGGTTTCGATCCCGAGATGGGCACCAACGCCCGCGAGATGGAAATTTATGTCAATCTGGGCATGAAGCCGATGGAAGCGATCATGAGCGCGACCAGCAATGCCGCGCGCGCGATCAAGATGGACAAGGAACTCGGAACCGTCGAAGCCGGCAAACTAGCCGACATCATCGCGGTCAAGGGCGACCCGCTCAAGAACATCCGCGTGTTTCAGGACAAGAAGAACATCCAGCTGGTGATGAAGGAAGGCCGCGTCTACGCCGACCGCCGCCCCGGCCATGACAAGAACGTGGTCAGCGTCACGCCGAAGGACTGGAAGAAGATCGACTACCTGTAATTCCACAACACAACAGCGAAAGCATCACTGGAGGTTTTGACATGGCAGCTGCAAAAAAAGCATCGAAGAAAACCAAGACCGCGGGCGCAGTGCGCGCCGGCAACGGCAAGTACCATTTCCGCATGGACAAGCTGAAGAAGGTGCCTGCGGGCACCGGCTATTCGACGTCACATGGCGGTGTGGTCGAGGGCGCGCGCATCCTCGTCGGCTACATCCATAAACCGCGCGGCACCGGCTCGCGCATGCACAGCCACAACAACGAGCAGCTGAACTATGTGCTGCGCGGCACGCTGGTGGGTTCGGTCAACGGCAAGAAGGTGGTCGCGCCGGCCGGCACGCTGATCTACATCCCGGCGAAGGCGCCGCACAACCTGGTGGCCTCGCCCAAGGACAAGGACGTGATCTTCCTCGCGATCAAGGACCTGTCGCAGGGCATCATCGGCATGGCGGTCGACGGTACCATGACCGGGCCGCACTACGAAAAAGGCTTCGGTCCGAAGAAGGCAGCAAAGAAAAAGTCTGCGCGCGCATCGGCGCGTCGATAATCATCGCGCGGCGGACGGGCCCGGCGCTATACTGGGTCCGTTCGCGCGCCGCAGCGGGCCGGCGCGCAACACGTCGCCGCAGCACTAAAATCAACAATAAAAACAACAACTTATAACGGCGCGTCACCCTCTAGGCCTGCGGGGGAGGAGCGAACGTGACAAGCAAACGCTGGTTGCAGGCGCTGGCCGCCTGCTGCGTGCTGGCAACAACCGCAGCGGCATTCGCGCAAAACTATCCGAGCAGGCCCATCCGCTTCATCGTCGGCTTTCCGCCCGGCGGCACCAATGACATCGTGGCGCGGATATTCGCGCCCAGGCTGGCCGAGGGAATGGGGCAGCAGGTGGTGGTCGAAAACCGCGGCGGCGCCAACACCGCGATTGCCTCCGAACTTTTCGTGCGCACCCCGCCCGACGGCTACACCATCATGCTCAACGGGCCCGGACATGCGACCAACCCGTCGCTGATCAAGCTCAATTTCGACTCGATCCGCGATTTCACCTTCGTCACGCTGGTCGCCGAATCGCAGAACTTGCTGGTCACGCATCCATCGCTGCCGGTGAAAAGCGTGAAGGAACTGATCGCGTTTTCGAAAAAGCGCCCCGGCGAAATCAATTACGGCTCCTCGGGCATAGGCACCACGGTGCACCTGTCGGCCGAACTGTTCAAATACATGACCGGCGTGAAATGGGTGCATGTCGCCTACAAGGGCGGTGGTCCCGGCCTGACCGGACTGCTTTCGGGTGAGGTATCGCTGTATTTCGGCAACGTGCCAACCGTGATCAACCAGGTGCGCCGCGGCAAGCTGCGCGCGCTCGCCGTTACCGGACCGAAGCCCTCGAGCGCTGCTCCGGGTATACCGACCGTTGCCGAGGCCGGTGTGCCCGGCTACGAAGTCACCGCCTGGTACGGCCTGTCGCTGCCGGCAAAAACGCCGCAGCCCATCGTCGACCGCATGAGCAAGGAAGCAGTGCGCGCCCTGAACGACCCGGGCCTGCGCAAGCGCCTCACCGAACTCGGCGCCGATGCCGTGGGCAACACGCCCGCAGAATATGCAGCCTTCATCCAGCGGGAAATGGACAAGTGGGCGAAGGTCATCAAGGCCGCCGGCATCAAGGCCCAGTAAACTGAAACGGATCAATCAAGGTAAACCATTGTTAACGGAGGAGTCATGAAGAAAGCGTTGCTGATGTCCCTGATGCTGGTGTTTGCCGGCGCCGGTTACGCGCAGGCCGCGCAGAATTATCCGGTGCGGCCGATCCGCATCATCGTCGCCTACACGCCGGCCGGCACCACCGACATCCTCGCCCGCGCGGTTGGCCAGAAAATGACCGAGACCTGGGGCCAGTCGGTGATCGTCGACAACCGCCCCGGCGCCAACGGCAACATCGGCACCGAAATCACCGCCAACGCAACGCCTGACGGCTACACCATAGTCATGGCCACCGCAGCCACCCACAGCATCAACAACACGCTCTATCCCAGGCTCAAATGGGATGCGGTGAAAAGTTTCGATCCGATCAGCCTGGTTGCGCGCGTGCCCAACGTGCTCACGGTCAACAATTCTCTGCCGGTGAAAAGCGTCACCGAATTGATCGCTTACGGTAAAAACAATCCCGGCAAGCTCAACCACGGCTCGCCGGGACTCGGCAGCACCGGCCATCTTTCCGCCGAACTGTTCAAATCGGCGACCGGGTTGCAGATGACGCATATCCCGTACAAGGGCAGCGCGCCGACGCTGGCGGATCTGGTTGCGGGGCAGATCCAGGTGGTGATCGACAACCTGCCGCCGTACCTGCCGCAAATCCAGGCCGGCAAGATCCGCGGCCTCGCGGTGACCACGGCGACGCGCAGCCCCGCGGCGCCCAACCTGCCGACCATCCAGGAAGCGGGGGTCAAGGGCTACGAAGCCGGTTCCTGGTTTGGCCTCGCGGCGCCCAAAGGCGTTCCGGCGGCGATCGTCAATCAGCTCTCGGCCGAGACCGCCCGCATTCTCAAGCTGCCGGATGTCAAAGAACGACTGCTCGGCCTAGGCGCTGATCCGGTCGGCGGCACGCCGCAGCAGTTTGCCGATTTCATCCGCAGCGAACAGGCGAAGTGGCGCAAGGTGATTACACAGGCGGGGATCAAGCTTTAATGATCCGCGACCCCGAATCCTTCAGCATCCTGCTCGACACCGTCAGCCGTTTCGTCCGCGAAACGCTGATCCCGCGCGAGGCCGAAGTCACCGAGACTGACGAAATCCCCGCCGACATCGTCGCGCAGATGCGCACCATGGGCCTGTTCGGCCTGA
>JBMTEY010000039.1:0-18916 GCA_049433545.1 Burkholderiales bacterium | reverse complement strand
TTCCCGGTGATCACGCTGCACGAGTCGTTTGCCCATCCGACCAGCATGTACCTGCGCAACCTGATGGCGATCGACACCGAGGAGATGATGCGCGGCCAGCCGGTCGACTCGGTGGTGCTGATCGGCGGCTGTGACAAGACCGTGCCGGCGCTGCTGATGGGCGCGGCCAGCGCCAACGTGCCGTCGATCATGCTGGTGACCGGGCCGATGATCACCGGTGACCACAAGGGCGAACGGCTCGGTGCCTGCACCGACTGCCGCCGTTTCTGGGGCAAGTACCGCGCCACCGAGATTTCCGAGCAGGAGATCGGCGAGATCAACAACAAGCTGGCGCCTTCGGCCGGCACCTGCATGGTGATGGGCACGGCGAGCACGATGGCGCTGTGCACCGAGGCGATGGGGATGATGCTGCCCGGAGGTTCCTGCGTACCGGCGGTGATGGCGGACCGGCTGCGCCAGGCCGAGGCCAGCGGCGCGCGCGCGGTGGCGATGGCGAAAGAGAAACTCACGCCCGACAAGATCATGACCGTCGAGGCCTTCGAAAACGCGCTGCGCGTGCTGTTCGCGGTCGGCGGTTCGACCAATGCGATTGTCCATCTGGCGGCGATGGCGGGGCGGCTGGGCATCAAGCTCGATCTCGATGCCTTCGACAAGATGGGCCGCGAGACGCCGGTGCTGGTCGACCTCAAGCCCACCGGGCAGGGTTACATGGAGGATCTCTACAAGGCCGGCGGCCTGGCGGTGATCCTGCGCGAACTGAAGCACCAGCTGAACCTCAAGGCGAAAACAGTGACCGGCAAGACGCTGGGCGAGGATCTCGCCGCTGCGCTTCCGGCGTGGGACCAGAAGGTGGTGCGCAGATTCAAGGATCCGGTGTTCGCCGGCGGCAGCATCGCGGTGCTGCGCGGCAACCTCGCGCCGGGCGGCGCCATCATCAAGCAGGCTGCGATGGATCCGAAGCTCACGCGCCACGAGGGCCGTGCGGTGGTGTTCGAATCGCTGCCGGACATGGCTGAACGCGTCGACGATCCGAAACTCGACGTGCGCGCCGATGACATATTGGTACTGAAGAATGCCGGACCCAAGGGTGCGCCGGGCATGCCGGAGGCCGGCTACCTGCCGATCCCGAAAAAACTCGCGGCCAAGGGCGTCAAGGACATGGTGCGGATTTCGGATGCGCGCATGAGCGGCACCGCCTTCGGCGCCATCGTGCTGCACGTGACGCCGGAGTCGGCGATGGGCGGCGCGCTGGCGCTGGTGCAAAACGGCGACCGCATCCGCCTCGACGTGCCGGCGCGCAGACTGGAACTGCTGGTCAGCGACGCCGAGCTCGCGGCGCGGCGCAAAAAATTCAAACTGCCGAAACCGCGTGTCGACGATACCCGCGGCTACCGCAAACTGTTCATGGAACAGATCACGCAGGCCGACGAGGGCTGCGATTTCACCTTTCTCAAACCTTCAATCACTACCCAGGTACCCCGCAAGCGATGAGCCAGAAGAAAAAATCCGGCAATACCCGGAAAAATGTAAAAAAAACGCTTAAAAACAAAGGGTTAGTAAAAAAAGCCAAGGCCAAAAAAATAGCGAAACCGCGCGTCGCGGTGCGCAATTCTCCGATTCACGGCCGTGGTGTGTTTGCGGTCACGGCGATCGCGAAAGGCGCGCGCATCCTTGAATACACCGGTGAGCGCATGACGCATGCGAAAGCCGACCGTCTCTACGGCGATCTGCATGACGGGTCCTCGCACACCATGCTGTTCGCGGCCAATGACAAGGTGGTGATCGACGCCACGAAACGCGGCGGGCCGGCGCGCTGGATCAACCATTCCTGCGCGCCCAACTGCGAAGCGAACGAGGAAGACGGCCGCGTGTTCATCGACGCAGTGCGCGCGATCAGGCGCGGCGAGGAACTGTCGTACGACTACAACCTGGTGCTGGAAGAGCGCCACACCGCCAAGCAGAAGCGCGAACATCCCTGTTATTGCGGCGCGCGCAAGTGCCGCAAGACGCTGCTCGGCAACAAACGCTGATCAGGCGCCGGATTTTTCGGGGCTTCCTGCGGGGCGTCCCCCAAGGGGACTTCCTTCGGGGCGTAGTTTGCGCACGCGGTGTGCTGCGAAGATGGTGCCGTGTTTGACGTGGGCTTCGTGGTTGGCGACCACGTTATCGAGGTCGTAGAGGTAATTCACCATGAAGCCGGCGCCGTTGCGCAGGCCCTTGGCGGAGACGTCGCCCAGCCAGCGCACGTATTCGATGCCGGCGCCGTTGCCGAGGTGGAAACGCGCGACCGGATCGGCCGGGCGGCCCCTGGTGTTTTTCGCTTCGAGCAGGTATTCGGCGACCAGTGCCTGCAGTTCCGGCTGCATGCGCGCGGCAAGCGCCGCATCGGCATGCCACTGCGGACGCGCCAGGTCGTCGAGCACCGGGACCTGCGGATACGTGCGTTTCAGCCATGACACGAAACCCGGCACCGGCGACAGCGTGACGAAGCTGCGCAGCCGCGGCAGTTCGCGCATCAGTTCCTCGGCGACCTGCTTGATCAGGAAATTGCCGAAGGACACGCCTTTCAGTCCGGGCTGGCAGTTCGAAATCGAGTAGAACACCGCGGTGCGGGCGGATTTCGCGCTGATCGGCATGCGGCCGTCGGCGAGCAGCGGCGCGATGGCATCGGGGATGTCATGGGTCAGCGCGACCTCGACGAAAATCAGCGGTTCGTCGGTCAGCGTCGGATGGAAAAACGCGAAACAGCGGCGGTCCGGCGGATCGAGCCGGCGGCGCAGGTCGCTCCAACCCGAAATTTCATGCACCGCCTCGTAGCGGATGATTTTTTCGAGCACCACGGCCGGCGTGTGCCAGTCGATCGGGCGCATCTGCAGGAAACCGCGGTTGAACCAGGAATGGAACAGGTGTTCGAAGTCGGCGTCGACTTCGGCGAGTTCCGGATGTTCGGGCAGCCAGCGCAGCACGTCTTCGCGCATGCGCAGCAGGCCCGCGGTGCCGCTGGGCGCGAAGTTCAGGCGGCGCAGCAGTTCCTGGCGCCGTGATTCGCTGGCGCGGTGCAGTTGCTGCGCCGTCGTCGCATCGGGGCGGGCCTGGTAGTCGCGGATCGCGGCGTCGACTCTTGCGGCATCCGTCGAAAATTCGGTCGCCAGCAGGTGCAGGAAGTCGAGCTTGCCTTCCGCCGGCAGCGCCGCGTAGCGGTCGAGCATGCGCCGGGCGACGGAGACGCCCGACGCTTCCCCGAGTTCCGAATAAAGGGTTTCGGCGGCCTGCGCCAGCCATTGCTGCTGGCGGCGTTCGCGCAGTGTGCGGCCGTGCGCGGTGATGCCCTGCCAGAGACGGGTGAAGAGTTTGCCCGCCCGGGTCTGTACGGCGGGATCTGTTTTTGACTTCTGCACCGGGGAATTCTACGACTTTTCCCCGGTTTCGTGATTTCGCTCCGGCCGGAGCGCAATCAGCGGGCGCCTGCTTCGGGGCGGTTGCGCATCCAGTCGGCGGTGCCGAAAAAGGCTTTCAGCAGCGCGGCGCGAAAAGGTTCTTCCACGCCGCTGTCCTCCATCGCCTGCAGCATGCAGGCCAGCCAGGCATCGCGTTCGGCGATGCCGATGGCGAAAGGCAGGTGGCGCGCACGCAGCATCGGATGTCCGTGTTTCTCGACGTACAGTGGCGGGCCGCCCAGCCAGCCCGAAAGAAACAGGTAGAGTTTTTCGCGCGAGCCGGCGAGATCCTGCGGGTGCAGCTTGCGGATGCCGTGGTATTCCGGCACAGCGTCCATCAGGTCGTAGAAGGTATCGACCAGCCGCCGCACGCCGGCGTCGCCGCCGAGCAGTGCGTAGGGGGTGTCGGCTGCCGGTGCTGCGTCGTTCATGCTCAGGCGGCGTTGGCCTGATCCGAACGGCTGGCCTTTTTGCGCTCGTGTTCCTTGAGGTGGCGCTTGCGGATGCGTATCGACTTCGGCGTGATCTCGACCAGTTCGTCGTCGGCGATGAATTCGATCGCCGATTCCAGAGTGACCTGGATCGGCGGCACCAAGCGCACCGCTTCGTCGGTGCCCGAGGCGCGCACGTTGGTGAGCTGCTTGCCCTTGATCGGGTTGACGACGAGGTCGTTGTCGCGGCTGTGGATGCCGATGACGATGCCTTCGTAGAGCGGATCTCCGGGGCTGACGAACATGCGGCCGCGCTCCTGCAGCTTCCACAGCGCGTAGGCGACGGCATTGCCGTCTTCGGCGGAGATCAGCACGCCGTTGCGGCGTTCTTCCATGTCGGGCTTCATCGGGCCGTAGTCGTCGAAGACGTGGCTCATGATGCCGGTGCCGCGGGTCATGGTCAGGAAGTCGGACTGGAAACCGATCAGGCCGCGCGCCGGGATGCGGTAATCGAGGCGCACGCGCCCCTTGCCGTCGGGCTGCATGTCCTGCAGGTCGCCGCGGCGCGCGCCCAGCGCTTCCATCACCGCGCCCTGGTTGGTTTCATCGACGTCCACCGTCAGCATTTCGTACGGCTCCTGCTTCTCGCCATTGACTTCGCGGATCACCACGCGCGGGCGCGACACTGCGAGTTCGTAACCCTCGCGGCGCATGTTTTCGAGCAGGATGGTCAGGTGCAGTTCGCCGCGCCCCGACACCTCGAACACGTCGGCGTCGGCGGTTTCGACGACTTTCAGCGCGACGTTGCTCATCACTTCGCGCTGCAGGCGTTCGCGCAGCTGGCGGCTGGTGACATATTTGCCTTCGCGGCCGGCGAGCGGGGAGGTGTTGACCTGGAAATTCATGGTCAGCGTCGGCTCGTCGACTTTCAGCATCGGCAGGGCTTCGGGTTTTTCGGGATCGGCCAGCGTGATGCCGATACCGACTTCGTCGATGCCGTTGACCAGCACGATGTCGCCGGCCTGGGCTTCGCTGATCTGCACGCGTTCGAGACCGCGGAAGCCTAGCACCTGGTTGACCTTGGCCGTGGCCGGCGTCGAGTCCGGGCCCTTGAGTACGGCGACCTGCTGGCCGGGACGGATGCGGCCGCGGTTGACGCGGCCGATGCCGATCTTGCCGACGTAGCTCGAGTAATCCAGCGAGCAGATCTGCAGTTGCAGCGGGCCGTCGGGATCGTCCTCGCGCATCGGCACGTATTTGAGGATCGCTTCAAACAGCGGCTCCAGCGTGCCTTCGCGGACATCCGGATCGTTGCCGGCATAACCGTTCAGCGCCGAGGCGTAGACCACGGGGAAATCGAGCTGCGCTTCAGTGGCGCCGAGCTTGTCGAACAGATCGAAGGTCTGGTTGACCACCCAGTCGGCGCGCGCGCCGGGGCGGTCCACCTTGTTGACCACGACGATGGGCTTCAGGCCCAGCGCCAGCGCCTTGCGCGTGACGAAACGCGTCTGCGGCATCGGGCCCTCGACGGCATCGACCAGCAGCAGTACGCCGTCGACCATCGACAGCACGCGTTCGACTTCGCCGCCGAAGTCGGCATGGCCGGGGGTGTCGACGATGTTGATCAGCGTGCCTTTCCAGGTCACCGCGCAGTTCTTGGCGAGGATGGTGATGCCGCGCTCGCGCTCGAGGTCGTTCGAATCCATCACGCGCTCGGCGATCTGCTCGTGCGCGGCGAAGGTGCCGGACTGGCGCAGCAGTTTGTCGACCAGCGTGGTCTTGCCATGATCGACGTGGGCGATGATGGCGATGTTGCGCAGCGGGCGTTGCTCGGTGACGGACACGGGTGGGGCCTTCGAAAAAAGGGGCGGATTGTAGCATGCGCGACATGCTATTGCCTTGAATTACCGGACTTTTTCCCGGCCGCCGCGAAGGGGGTAGCGCCCTGCGCCGGTGCGTTTGCCGGGAAAAAGGTTCGCTATTTCCGGCACTTACGGGTATAGTGCGCGCACCTTGAAGCGGCAGTATCCGGTTTACGCTTCAGGATGCATCTGTCCCTGACCCCTTCGATTTCAGCTCCCTTCTCCGAATAGCTGCTTCCGCCACGGTTAGCGACGATACCCGTGCGCCGGTGGCCGCAGCCGCGATTCAGTCGCGGCCTGCCTCACAGCAGTGGCATTTCCTGCGCGTATATAGCTGTAGAACCGTCAGCCCTGCGGCAGCGGATTGATTCCGTCTGCGCCTGGCTGTGTGCGGTTGTGCAGTCGTTGTGCTTTTTGAAAGTAATCAATCATGTCTTTTGCTTCATTGAATCTGAATCCCGCCCTGGTGCAGGCTCTGGCCGCCGCGGGTTATACCGAACCCACTCCCGTGCAGGCGCAATCGATACCGATCGCGCTGACCGGCTTCGACCTGATGGTTTCGGCGCCGACCGGCACCGGAAAAACCGCTGCTTTCGTGCTGCCCGCGCTGCAGCGCCTGGCGCTGGCCCCGGCGCGGCACGGCCGCGGTCCGCGCGTGCTGGTGCTGACGCCGACGCGCGAACTCGCCATGCAGGTGACGGCCGCGGTCGACAAGTACTGCAAGTTCATGCGCCACATGCGCACCGGCACCGTGCTCGGCGGCATGCCGTACCCGAAACAGCGCCGCATGCTCGAGCAGTCGCTTGACGTGCTGGTGGCGACGCCGGGCCGGCTGATCGACTTCATCGACCAGGGCAAGGTTGATTTTTCGCGCCTCGAGCTGCTGGTGCTGGACGAGGCCGACCGCATGCTCGACATGGGCTTCATCGAGCCGGTCAAGCGCATCGCGGCGAAAACCCCGGCGACGCGCCAGACCATGCTGTTCTCGGCGACGCTCGACGGCAACATCGCCAAGCTCGGCCGCGAACTGCTGCGTGATCCCAAATTGATCTCCGTCGCGGCGCCCAAACTGGAGCACGAGAATATCGAGCAACGCCTGCATTATGTCGACGACGGCAGCCACAAGCACCGCCTGCTCGACCACGTGCTGCGTTCGGAAGAATGCAATGCGCAGTCCATCGTCTTTACGGCGACCAAGCACGGCGCCGATCGCCTGGCCGACAAGCTGTTCCACGCCGGGCATGAAGCCGCGGCGCTGCACGGCAACATGAACCAGTCGCAACGCAACCGCACTCTTGCACGCCTGCGCAGCGGCGCGGTGAAGGTGCTGGTGGCCACCGACGTCGCCGCGCGCGGCATCGACGTCGCCAGCATTTCGCATGTGTTCAATTACGACCTGCCGAAAGTGGCCGAGGACTACGTGCATCGCATCGGCCGTACCGGCCGTGCCGGCGCCACCGGCACCGCGATTTCGTTCGCGTCCTCGGAGGACGTGCGCCAGCTGAAACAGATCGAGCGTTACATCGGGCGCGCCATCGAGCGCTGGACGGTGCCGGGATTCGAAGCGAAAAATCCCGTGCGCACCGACTCCGCTCCGCGCAGCGGCCGTCCGCCAGCACGCCGCGGCGCGCCGCCGTCGCGCGGCGGTTTCCGTTCCGACAACCGTCGCGGTGCCGGAGCCGGCCGCACGCGCTGATCGCGGACGGTGCATCGCGTCCGCGCGAGGCCATCGACAGAACCCCCGTCGCCGCAAGGCGCCGGGGTTTTTTTCGTCCGTGCAAACGTCTGCGCGCATTGATTTTCACTCGTGCTGCCGTTACAGTAGGCCGCTTTTGTTTCGGTTCAATACAATGAAATTCAGCGGGGAGATTGCAGTCGGCGCGCCGCGTGCCGCGGTATTCGCGAAACTGCAGGACATCCATTTTTTTGCATCCTGCATCGACGGCGTGCGCGACCTGGTGCCGCTGGACGACAGGCGTTTTGATGCCGTGCTTGAGACCAAGGTTGCCTACATGACGTTCAAGTTCAAGGTAACTGTGGAGCTGACCGAAATGACGGCGCCGGAGAGGATTGCGGCGAAAATCGAGGGTGCGCCGCTGGGGCTGGTCGGCCGGCTGACGGCCACCTCTTCGACGCAGCTGGTGGAGGCGGGCGACACGACCGTGATCCAGTATGAAATAGACACCGCGCTGACCGGCAAGCTCGGCAGCATCGGCCAGCCGGTGCTGAAATCCAAGGCCAAGGACATGGAAAAACAGTTTGCGAAAAACCTGCGCGCGGCATTCGAGCCGGCCGCAGCGGGAGGGGCGGCATGATTCCCTTCGAACTGGCTGAACCGCGCACGCTGAAGGCGGCGCTGAAGCTGCTCGACGGCGATGATCCTTCAGTGCGCGCCTTCGGCGGCGGCACGGCGCTGATGCTGATGATGAAGGCGGGCGTGTTCCAGCCGACGCGGCTCGTCAGCCTGCGCGGCGTCGAGGCGCGCTACTCGAAAGTGAAGGGCGCCGAAGACGGCGGGCTGAGCATAGGCGCGCTGACCACGCTGAGCGCGCTGGGCCGCGCGCGGATGGTCAAAACCCGCGCGCCGGTGATCATCGAAACCCTGAAGACGCTGTCCAACGTGCGCGTGCGCAACGTTGCCACGCTGGGCGGGCACCTGGCGCACGGCGATCCGCACATGGACCTGCCGCCGGTGCTGATGGCGCTGGACGCGCAGGTGGTCACTGCCGCGGCTGCGGGGTCACGCACGCTGGCGGTTGCCGACCTCTACACCGGTTATTACGAAACCGCGCTGGCGAAGAACGAACTGATCAGCGAGGTCATCGTGCCCTCGCAGGCCGGCCGGCGCTCGGCCTACGTCAAACTGACCACGCGCGCGGCCGACGACTGGCCGACGCTGGGCATCGCGGTGTCATTGCTGACCGACGGCCGGGTGATCGAGGACGCGCGCGTCGTCATCAGCGCCGCCACCGAGAAGCCGCTGCGCCTCGCGGAGGCAGAAGCGGTTCTGCGCGGCGCAGCCGTCGATGATGCCGTGCTTGCGCGCGCCGGCGAGGCCGCTGCCGCGGAAGCCGAGTTGAACGCAGACGCGCATGGCTCGGCGGCCTACAAGAAAGAACTGCTGCGGGTTTACGCGGGCCGCGCCGTACGCAAGGCGCTGACGGCCTGACCCGATGACGGAGTAAATGATTTGACAACCATACTGGGCAAAAACAACAGCGGCGCTGCATTCGGACAGTCGCTACCGCGTGTCGAAGGCCGCGCCAAGGTCACCGGCCGCGCGGAATACGTGCACAACCTGCGCCTGCCGGGCATGCTCTACGGAAAAATTTTCCGCAGCACGGTCGCCCATGCGCGGATCAAGTCTGTCGACGTCTCCGCCGCGCGCGAACTGCCGGGCGTATACGCGGTGTACACCTCGGCCGACATCTGCAAGCTGATTCCAGAACCGTATTACGGCCCGGCTTTCCACGACCAGCCGGTGCTGGCGATCGACAAGGTGCATTACGTCGGCGAACCGGTGGCGCTGGTGCTGGCTGCCGACCCGCATGTCGCGGAGGCCGCGGCGCAGATGATCGCGGCCGATTACGAAGAACTGCCCGCGGTGTTCGACGAGGTCGAGGCGATGACCTCGAAAGCCGTGGTGCACGAGATGCTGAAGCCGGCCGGCACCTTTCCCGACCTCAAGCACCTGAAGGACAAACGCGATACCAATGTCGCGCTCGATTTCCACCTGCGCCGCGGCGATGCGCAGCAGGCATTTGCCGCAGCCGACCACGTCTTCGAGCACAGCTTCCGCACCCAGCAAGTGCTGCACCTGCCGCTGGAGCCCTTCGTCACCGTCGCCGACCCGGCGCCGAACCAGCTGGTGATCCACACCGCCTCGCAAAGCCCGTCCTTCGTGCGCATCGAGATCGCGCGCCTGCTCGGCTGGCCGGAGAACAAGGTCAGGGTCAAGGTGCCGTACCTGGGCGGCGGTTTCGGCGCCAAGCTCTACATCAAGCTCGAAGCGCTGGCCGCGGCGGCGGCGCTGATTGCCGCGCGGCCGGTGAAAATCGCGCTGACCATGGAAGAGCAGTTCTACACCCTGACCAAGCATGCGACCACGCTGCGCATCAAGAGCGGCGTCAGCAAAGACGGAAAAATCACCGCCCGCGAATGCGAGGTGTGGTGGAACGGTGGTGCCTATGCCGACATCGGGCCGCGCATCACCCAGAAATCCGGCTTTACCGCGCCGGGGCCGTACGACATCGAGCATGTCGCCATCGATTCCTATTCGCTGTACACTAACCTGACGCCGGCCGGCGCGCTGCGCGGCTTCGGCATTCCGCAACTGGTGTGGGCCTACGAGAGCCACACCGACATGATCGCGAAGGCACTGAAAATCGATCCGCTGGAGATGCGCCGGAAAAACATCCTGCGCGAAGGCCGGCCGCAGGCCACCGGCACACTGATGCGCGATGCCGGCATCGAAAAAGTGCTGGAGCGCCTGGCGAGCCGCATGGCCTGGGACAAACCCTTCGACAAAGGCAGCGGCAGCATCCGCCGCGGCCGCGGCATCGCCATCGGCTTCAAGGCGAGCATTTCGCCGACGACTTCGGTGGCCATCGTCAACCTCAGTGCCGACGGCAGCTGCATCGTCTACTGCAGCACGGTGGACATGGGCCAGGGTTCGGACACCGCGATGGCGCAGTTTGCCGCCGAGGCGCTGTGCATCCCGGTGGAGCGGGTGAGCGTGGTGCATCCCGACACCGACGTCACGCCCTACGACATGGCGACGCTGGGTTCGCGCTCGACCTACCACATGGGTCACGCGGTGAAGAATGCCGCGGAGGACGCGCGCGACAAGCTGCTGCAGCTGGCGCGCGACGTCGGCCTGTCGGCGGAAACCACGCCGATTCCCGACATCTTCCGCAAAAAATACGGCATGCAGGCCGGCAACATCGTCGGCATCGGCAGCTTCATCCCGCCGTACACGCCGCCGGAGCCGGGCACCGGCCAGACGCCGGATGCGACGCCGTTCTGGATGATCGGCGCCACCGGAGCCGAGGTCGAGGTCGACACCGAGACCGGCGAATTCAAGGTTACGCGGCTGGTCAACCTGGTTGACGTCGGCCGCCCGGTGAATCCGGCGATCGTCGAGACCCAGATTTCCGGCGCCACCATCATGCAGCTGGGCTTCACGCTGTCGGAGTGCATGAACATCGACGGCGGCCAGGTGACCAACGCCTCGCTCGCCGATTACAAGATCCCGGGCATCCGCGACGTGCCGCCGCTGATGGAGAACGAAGCGGTGGACATGGTGCAGCAGACGGGGCCCTTCGGCGCCAAGGGCGTGGGCGAGAGCGGCACCTTCGGCGTGTCGCCGGCGATCGCCAGCGCCATCGACGATGCGGTGGGCGTGCGGCTGACCAGCCTGCCGCTGACCGCGGAAGCGGTGTATCGCGGCCTGCGCAAGAATGCGGGCAAGCCGCTGGAAGACTGAGCCATGGCCAAAACGAACATGAGCACCACGCACAAAAACATTACCTTCACGCTGAACGGCCGCGCGGTGACCGCGCATGCCGGCAACCACCAGAACCTGGTCGAACTGCTGCAGGGCCAGGGCCTCTACGGCGCGCGCGAGAGCTGCGCCCAGGGCCTGTGCGGCTGCTGCACGGTGATCGTCAACGGCGCCGCGGTGTCGGGCTGCCTGACCATGGCGACGCTGGTCGATGGCGCCGACGTGCGCACCGTCGAGGAAGCGCAGCCGGACGGCGAACTCGATGCCGTGCAGCAGGCCTTCATTGAAACCGGCGCCTTCCAGTGCGGCTTCTGCACCCCGGGCTTCGTGCTGATGACGCGGCAGCTGCTAGACGAACATCCCGCGCCGAGCGAAGAGCAGATCCGCCATTACCTGTCGGGCAACCTCTGCCGCTGCGCGGCCTATACTGAAATCATCAAGGCCGTGAAACTGGCGGCGAAAAAACGCAAGGGCTGACCATGGCGAAACGTCCTGCCGGAAATCCCCTGGATCTGCGCGCCTGGCTCGATACCGCGCGCAAGCTGGGCGAACTGAAGGACGTGCCCGGCGCCGACGCCAAGCTCGAGCTCGGCGCGATCAGCGAACTCAACGTCAAGATCGACGCTGCGCCGGCGCTGCTGTTCGACGATATCAAGGGCTACCCCAAGGGTTTTCGCGTGCTGACCTGCAGCACCGCGAGCCCGGCGCGCCTGTCGTCAATCCTGCGCCTGCCGGTGGAGCGCAACCACCACCAGCTGGTGCAGAACCTGCGCGGCAAACCCAAGGGCTGGCAGGCGGAAGCGACTAAGTACGATCCGGTGCCGGCCGAGACCGGTCCGGTGTTCGAGAACATCCAGGCCGGCAAGGACGTCGACATCAACATCTTCCCGTCGCCGCTGTGGCACGAGATGGACGGCGGCCCCTACATCGGTACCGGCTGCTGCGTGGTGACGAAGGACTTCGATTCCGACTGGGTCAACGTCGGCACCTACCGCGTGCAGGCCTTCGACAAAAACCATGTCGGCCTCGACATGATTCCTGGCAAGCACGGCGCCATCCAGTACGACAAGTACATGAAAGCCGGCAAACCCTTCCCGGTGGCCATCGTCATCGGCTGCGATCCGCTGGGCTACCTGATCTCCGGCATCGAAGTGCCTTTCGGCATGTGCGAGTACAACTACACCGGCGCCATCCTCGGCGAGCCGGTGTCCGTGGTACACGGTGAACTGACCGGGCTGCCGATGCCCGCCGCAGCGGAAATCGTGCTCGAAGGCTGGTGCCATCCCGGCGACGTCAGGACCGAGGGGCCGTTCGGTGAATTCCACGGTTATTACCCGGGCAAGGAAGGCACTGCCCCGGTGGTGACCATAGAACGCGTGTATTACCGCAACGATCCCATCATCGTCGGCAGCCCGCCGGCGAAACCGCCCAACGATTATTCGTATTCCAAGGCGGTGATGCGCTCGGCACTGCTGTTCGATGCGCTGCTCGCTGCCGGCGTGCCCGACGTCGCCAGCGTGTGGGCGCACGAAATCGGCGGCGCGCGCATGTTCAACGTGGTGGCGATCAAGCAGCGTTATGCCGGCCACGCGCGCCAGGCCGGCCACATCCTCAACCAGTGCGGCGTCGGCGCCTACATGTCGCGCTACACCGTGGTCGTCGACGAGGACATCGATCCCTCGAACCTGCAGGAAGTGATGTGGGCGGTGGCCACGCGCAGCGATCCGGTCACCGACATCGACATCATCCAGCGCGGCATGGGTTCGAAGAACGATCCGATGTTCGTCGCCTACCGCTACGATGCGCCGTACAACTCCAAGGCCATCATCGACGCCTGCCGGCCGTACGACCATCTGCATGAATTCCCGGCGGTGGCCGAAGCAAGCAAGGAACTGCAGGAAAAAGTGAAAGCCAAGTGGAAAGAGCTGTTCAAATAGCTGTTTTATATAAGTTATTAATTATAAAGGATATTTCATGAAACGCCTGATTGTTGCCACTCTCGCCGCCGCGTTCGCACTGTCCGCGCATGCCGCCGACTATCCGACCAAACCGATCCGCGTGCTGGTGCCGTTTGCGCCGGGCGGCGTGGTCGACACCTCGACGCGCATCCTGATCAACAAGATTTCCGAAAAACTCGGCTGGCAGTTCGTCGTCGACAACCGGCCTGGCGCCAACGGCTTCATCGCTACCGGCACCGCGGCGCGCGCCACCGCCGACGGCTACACGCTGCTGTCGGCGCACACCGGCGAATTTGCGGTGACGCCGCTGCTGTTCAAGAACACGCCGTACGATTTCGACCGCGACTTCACGCCGATCATCATGGTCAGCGACGCGCCGATGCTGGTGGTGGTCAACGCCGGTTCGCCGTTCAACACGCTGAAGGACCTGATCGCCGGCGCCCGCGCCAAGCCGGGTCAACTGGCATTCGGCTCGCCGGGCTCGGGTTCGGTCAACCACATGGCCACCGAATGGCTGGTCGCCGCGGCGGGCGTCAAGGCGCTGCACGTGCCGTACAAGGGCGGCGCGCCCGCGGTGTCGGCGGTTGCGTCCAATGAAGTGGTATTTACCGTCGCCGGCCTGCCGGGCGTGATTCCGCACCTGCAGGCGAAACGCGTCAAGGTGTTGGGCGTGACCACGGCGAAACGTTCGCCGCAGGTGCCCGACTACATGTCGGCGCAGGAAGCCGGCGTGCCCGGCGTCGATGCCTCGATCTGGGTCGGCCTGTTCGCGCCCAAGGGCACGCCGAAGGAAGCGCTGGCCGCGCTCTACAAGGCTTCGGCCGATGTGCTGAAGCTGCCCGACGTGAAGCAGCGTTACGCCTCGGTCGGCGGCGCGGAAACCACTACGCTGGGTTCCGCGGAATTCACCAAGCGTGTACGCGCCGACCTCGAGCGTTACCGCAAGGTCGCGGCGCAGATCGGTCTCAAGCAGCAGTAAGCGCACAGCTGCGGTGAAACATGGCCGGGATGCCCCGGCCATTTTCATTTCAGCCGCGGATTCAGCACATCCCTCAACCGGTCGCCGACCAGGTTGATGGCGACGATGGTCACCAGCAGCGCGATCCCCGGGAAAAAACTGATCCAGTACTGTCCCGCCAGCAGGTAGGCGTAGCCGTTGGCGATCAGCAGGCCCAGCGAGGGCTCGGTGATCGGCAGTCCGAGCCCGAGGAAGGACAGCGTGGCCTCGAGCGCGATGGCGTGCGCGACCTGCACCGTGGCGACCACGGTCAGCGGCGGTAGCACGTTGGGCAGCAC
Organism: Burkholderiales bacterium; assembly: GCA_049433545.1. Taxonomy (GTDB): domain Bacteria; phylum Pseudomonadota; class Gammaproteobacteria; order Burkholderiales; family SG8-41. Next base: position 4,429 of record JBMTEY010000039.1, on the reverse strand, counting down.
GTGGCGGAACAGGATGCGCGCGCCGCCGTAGCCGGCGCAGACCGCGGCATCTACATATTCCCTGTGCAGTTCGACCAGCGCCGCGGCGCGCACGGTGCGCGCGTAATAGGCCCATTGCACGATGACCAGCGCGATGATGATCTTGTCCACACCCTGTCCGGTCAGCGCGAGCAGGATCAGCGCGACGAGGATGGACGGGAACGACAGTTGCAGGTCGACGATGCGCATGATCAGCGCATCGATCCAGCCGCTGGCGCGCGCCGCTGCCAGGCCGACGGCGAGGCCCAGCGCCAGTGCGGCGAGCGTCGACAGCACACCGACGCCGAGGCTGATGCGCAGGCCGTGGAGGATCGCGGAGAGCATGTCGCGGCCCTGGCCGTCGCTGCCCAGCCAGTAGGTGTACCCGGCGGAGCTGGCTTCACCCGGCGCGAGCCTGGCATCGAGGATGTCGAGCTGGGCGAGGTCGTAGGGATCCTGCGGCGTGATCCACGGCGCGGCGAGTGCTGCGAGCAGCAGCGCACAGAGCACCCACAACGCGGACAGCGCGATGCGGTCGCGGGCGTATCCCGCGGTGAGTTCGCGCGCAGGTGAAAGGGCGGCGTTCACCGTGAACCTTTCAGGCGCACCCGCGGATCAAGCGCGGCGTAACACAGGTCGACCAGCAGGTTGATGAGGATGAACAGGAACACGATCACCAGCAGGTAGGCAACGATCACCGGGCGATCAAGCATGTTGATCGAATCGATCAGCAGTTTGCCCATGCCCGGCCAGGCAAAAATGGTTTCGGTGACCACGGCGAAGGCGATCAGCGAACCGAGTTCCAGCCCGGCGATGGTGATCACCGGGATCAGGATGTTGCGCAGCACATGCACGCGGACGACGTTGTGTTCGGCGACGCCCTTGGCGCGCGCGTAACGCACGTAGTCCTGCAGCATCGCTTCGCGCGTGCCGGCGCGGGTCAGGCGCAGCAGCAGCGAGAGTTCGAACAGCGCGAGGTTGGTCGCCGGCAGCGCGAGGTGGCGCAGGCCGTCCCAGGTCAGGAAACTCACCGGTATGCCGAAGACATCCACCGTCGCCCCGCGCCCGGTGGTCGGCAGCCAGCCCAGCTGCACCGAAAACACCATGATCAGCATCAGCCCGACCCAGAAGGTCGGCAGCGAAAAACCGAGGATGGAGCCGGCCATGATGCCGCGGCCTATCCAGCTGTCCGGTTTCAGTCCGGCGAGCAGGCCCAGCGGGATGCCGAGCGCGATCGCGATCAGCATCGCGACGAATGCGAGTTCCAGCGTCGCCGGCAGGCGTTCGAGGATCAGCGTGATCGCCGGCACGTTGGCGACGAAGGACACGCCGAAGTCGCCGCCGAAGGCGCCCCTGAGGAATATCCAGTACTGCTGCCACAGCGGGCGGTCGAGACCCAGTTGAGCAATGGTGCGCGCGATTTCAGCCTGATCGGCCTGCGGGTTGATCAGGATGTCCACCGGGTTGCCGATGGCATAGACGCCGGCGAATACCAGCAGCGACATCACGACCAGGGTCAGTGCACTCTGGCCGAGGCGGCGCAGCACGAAGTTCAGCATGTCGCCCGCGCGCCGCGGGCTGCGGCTTCAGCTGCCGGAAACAAAACGGCCGAGGCGCACCGCGGTCTGCCCGCGGTAGAGCCGCTTCGAGGGCATCACCAGCACGCAGCCGTCGTACGGCGTACGCACTTCGCGCTCGCCGTCCCAGCCGATCAGCGTGCCGGCCTGCTCGACGACTTCCAGCCCGGTGAACGGACGCGCGAAGCGGAAGGTTTCGGCTTCGATGGTGACCGGGTGGGTGACTTCCACCGTCTTTTGCGGCAGCGGCGTGTCGGCGAAACGGAAAGGGCCCCGTTCGGGATCGATGACGCCGCAGCGGGCGAGGAAACGCAGCGTCGTTTCGCGCGCGACCTCCACGGTGCGTCGCGCCCAGTGCTGTCCGCATTCGACCAGCAGCGCGTTTTTCGGGCTCGCTGCGTCGCCGAAGGCGGCGTAATCGCGCATGCGCCTGCCGGCCGCGTGTCCCGAGTCGCAGACTGCCAGCGCGGGATAACCGATCTCGCCGGCGAGGATGCGCCCCTTGGCCAGCGATCCGGCGAGCAGCAGCGGGTCCGACGGATGCTGCATCGAGTGGATGTCGAGCAGCAGGTCGACCGTGTCGAGCAGCGGCCGGAGGATGCGCGCGCGGCGCAGGTCGATGCTGTCGCGCGGGCCGTCGAGCACTTCGGCGGTCCACAGCCGGTTGAAGTCTTCCTCGACCCAGCGCGAGGCTTCGGGTTTTTCCGGGTCGAATCGTTCGAACGCTTCGATATTGCAGAACACCAGCGTCAGCCGGCCGTGCAGCGGCCGGATGCCGGCGCGGAACAGTTCGTCGAGCACGATCGCGCCGCAGATTTCGTTGCCGTGGGCAAGCGCGGTGATCGTCACGTGCGGACCGGGCTTGCCGCTGTCGAAAGTGGTGGCGTAGTCGATGCCGGTGTTGCCCTTGCGATAGGGGCTGATGTCCGGCTGGGCGATTTCCACGGTGTAGGCGTTGGGATCGGTCATTTTGCACGCGGCGTGAAGTGGTGGGCGAAGGTGAATTCGTCGGTGCGCGGCGCGTAGTCCAGGTTCGCGCGCATCGCCCAGCTCACCACCTGGTGGTGCAGCGGGATGAAGGCAAGGTCGTTGACGGCCAGCGTGTTGGCCTCGCGCGCCAGCGCCTCGCGTTTGGCGCGGTCGACGCTGGCCAGCGCCTGTTCCATCAGCGCATCGACTTTTTTATTAGAATAACGTCCCCAGTTCCACGCGCCCCAGCCTTTTTCCGGGGTCGGGCTGGCGACCAGCGAACGCAGCGCGAGGTCGGCGGCGAAGGAACCCCAGCCGAGCAGTGCGAAAGACGTTTCTTCCTTGCGCACGCGACCAAGGTAGGCCGACATCGGCGCGGCCTCGACGCGCGTCACGATGCCGGCGCGGGTCAGCAACTGGGCCACGGTTTGCAGCACCTGTTCGTCGTTGATGTAACGGTTGTTGGGGCCGGAGAGGGTGACGCGGAAACCGTCCGGATAGCCGGCCTCGGCGAGCAGTTTTTTTGCGCCGGCAGGATCGTAGGCTGCGGCTTTCAGCGCGGCGTTGTGGCCGAACACGCCGGGCGACACGATGTTCGCTGCCGGCACCGCGAGGCCTTCCATCACCCGCTGCGCGATTGCTTCGCGGTTGATCGCCATCGACAGCGCCCTGCGCACGCGGATGTCCATGAATGGATTTTTCGCCAGCGGCTTGCCGTCGTTGCCGGTGACGCCCGGCGGCTGTGCGCGATACTGGTCGAGATGGAGCAGGATGGTCCGCCAGGAGGTTGCTTGTATTATATTTAACTTATTGTTTTTATTTAGTTTTTTGATATCGGCCGAAGGCACGTGTTCGATCGCGTCGAGTTCGCCGGAGAGCAGTGCCGCGGTGCGCGAGGGATCGGCGGGCACCACGCGCAGCGTGACCCGGTCCCAGGCCGGGCGTTTGCCCCACCACTGATCGTGGCGCGCAAGTTCCAGCCGGTCGCCGCGCCGGTAACGCACGAATTTGTAGGGACCGGTGCCGATCAGCGCGCGGCCGGAATCGAAATCCTCGGGCCCCGCGTTCAGCGCGTGTTTTTTCGAGACGATGAGGATCGAATTGATGTCCTCGGGCAGGGCGCCGTACGGATATTTCGTCTTGATGCGCAGCGTGTGCGCATCGACCGCCGTGGCCGATTCGACGGCGCGCACGTACGACGCGAAACCGCCGGGGCTGCCCTTGATCGACAGCGGGCGTGCAATCGAAAATGCGGCGTCCTCGGCGGTGAAAGCGGAACCGTCGTGGAATTTCACGCCGCGGCGCAGTTTGAATTCCCAGGTCGTGGCGTCGAGCGCGCGCCAGCTTTCGGCAAGTCCCGGGATCAGACTGGTCTGCGCATCGACGTCGGTCAGCGATTCGAAGACGTGGCGCGCCACGGTGAGGTTGGGCTGCGAAGCGAGGAAATGCGGGTCGAGCGAACTGACTTCGCCGGAGAGGCCGATGCGCAATTCGGCGGCCGTGACCGGCGTGATGCCCTGCAGCAGCGTGGCGAGCAGGGCGAGCAGCGGGATGATTTTTTTGTCCATGATTTTGTCCATTGCAAAGCCAAGGATACCGCATGCCCCGCGTTGACAGTGATGGCATGCCTGCCTATCCTGCCCCTTTAACGACGGACGTACCGATGAAGCCGCATGTCGCGCCCGGCGCCACCACCCTCAGGCTGATCCGCGAGCTGATCGCGTTTCCGACCGTCAGCCGCGATTCCAACCTCGAACTGATCGATTTCGTGCGCGAGCTGCTGCGACCGCTGGACGCCGATGTGCGCCTGACTTTCGACCGCGACAAGCGCAAGGCCAACCTGTTCGCGACGCTGGGCCCGCGCG
>JBMTEY010000038.1:0-19693 GCA_049433545.1 Burkholderiales bacterium | reverse complement strand
ACTTCCTTCGCGTCCAGCGCCTTCTTCACCTGCGCGTTGAGCGTGGTTACCACGTTCTTCGGCGTACCCGCGGGCACGAACACGGCATACCACTGGTCGGTCACGAAGCCGGGATAGTAGGTGTTCATCGTCGGCAGCGACGGATTCCACGCGGTCGGCTTCTCGGTAGATACGGCGATTGCGCGCACACGTTTGGCGTTGATGTGCGTCATCAGCGCCGGCGGCGTGTTGAACAGCATGTCGGCTTCACCGGTGGCGAGCCCAAGACCCGACGGACCGCCGCCCTTATACTGGATGATCACGCTCTTGGCCTTGGTGAACTGCTTGAACATTTCCGCGGACAGGTGGCTGGTGGTGCCTACGCCGTTGGCGGCAATGTTCAGTCCGCTCGGCGCCTTCAGGGAAAGCGCCACCAGTTCCTTCACCGTCCTTGCTGGAACGCTGGGATGCACCGCCAGCACCAGCGCCGTGTTGCTGACCCAGGTCACCGGGTCCAGATCCTTCAGCAGGTCGAAGCGGATTGATTTCTTCTGCAGCACCGCGTTAAGCGAAATCGAGGCCGAGGTCATCAGCACCGTGTAGCCGTCGGGCGCGGCCTTGGTGACGGCTTCGGCGCCGATCAGTCCGCCGTTACCGGTGCGGTTCTCGACGAGGAAGTTTTGCTTCAGGCCCGAGCGCAGCTTGTCCGCGAGCAGGCGTCCCTGCAGGTCGGTGCCGCCGCCGGTGCTGAACGGGACGATGAAGCGTGCCGGTTTTTCCGGATAGGCCGCGGTTGCGGCGCCGCTCGCGCCGAACATCACCGTTGCGGATAACAGCAGGCACTTGCACAGTTGCGTGTGTTTCATGATTTCTCCTCGTATGGAAAGGCTTGCCGGGTCGATGGGATCATCGCCTCGGTCTGCAGTGTCGCCTCGTCCTGAATGTTAGACCATTTTGCGTACGATGTGCGCACGCCGGGCCAGGTTCCGGGACGCGACTCAATATGGACGGTCGCCGCGCACGAGGATGCGATGGAGCAGGCGGTGCTGGCTGTGGTCATAGTCGAAGCCCGCCTTGTGCAATGACTGGCGGTCGTCGATGATCAGCATGTCGCCCTTCCGGTATTCGTGCGCACAGCAGAATTCCGGCAGCGTGATGCGTTCGGTGAGGTCCTGCAGGAAATCCTGCGTTTGCTCCGGCGTCATGCCGATGATCTTCTCGGTCTTGCCCTTGTGGAACCACACCGCCCTGGTGTCGCGCTCCGGATGCGTGCGCACCAGCGGCTGGATCACCGGCGGCTTTGCCGCGGTCTGCTGTTCCTTCAGGATGTCGAGATTGGCGATTTTGAAGCGCGCGCTGCTGATCAGCGTGTTCTCGGTCTGCATGCCGTCGATCCTGGCGCGGTAATCGGCGGGCAGCGCTTCATAGGCCGCGCGCGAATTGCACACGTTCGTCGCGCCGCCCCTGTCCGGCACTTCGACGGCATAGAGCATCGTGAATTTGGGCGGGCATTCCTGGTTGGTGTGATCGGTGTGCCAGGTGGAATTGGCGTAGGTCTTCGCGGCGCCGCCCTTGCTGTCGGTGTGGCGGTTGGAAAGCACGCTGATCAGCGGGAAGCCATCGACCAGGTACATGCGGTTCTGGTCTTCCATCAGTTCGCCGAAGCGTTCCGCCGCAGCCTGGTATTGCGCGGGCGTGAAATCCTGGCCGCGGATCACCAGCACCACGTTGTCGACCACCGCTTCGTAGAGCTGCCGTTGCGTGGCTTCGTCCAGCGGTTCGCGCAGGTCGATCCCGGTGACGATGGCGCCGATGTGCGGCTTCATCTTCGTGATGGTCATCTGTCGTGCTGCTGTCGCAACGGTCATGATGCGCGGCTCCTCCGGGTGCATGATTTGTTCCCCAGGCAGATGGTAGCCCAGGTGTAATGGATGCTATGCAGCTGTAGCACAGTGCATCCACCGGAAATTTAATAAGATGTTGATTATATTGATATTTTAATTAATGCGCCCTGCTGTGCTCAGGGTACGGCGAGCCGCTGCAGGATGGAACCGGTGACGAGTATGGCCGCGAAACACAACACCCATCCCGCAGGCACCACGACCATGCGCAGGCGGTGCGCGCGTTCATGCGTGAGCACGCGCGACACGCAGAAAATGAAACCCACCGCCATCGCCGGCGCAAGCCAAACGCCCAACAGCATCTGCGTGAGCAGTGCGCGCCGCACCTCGAGATCGATCGCGCCGTCCTGCGCTATGCTGAGCAGGCCCGCCAGCACCACCAGCGGCAGGCCCGAGAGTATGCCGCTGGCGCCGTCATTCCATTTGAAGCGCGGCGGCAGCACGATCAGCAAAAACAGCGCGACCGCGAACAGCGCGATTTTCAGTGCCGTGAGCGCCGGCTTGGCGGCACCGGCAGTATCAGCTGCGGGGCTGCTGAACAACCACCATGCAAGGGTGAGTGCGACGCCGGCCAGTACGATTGCCCATAGATAAAACACCTGCAGCTGCAGCGCTACGCCGCGGCCAAACCACCGACGTGTCGCCACAGCCAGCCACAACAGGGCGATGCCGGCGGCGAGCCCCCACGCCAGCACCGTCGCCAGCACCGGCGTTGCGAGCAGGATGAACAGGGCCAGATAGACCAGGCATAACACGCCGTTGAGCAGCGGCATCCACAGCATCGTGGCAGTGATGCCGCGGACGGTGTCATGGCGCGAAAAGACGAAGGCTAGCCCGTTCAGCGCCGGGAAAGTCAGCATCAGGCCGGCCGCCGCCGGAAAGTGGCCCGCAAGCCACACGATCAGTGCAAACACCGTCGTGCCTGAGACAATGCGCAGCGCGATGTTCAAGGGGGAGGGCATGTCGAACCTGTACGCTGAAGTGGCGGATGACCGCGCTGAAAAACCGATTCTGCATCAATGCCACGGGCCACCCCTGATCAGACGGCAATTGTGTCATCAATAATTGACATCCCAGCGATCACGGGGCATATATCGGGACACAACATCAACGGTGATGAGCGGTGGTGTGTTGCTACGCCACAGGTAACAGGAGCCCAGCGGTATACGCCCCGTCCCCGTTAATGACCGGTGTAATCGGAACAAGCTGGGAGGGAGCATGATGACCGGCGCAGACTGCCGCAAACGACAACGGGCCACAAGCATCAGTCGCTGGACATCCGTAACATTGATCGCGCTGTTGTGCGTCACGGGCATCATGCTGCCGCTCGATCGCAAAGCAGCCGCACAGACCCCGGCCAACCTGCCCATGGTCGAACAGGTTCCGGCAGCCGCGCCACAGGCGGTAGACGGCACCTGGATCATCAATACCATCCAGAAAAAAATCCGCATCGAAGGCGGCCGCGCCTGGGCGCTCGAACCCTGGGTACACGCAATGTTGTGGGCGATACAGCCCGACATGGTGGTCATCCGCAACCTTGCACAGGTCAGTCCCGGCACTTACACCGGCGATGATCTGCCGCTCGCCGGCAAACTGACCGCGAAACTGCAATCAGACCGGACCATCGCGGTAACCGTGCCCACGATACTCGGCGTACTGTCCTACAAGCTGCTGCCGGTCGAACTGGACAACGCGGCAGCCTATGACGAGGAAATCCGTGTCATCGCAGCTGCTCCCGCGCCCGCACCTGATCCCGAACCGGCGCCGGTCGCCGCCCGCGGCCCCGCCTCCGGTGGTGCGGCCGGTGGCGCGCAGGCCCGTAAAAATCGTCAGCCCGATCGGCGAAGGCCGCTGCGGCGGCAGCAACCAGCCGCCCTGCACTTTCCAGTCGGCGAAACTGGTCAACCGCAATGTCTGTCCCGGCGACAGCTTCTTCGTCAAGCGCAATGGCGGCGAATGCTGGTCCTGCCCCAAAGGTAGCGAGCGCACGATACTGCCGGTCACCGGAAAACTCGCCTGTAAACGCGACGGCGACACCGACCACCTCCCGGTGGCGTCGAAAAAACGCGCCACCGGTGTTCTCAAAAACAAATGCGAAGGCAACTACGAATTGAACAAGCTCGGCGGCTGGTGTTTCCGCTGCCCGGGCGGCTTCGAGCGAACGCTGGCGGCGATCGATTCGCCGAAAGCCTGCAAGAGGAAAATCAAGGCCAGGCATTTCGAGGCCCGAAAGGTGCGCGTGGTTGGTTGTCCCGCGCCGGGTTTCCTGCATTCGCGCAACGACGGCGAATGCTGGCGCTGCCCCGACGGCTGGAAGCGGTCCGTATTCCCGCTGACCAGCGACAAGGCCTGCGCCGCCTCGCTCAAGGACGCCTGCCAGAATCCCCTGAAGCGGCGCAACGGGCGCTGCGTCCTTGACGAGCGCGACGAGCTGCGCATCATCGCCAAGGACGTACTTGACGAGGTCAAACCGCTGCTCGCCATCGCCAAGGACGCCTTGCTCTGCTACGGCGGCATCGGCAAGTTCCAGGGATTCGAAAAAGCGCTCAAGGCGCGTGATCTCGAAGAAGTCGTCGAACTGCTGGCGCAGGGCGGCTGCCTCGGCAAGGTGCGCCAGGCCGCTGCCGCCAACGGTTACGACACGGTGACTGTCGGCATCGCCGGCGACGCCTCGCTGGGCATCGGCGGCAACGGTGAGCTGGGCGTGGCCATCGACAACCGCGACCGTTATCCGGCGCTGCTGTACTCCAACCTCGGCTACTCGCTAGGCTGGAGTGCCGGCGCCGGTGCTTCGTTGACCATGGGATTTGCCAAGGGTCCGAACCACAAGATTGCAGGCAAGGGCCAGGGTTTCGCGTTCAGTGCCGTCGCCCTGGGCGGCGGCGGAGTCGGTATCGGATTCGACATGAACAGGCAGTTGCAGAGCATCGCGGCGTCGGCGACGCTCGGCGCGGCCGCATCGGCGGGCACCTACGTGCGCTCGACGACGCGCATCCTGCCCAGAAAAAAACGCTGACCGGGCGCAAACGGGCCATCGCGGCGGTTGAAACAATTTTTTACATCCGGGCGGTGGGCCGGCGCGCAGTGCACTGGTATAGTCAAATCCATGTGCGCACATGGCTGCGCCGGTTTTCCGGAGATCATGATGAGAATGGTTTACGCCCTGTTGTTGATGTTTGTGGTTTCGCTGGCATCGGCCGGAGACACCACCACGGTTGCGACGCCGGCGACGACACCCGTGGCCGCGGCAGCCGTGCAGGGCGGCGAGCAATCCTGCCTGGAAGCGGCGGCCCGCAGCAGCGGCGCGGAGCGGATGGCGCAGGCCGGCCGCTGCTGCGCGAAAAACAAGGGCGTCTGCGGCTGCCGTGCCGGCAAGATCGTCTGCTGCGACAAGTCGTTTGCCACGGGCTGCACCTGCAACCAGGAAGACCCGCAGCTTACTTTGTAGTCATGTTCCACACGCCGTCGCTGCTGCGCGCGTCCGGATGATCGCGTTCGTGGCGCAGCCGTTCCAGCAATGCGTGCGAGGGTCCGTCACCGGATCGCAGTGACAGGCAGCGCCTGAACCCTGCTTCTGCGGCATCCAGCGATCCGGCGCGGTAGCTCTCCATCGCCTGTTCGAAAATGTCGCGCACTTCCAGCAAGCCGGCATCGACCGCGCCATTGCGCCCCAGCAGTTCGTAGATGCGCACCGGCTCTATCTTGCCCATCACGCGGATGCTGTCCAGCGCGCGCACCTCGACGGCATCGCCCGCGAGGAGGCGCGCATCTTCGCTGATCAGGATGCGCGTGCCGTAGGCCTTGTTGACGCCCTCCAGGCGCGATGCCAGGTTGACGGTGTCACCAATCACCGTAAAACCCTTGATCGATTCCGAACCTATGTTGCCGATGGTGACGTCGCCCGTGGCGATGCCGATGCGGATGCCGATCTGGGGCAACCCGCGGCGCAGCCCCAGCACGTCGGGCAGCATGGCGTGGAACTGCTCGAGCCGCGCGATCTGATCGAGCGCCGCGTAGCAGGCGAGCAGGGCATGGTCGTCTTCCCCGGTGAATGGAGGCCCCCAGTAGGCCATGATGGCGTCGCCGATGAATTTGTCGACGATGCCGTGCTGTTCACGGATCGGCTCGGACATCACGCTGAAATAGCGGTTGAGGAAACGCACCACGCCTTCAGGCGCGAGCTGCTCGCCCAGGCCGGTGAAGCCGGCGATGTCGGAGAAGAACACCGTCATGCGCTTTTTCTCACCCACTGCCGAAGCGAGGCGGTCTTCGAGCAGGCCGCTGACGATGCGCGGATCGACATACTGGCCGAAGGTCTCGCGGATGCGCTCTTTCTCGCGCAGCCCTGCCACCATCGAATTGAACGAATCGGTCAGGGTGGCGATTTCGTCGCGCGAACTCGCTTCGACGCGTATGCTCAGATCGCCTTCCTCCACCGCCTGGGTGCCGCGCAGCAGCCGGCGTACCGGTTCGACCAGGTGCCGGGTCACGATGGCGGCAAAGAACAGGCCGAGTACGCCGGCAATGCCGGTGATGATCCAGTTCAGCCGCACCGCTGCGGCCTCCTCTCTGGCGGCACGCCGCGCCGAATCCTCGCTCAGGGCACCGAGGGTGACGATCGCCTTTTCCATATGTGCGTTGATGCGGTCGCGTTCCCGGCCCAGTTCATCGCGCACGATTTTCAGAGAGCGGGCATTGCCTTCCTCGGCCTCGATCAGGAAATGGCGGAACACCGAATGAAACTCCTGCCGCGATTCCTGGATGTTCGGCAGCATGTCTTTCAGCAGTGTCATGCTGATCCGGTCGACCGCGGTGTCCTCCGACTGCAGTGCCTCGGTGATCAGCCTCATGCTGGAATCGATCACCTGGTCTGCGTTGACGCCGCGGCGGTCGAACAGTTCGCTTTCGTGCTGTAGTGCCGCCTTGTCGCCGGATTTCAGTTGCTGCAACAGCAGGATGCGTTCGAAGTGCACGTTCTGCTGGCGGATCAGCGTATCCACGCTGGAGACCTGCTGGTCGAGCGGCAGATAGTATTTGGCTAGCGCGGCGACCTCGTTGTTGAGGGTTTTCAGGTTATGCGCCGACAGCGCAGACACCAGCACCATCAGCGCCAGCAGCCCCAGCGCGATGCTGTATACCTTGAGGCTGATCGGACGCCGGTGCGGGAGTTTTTGTTGTGTCATCTGATGGCCGGATCCTTGAAAACGGAACTTCAGGGCAACGATAGCGCAAATACCTGCGCAACGGCCAGTTGAAACAGGGGGATAATCGCCGGCATCGTTTCCGCGTTGGCCCGATCGCGACTGTTTGCGTTGTGTCAAACTGCATGCTGGGCGCGTGGGTATGATGAAGCCGGTTTATCCACACGAGGTGCACTGATCATGAAGAAAACCACGCGCTCCACCAGGACTCCTGCCAAAGGCAGCATGACGGCCAGCCGCGCGCAGGTCCGCCAGGAAACCCGCCGCACCCAGGTGCCGCGCCAGTCGCAGCGCCCGGGCGAACGCAGCAACCAGAGGCGCAGCGGCAAGTCCTGAAACGCAACGGGAAGGCTGGTGCACGTCATAACGAGGATCGACCATGCATTATTTCTTTTTCTGCCGTGACAATCCCGGTGTCGGCGCGTTGCGCAAGCAGACCGAGCAGGCGCACTGGGCCTTCATGGACGACTATGCGGCGGGTTTTGTCGCGCGCGGCCCGACGCTGACCGCCGACGGCAGCGCGCAGACCGGCAGCATGCACATCGTCGACCTGCCCGATGCCGCCGCGGTGCAGCGCTTCGCCTACGAAGAACCGCGGCACAAGGCCGGGCTCTACGGTGAGGTGATCATCGGCCGCTGGCGCAACGAAAGCGGGCGCACGATGTGGGAATACGCGGCGCCGCTAGGCGACGAACAGCGCTTCCTCATCATCGCGCAGGGCGATCCCGCCGCGGCTGGCAAGGCTGAAGCGCTGCTCGCGGCACGGCGCGAGCATTTAGTCCCGCACGGGGCGGAAGAACGCGTGATCGTCACCGGCTCATTGCTGAACGACGCCGGCAATGCCTGGGCTGGCACGGTGCTGATGATCCAGATGCCCGACCGCGCGGCTTTCGATGCCTTGTGGCGCGAAGATCCCCTGGTGCAGGCCGGCGCCTACCGCTCGGTCGAAGTGCACCGCTGGATGTTCGGCGGGCGGCGCTGAATAAAAACAGCGGGTTATATGAATCCGGTGCGGCGGCGTTACTGCATTCCGAAGGTGTACCGGCTGCCGACGTTGGAGTAGACCACGCGGTCGGGCATCTGCTGCCGCAGCATGTCGATGAAGCGTTCGCCGGTGCAGTGCATGGGCACGATCACGTCGGGGTTGATGGCCTGCAGTTCCTTCAGCGTGTGCTGCAGGTATTCCACGTTTGCCGGTCCGAGGTGGAAACCGCCCATCACCGCGTGCACGCGGTCGACGTTCGCGGCCTTCATCGCGCTCTTCACCGTATTGATGATGCCGGTGTGGCCGCACGATGAAATCACCACCAGGCCCTTGCCCTTGACGATGTAGCAGGTGGCGTGTTCGTCGGGGTGGGTGTCCTTGACCAGCTTGCCCTCGCGTTCGGCCGCGGTGAAATGGTCGTCCACCACCAGCGAGCCGCCGGTGACCTGTTCGAATGAAGTGCGCTCGATGTACCCCGAGGTGAAGGGGCCGTCCAGGGCCTGCGGCTGCGGGCAGCACATCGGCATGACCTTCTGCGCTTCGAGTGCTGCGCGGTCCAGCGTGCACCATTCCAGCGTCTCGCCGCCTTCCTTGACCCACTTGGTGCGGAACACCGTCTCGCCGCCGACGTAGAGCGCGATGTCGTCGCGCATCTGCGCGCGGTGCTGCTTCACGAAACCCTGCAGCCCGCCGAAGTGGTCGAGATGGCCGTGGCTGAGGATCAGGCCGTTGATCTTGCCCGGTTCGATGCCCAGCAGTTCGAAATTGCGGTTGATGATCTCCGGCGTGTAGCCGAAGTCGAGCACGTACTGCGCCTTCGCGCCGTCCTTCTCCGAGGCGAGGTGCAGCGACAGGCCCCACTCGCAGGCGAAGGTGCTCTCAGGGCGGCCGGTGATGCGGCCGACATGCTCGATCTTCACATGCGGGTGCGCCATGCGCGGCAGGAAACGTTCGTAACGCGAATCGACCAGCACGCGCACGGTGAGGGCGTCGACGACGGGGGCCTTGAAGGGATGGGTCATGATCGGATCTTCCTCGGTTTTGAATACGATGCCGGAGTGCTGCACACGGGTCCTCGCTTCGCGTATCACCCCCGACCCGGCTACTATACCGATACTCGTTGAATCGTGGTGCGCCGGTCTTTGCGGGGCGGGTCTGCGCTATGCTGCCGTCCATGTGCGGCCGTTACGTAGCCCCGAAAAAACAGTTCATCGCGCAGAAATGGCATATCCGGCAGCCCGGCGTCGATGAACTGCTGGAGATGCGCTTCAACGCCGCGCCCACCCAGCTGTTGCCTGTCATCCGTAGTCATCCTCAGCCTGAACTGGTCGATTTGCGCTGGGGCCTGATCCCGTCGTGGGCCAAGGATCCGGCCATCGGCGCGAAGATGATCAATGCGCGCGGCGAAACCGTCGCTGAAAAGCCATCGTTCCGCGCAGCGTTCCGGCGTCGCCGCTGTCTGGTGCCGATGGCTGGTTTCTACGAATGGCAGAAGACGGCGTCAGGCAAGGTGCCGCACTACATCCACCTCCTCAACGAAGAGCAGTTTGCCGTCGCCGGCCTCTGGGAGCATTGGCAGGGAGGGGACGGGGTCGCCGTCGAGAGCTTCACCATCATCACCACCGGAGCGAATGCGCTGATGGCACGACTGCACGAGCGCATGCCGGTGATCCTGCCGCAGCACCTTCAGGATGCGTGGCTGGACCCGGCGTATGCGGACGTCGCCGCGCTGCATGCCATGCTGCTGCCGTATCCCGCGGAAGAAATGCGCGCCTACCCGGTGAGCACCCGCGTCAATTCGGTCAAAAACGATGGACCCGATCTGATTGCGCCCGCAGGTTGAATCGCAGATCATCGGCGCCAGACTTTGCTGCGCACTAAAAAATGTATTTAAAACAATAGGTTCTCTTCTCTGATCCGCAATCAGCGGTTTGCGCGTCACTGCATCTCGGTTATGATTTCCCCGCAATCCCAAAAAAACACCCACCGGAGGAGAAAGTCATGTTGAGGATCACTTTTCGCGCCGCGCTCATTTGCGCTGCGGCCGTATCCGCATTTGCCGCAGGCCCGCTTGCGGCGCAGCAGTTTCCGACCAAGATACTGCGCGTCGTGAATCCCAACAATCCAGGCGGCAACAGCGACGTGCTGTTCCGGCTGCTCGCGCCGAAGATGGGCGAAGTGCTCGGTCATCAGCTGGTCATCGATTACCGGCCCGGCGCCGGCGGCAACATCGGCGCGGAAGCGGTGTCGCGCGCTGCGCCAGACGGCTATACCACGCTGATCGCGGCAGCGAGCATCCTGATCAATCCCGCGATGCTGAAAACCCTGCCTTTCGACGTGGAGAAAGACTTCACGCCGCTGGGCGTCATCGTCGACATCCCCGCCGGGCTGGTCGTGCATCCCTCGCTGCCGGTGAAAAGCGTCAGTGACCTCGTCGCGCTCGCCAAGAAGCGGCCGGGCGAACTGAACTTCTCGAGTTCCGGCCGCGGCGCACTCGGCCACCTCGCGGGCGCGCTGCTCAACGCTTCGACCGGCATCAAGACCGTGCACATTCCCTACAAGGGCGCGGGCCCGTCGATTGTCGACCTCGTCGCCGGTCATGTGCAGTTTTCCTTCGTCAGCCTTCCGGCGATCTCCGGACACCTGCAGAGCAATCGGCTGCGCATGATCGCGCAGTGCGGCGAGAAGCGCTTCGTGTCATTCCCTGACATTCCCACCATGGTCGAAGCGGGCGTGAAGGACTTCGTCGTCACCAGCCCCTTCAGCTACCTCGGGCCGGCGGGCATGCCGCAGGCGGTTGCTGCCAAGCTGAACGGCGCGTTGCGCGCGGCGCTCAACGATCCGAAAAACAACAAGATCCTGATCGACCGCGGCGCACTGCCGGTCGGCAACACGCAGGCGGAACATGCGGCCCTGATCAAGTCGGAAATTGCGAAGTGGAAGAAGGTGGCGCGGGCGGCGGGGCTCAAACCCCAGTAAGTCGCGGCGGGGTATCCCGCTGTTTGCAGCAACTGCAGCGTCAAGCGCGAGGGCAGGCCTGCCCTCGCGTTTTTATCTCCGGCCCGCGGCGGCCGGACTGACGATCACGATCAGTTCAGCGGCCACGGCAGTTCCACCAGGTACTGCAGCAGGCCCGTCGGGTATTCCAGCACGAACAGATGCCCGAACAGGCTCATGACGGCGACCGCGGCCAAGGCGCCGGCGACGGCGCGGCTCCAGCGCACGCCGGCCTTCAGCCGCAGGAAAGCCGTGATGTAGATGAAGATTCCCAGGATGAAACCGAGCAGTGCGATCGCCGCGAGCAGCGCCAGGATCCAGACCTGGAAATACAGGTCGCCGTGGACGGGCCGGTTTTCACCGCTCCATTCGCGCTCGCTGTCGAAGAACACGTAATCGGGCCGCTGGCGGCTGAACAGCGCCACGGCGGCGACCAGCAGGGCGAGGGTGATCAGCCCCACCGATATCGGAAACACCTTGCCCAGGAAGTTGAGATCCCAGGTGTCGTAGATCGCATACAGGCAGGCGACGACGAGCAGCCCCAGGAAAACCGCCTGCGGCGCCTTGTCGACCGGCGCATGCAGTCCAGTGTCCGTGAGCGCTTCACGCTGCGGTTTCATGCGCACCGCAAGGAAAACGGACACTGCGATCAGTGCCAGCATGAACTGCACGCCGCCGCGCTCGAGGAAGGAGGCACCGTAGACCTGTATCGACTGGTAGACGGCGGCGTCGAGCCGCATCGACAGCACGAAGCCGATCAGGAAGGCGGGCCGCGACCAGCCGAAGCGCTTCATGTACACGCCGACCACGCCGAGCACGAACAGCGTGATCAGGTCTTCCCAGGCGCGCGCGGCCTGGAAGGCGGCGAAGTAGACGATGACGATCATGAACGGCGCCACCTGCACGAAGGGCACCAGCGTCACGCGCGCAATCGGCCGTGCCAGGAACAGGCAGATGCCGGCGCCGATGACGTTGGCGATGGCGAGCGACCAGATGATGATGAAGGTGAGGTCGAGGTGGCGCTCCATCATGCCGATTCCCGGCTCCACCCCGATCAGGATCAGTGCGCCGAGGAACAGCGCCATGCTGCCGGACCCCGGGATGCCGAACATCAGCGTGGGGATCAGCGCGCCGCCGTTGTCCGCGTTGTTGGAGGCTTCCGGGCCGATGACCCCGCGGATGTCGCCCTTGCCGAACTGGGAGCGGTCCTTTGCCGACTGCATCGAATGCCCGTAGGCGACCCAGTTGGTGACCGAGCCGCCGAGCCCCGGCAGTGCGCCGATCAGCACGCCGAGCGCGGAGCAGCGCAGCACCAGCCACTTGTGCCGCAGCGTTTCGCGGAATCCCTTCAGAGTGCCGGCGCCGAGTTCGGGCATCGAGGAGATGGTCGTGCGCTTGCGCAGCACTTCCACCATTTCGGGGATCGCGAACATGGCGAGGCCGACAATCACCAGCGGCAACCCTTCACTGAGATAGAGCGTGCCGAAGGTCAGGCGTTCTTCGGCAGTGGCGGGCGCCGCGCCTATGCTGCCCACGAGCAGGCCCATGCCGCACATGATCAGCCCCTTGACCGCGCTGGTCCCCGTCAGCATGCCGATCATCGTCAGCGCCAGTACTACCAGCATCAGCTGCTCGCCGAAGCCCACGGCGAGGATCAGCGGCCGTGCGAACTGGATCGCCAGCGTCAGCATCAGCGCGCCGAACAGGCCGCCGAGCAGCGATGCCGAAAACGCAGCGCCCAGCGCGCGCGCGGCCTCGCCGCGACGGGCGAGCGGATAACCGTCCATGATGGTGGCCTGCGCGCTTGAAGTGCCGGGGATGCCCACCAGCACCGCCGGGAAGGTATCCGAGGTGTTGGTGACGGCGAGCAGGCCGATCATCATCGGCAGCACCAGCGTGGGGTCGCCGCCGTAGACAAACGGCAGCAGCAGCGACAGCGCGGCGATGCCGCCCAGCCCCGGCAGGATGCCGACGACCAGGCCGAGCAGCACGCCACCCAGCAGGAAGAGCAGGTGCTGCACGCTCGCCAGCGTGGACAGCGCCTGCAGGAGATCCGCTTGCATTTATTAGGCGATCACGATGCCTTGTAGCGTTGTTGCCGGTGTTACTGGATCGTGACCTTGTGCTCCGTCTTGTAGTAGTTCTTCAGCCAGGCCCAGGCTTGCGGTGAAAAACTGGTGGCGTCCTTGATGATGGGCTTGGCATCATCGCCGATGAACTGCGGATAGCCCTCGACGATCTTGCCGGCTTCCTTCTCGAAATCCGGATCCTTGAGGGTATTGGCGATGGCCGTGCGCCACGCGGCGAGCACCGGTTTCGGGGTGCCTGCGGGCAGGAAGATGCCCTTGTTGACCATGGTCATCATCTTGTTCACCGACTGCCATGCGTCGTAGCCGGGGCCCGAGGGCTTCTTGCCGGTCATCATCTCGTAGGCTTCGCCAAAGTGGGGCAGGTCGGGCATGTTCGGATCGCGCACCAGCTTGCCCTTGTTGTCGGTGATGCCCATCGAATACAGCGGCACCGCCTTGCCGGCCTTGACCAGCTTCGACGCGGCTCCTTGATAGCCGGGCATCGAATCGTAGTTGATGTTCAGCTCGTTGCGTTCGAAGGCGAGGCGCACCGGACCCCGGTTCATGCCCCAGACATTATTCACCTTGAGGCCGAGCAGCGCGAAGGTCAGGACGGTCCGTGCCTCGCCACCGGTGGCGCTTTGCCCGCCGAACACCAGCTGCTTGCCCTTGAGCTTGGCGAGGTCCCTGGTCCCGCTCACGCCAAGTGCGGGCGTGGTGTAGACGACCGCACCCTGCGGTGACAGCACCACCGGTTCCCACTTGTCGAGGTCATATTTGACCCGCGAGCGCGAGAACACGAAGCTGCCGACCGTGGTGGCCGACACCACGACCACGTGGGTGCCGTCGGTGGTCGCGCGTTCCTGGAAACGGTTGGCGCCGGGTATCGAACGCGAGCCCGGAACGTTGAGCACGATGATGGTCGGATTGCCCGGCAGGTGTTTCTCGAGGAAAGGCTGCAGGGCGCGAATGTAGACGTCGGAACCGCCGCCGGGCGCGAAGGGCACGGTCACCAGGATGCGTTTGCCCGAGTAATCGACTTTCTGCGCGGCAGCCTGGGTCGCCGGCAGCAGGGCGGCGCAGGCGACGACGCCCAGCGACACGAAGTGTTTCATCGAAAGATGCAGGTTCATGGACTTCTCCTCGCTACGTTAGTGACGGATGGGATCAACCGCGGTGATGCAAGGCTGTCCGGCGGTCTGTGCCGCCTGTATGTTGTTTGTTCGAACTATTGCCGGGCCCCACTCTAGCCCGTGCGGCCAATATGGTCAATTATGGGCAAGGGCGCGATACCGGATGATGGAAGCGCAGACCATCGCCTGCAGCGGAGCCGAATGACCAAAATCGCAAATTATTCCGGCATTCCTGTTTTCCGCTTGCGCCGTCAATCGACCGCGAGGTCGAGTATGCCGGCCTTGGGCGTGAATCCCAGCCCGGGCGCCGTCGGCAGCGTCAGCATGCCGTTCACCGGCCCCGGCGCATTGTCGAACAGCTGCTCGACGCACTTCCAGCCCTGCCAGTGGAACTCCACGCGCCCGCCGTTCGGCACGCCGCCGTGCAGGTGCATGTTCATGTGCGGATAGTTGCCGCCCATCGCCAGCGGCACGTTGAAGGCCTGCGCCATTGCCGCCGCCTTCGCGGCCTGCGTGAAACCGCCGATGTCGCGCACATTGGGCTGCAGGTAATCTACGGCCTCGCGCAGCAGGTATTCGCGCAGGAACATCAGGTCCGAGGTGGCGGTGCTGCCCGCCGCGATCGGGATCGTGGTCTGCGTGCGCAGCTTTGCCATCAGGCGCGGATCGCCCTGCAGCACCGGGTCTTCGAACCAGGCGAGGTTGTAGGGTTCGCACAGCTTGGCGAGCTTCAGCGCCTGCGCGTAGGTCGCACCCTTGTTGGCGTCCATCATCAGCTCGATGTCGGGGCCGACCGCTTCGCGCAGTGCAGCGACGCGCTTCGCATCCTGCAGGATGTCGGCGTCGGTGGGTTCGCCGAGGATTTCGTCGTAGGGGTTGGTCCCTTTCGCCACCACCATCTTCAGGCTGCGCTGGCCGTCCCTGATCAGCATGCGCGCGACCTCGATCAGCTCATCGATCGAATACCGCGGCAGGCCGAAGGTAATGTAGGCGGGCACCTGCGCATGCGCGCCGCCCAGCAGTTTCCAGATGGGCTGCCCGAGCGCCTTGCCCTTGACGTCCCACAGTGCGACGTCGATCAGGCTCATCGCGCAGTTCCACGCGCCGTGGAAATACTTGCGCGCGGTGGCCCAGAACACCTTGTTGCGGATTTCCTCGGGCCGCAGCGCATCCATGCCCTGCACAACCGGCGCGGCCTCGCGGTTGATGTATTCACGGATGCCGAAGCGCATAGGGTAGGTCGACAACGCATGGCCCCTGATGCCGTCGTCGGTCTCGACCTCGACGAAGTTCGCCATCGCGTGCTGCTCTTCCTTCACCAGCGGGAAATGGAAGGGGATGCGCAGCAGCCAGCACTGTACTCGCCGGACTTTCATGGTTGATCCTCCTGCGACTGATTTTTATGTGCGCCGAGGATAGCAGACCACGCACGGTTGCTCAGGCGCGGCGCGCGCACGACTGCTAGAATCCGCAGGCAATCCGCAGTACGCCCATCCAATACGACAGGGAAGTCCCGCCATGACGCGATCCGGTTTCATGTGTCTGCTGCCGGGACTGTTCTGCATCGCAAACGCGTTTGCCGCGGAATCTCCCTCAAAGTATCCGCTGCGCTGCCAGTCCGACGACGGCTTCCTGCTGATCCTCTCCGATCGCGCACTCGATCCCGAGCGCTGCAAGTCGCACGTCGCGCGCGTGATTAAGGCCTTCGCTTTCGTCGCCGACAGCGCCGCCTGGAAGGACCGCGGCCCGCTGACCGCGCAGCCGCTGCGGTTTTCGGTGCTCGGCGACCCGGCGCTCAAGGTGCTCGGATATGCGCAGGGCCCCAACCTGATGGTGATGAAGGACGCCTACATGGACAATCCGCTGTCCGAGGGCACGCTCGCACACGAACTGACGCACATCCAGGATCTGCGCCAGCTGCGCGGCAAGCGCCTGCCGAGCTTCATGCTCGAAGGGCGCGCGCTCACCATCGGCCAGGCCTACCGCATGCACATCGGGCAGAAACCTGGCGACTACGACCGGCAGATGGCGCGCTCGGCGGCGACCTTCACCGCCGAGCAGGCGATGGAGCTGCTGGACAACTATCGCGGCCACGGCTGGAACAACCAGGCGATCGGCACCGTGGTGGTGGAGTACATGCGCGTGCAATGGAACGGTGGCGTTGCCGGCATCAATCCCCGGCTGTCGCGCATGATTGAACGCATTGCCGCTGGCCGTGAATTCGATCTGGCGTTCCAGGACGAGTTCAAGGTGGCGGCCGAAGCCTTTGCCGATACCTTCGCCGGTTGGTTGCGCACGACGCAGAACATTCCGCAGCAGCGCCTGCGCGGCACGATATGGCAGTCGTTTGCCGCCGAGTCGTTGACGGCAAAGCCGTCGCGGGTCGCGCGCGACGACTATGTCAGCGAGGTGATCGACATCGTGGATGAAGTGCTGCGGTGGTGAGATCGCGCCGAGCGGAACGGCCGGCAGCTCAGTCGTTAAAATATCAATAAAATCAGATATTTATAATATACCGCCGGGCGACCCAGCGACTCAGTCCGGCACGCCAAATTCCTTTTTGCAGACCTCCGCCAGCGTCGCCACGCCCTGGCTGATCTCTTCGTGCGAGAGGTTGGCGAAACACAGCCGCAGGCGGCTGCGAGAGTGCGCCTTGTTCACCGACCACTCCGGCCCGGGGTTGATCGCGACGCCCGCGGTCTGCGCCAGTTGAAAAAGTTTCAGCGCATCAACCTTGTCCGGCAGCTTCACCCACAGAAAGATGCCGCCCTGCGGATCGTCGAACCCGATGGCATCACCGAACTGCCCGCGCAGCGTTTCCATCAGCGTCACCAGCTTCGCGCGCAGGCTTTTGCGCAACGCCGGCACGTGTTTCGTGAAATGCGCCGTGCAGTATTCGGCGAGCACCATCTGCTCCAGCGCGCCGGAGCCGGCGTCGGTCTTCAGCGCCAGCATGCGCGACAGCACGGACCACGGCGCGACGATGTAGCCCACGCGCAGCGCCGGCGCGATGGTCTTGGAGAACGAGCCGATGTAAATGACGTCGCCGCGGTCGCTCAGCGCATGCAACGCGGGCGGGCGCTCGCCCGACCAGATCAGATCGGCATAACAGTCGTCCTCGAACACCGGCACGCCGTAGTCCGCGGCGAGCTTCAGCAGGGCCTTGCGCCGTTCCAGCGGCAGTATGGTGGCCGTCGGGTTCTGTACCGTGGGGATGGTGTAGATGTACTTGGGGCGGACGCCTTTCTTCTTTAAATCGGCCAGTGCGTTTTCCAATGCATCAATGCGCAGCCCATCCTTGTCGAGCGGGATGCCCACCGGTGTCACGCCCATGCGCAGCAGGCGGTTGATCGAGCCCTGGTAACAATCCTCTTCGATGATCACGGTGTCGCCGCGCGCGAGCAGCGTGTTGTTGACCAGGTCCAGCGCCTGCAGCGAGCCCGAGGTGATCAGGATGTCGTCGGCGCTGCAGTTGATGGCGGCGTCGCGCTTCAACTTGACCGTCAGAAAATCGCGCAGCGCGCGGTAACCCTGCGGCCCGCTGTTCAATCCGTAAGTCGACAGCGTGCGCCCCTCGCGCCGCAGCACTGCATCAGCCGCAGCGATCAGGCCCTCGAGAGGCAGCGCGTCCGGATCATTGTTGCCGCCGGTGAAGTCGAATTTGACGCGGCCGTTCCAGCGCGCGGCGGCGGGCGGCAGGTTGGCGGGCAGCAGCGGGGTGAAATCAAAAGGTATTGTTGACATGGTTATCCTGGTTCAGGGATGCGAGAACATGCGGACTGTCTTGCCACGGATTATCCGGGAAACCGGGAAATCATGGTGCTGACCAGTGTGACCTCCCTGTTTATTTTGCCTACAATAGACCATCAAAATAATCGCCGTCCCCCTGAACTGGAACGCCCCCTCATGAGCAATGTTGAAATCAAGCCTGTGAAGCTGGTCAAACCCGGCGAAGCTTCCCCCGAGGTCGAGCAGATTTATGACGAAATCTGCAGGGTCAAGGATCCGCGCTGGCTCGGCCCGTTGTTCGGATTTTTTGCGGTAGTGCCGCCGCTGCTCAAGGCCTGGTGGGAGCTGCAGAAGCAGCTCGAGTTGCTCAAGGGGCATGTGCCGCGCGAACTGATGAACCGGATCGCGATGGTCTGCGCGGTGGCGACCGACTGCCCGCGCTGCATCAACTTCCACAAGTCCGATCTCATCGATCGCCTGCAGTTGAGCCCGGCCGAGATCGAAAAACTGCATGATTTCGAAAACTCAGACCTGCCCGAGGCCGAGAAGGCGGTATTCCGGGTGGCGCGCAAACTCACGCTGAACGAAGCCATGACCGATGCCGAGTTCAACGCGCTGCGCTCAGCCGGCTATGACGACGCCGCCATTGTCGAAATCGTTTCCGTGGCGCTGATGGAGGGTGGATTCGCCCGCCACGCCAGCGTGTTTGCGCGATTCGAGGATGGTGTGAACTGGCCCGCCCAGCACACCCCGTCGCTCGAATACCGCAAGGTCGTCAACCGTTAATGCACTGCCGAACGAGGTGAATCCGCAATGAATACCGTCAAGGACCGTTCCGGCGCGATGGTCGCGCTCAACGCACGCCCGCAGGAAGTCGAAATCGACCTGCAGCGCACCGCCCTCGTGGTGGTGGACATGCAGAATGCCTACGCCAGCAAGGGCGGCATGCTTGACCTGGGCACCGGCATCGACGAGGCGCGCATCGGCCCGGTCATCGCCGCCAACCAGCGCCTGCTGCCTGCCGCCCGCGCCGCGGGCGTCAAGGTGATCTACCTGCAGTTCGGCTACAAACCCGATCTCAGCGACGCCGGCGGGCCGCATTCGCCCAACATCCGCAAGCAGATGGCGTTCCGCATGATCCGCGAGCGGCCCGCCGACCGCGACAAGCTGATCGTCCAGGGCACCTGGGGCTGGGAGATCATCGACGCCCTCAAGCCCGAACCCGGCGACCTGGTGGTGCAGAAGTCGCGCTACAGCGGTTTTGCCGGAACCACGCTGGAGAACCAGCTCAACGGCCTCGACATCCGCCACCTGTTCTTCACCGGCGTGGCGACCAACGTGTGCGTGGAGAGCACGGCGCGCGAAGCCTACTTCCGCGAGTTCTGGCCCATCCTCATCGAGGATGCGATGGACCACACCGGCCCGGATTTCGTGCGCCAGGCCACGCTCTACAACTTCGAGTCGAAGATGGGCTGGGTCACCAAAACGGACGATGTGCTGCGCATCCTCAAGGGCTGAGTAAACCTTGCGCTCCGGCGCGGTTGCGACGCGCAGCCCCGCCGGCGGGGATGATGCCGGGTCCCGCACCAAACCGATCTCACGGCTGCACACCACCGAGGCACACCGCATGAGCTGGAAACTCCCCGAAAACTCGTTGTTCATGATCCTGATGCGCAAGGACTGGTGGGTGAGCGCGCTG
>JBMTEY010000037.1:0-19849 GCA_049433545.1 Burkholderiales bacterium | reverse complement strand
CTGCGCGAAGAGTTCGGCAGAAACCTGCTGACAAAACTGCTTGGCCTGATTGCGCTGCCCGTGCTCAAATCCTTCAAGCAGCGCGTGGACCACCGGCGCTACAATGGCGCCAGCCTGCTGGGCCTGCGCGGCGTGGTCATCAAGAGCCACGGCTCAGCCGACACCTTCGCTTTCGGCTGCGCCATAGAACACGCCATCGACGAGGTGCGCACGGGAGTGCTGGCGCACATCACTCAGCGCATGGCGGCATTGCAACAGCAACCGAAAGCAGAAACGGCATGACGGGGATTTATTCGCGCATCATCGGCACCGGCAGTTACCTGCCGGAAAAAATTCTCACCAACAGCGACCTCGCAACTTCGGTCGACACTTCTGACGAATGGATACAGCAGCGCACCGGCATCCGCCAGCGCCATATCGCAGCGGATAACGAGTTTGCCAGCGACCTTGCGCTGCAGGCTGCACGCCGCGCCCTCGACATGGCGGGCATCACAGCGGACAAACTCGATCTGGTCATTGTTGCCACCACCACGCCCGACATGGTGTTCCCGAGCACGGCCTGCATCCTGCAGTCCAAACTCGGCATCAAGGGCATGCCGGCTTTCGACGTTCAGGCAGTGTGCAGCGGCTTCGTTTATGCGCTGACCACGGCCGACCAGTTCATGCGCTCGGGGCAGTACGAACACATCCTCGTGGTCGGCGCCGAAGTGTATTCGCGCATACTTGACTGGGAAGACCGGGGAACCTGCGTCCTGTTCGGTGACGGCGCCGGCGCAGTGGTGCTCAAGCGCAGCAGCGAGCCCGGCATACTCGCCGCGCGCCTGCATGCCGACGGCAGCCATGCCGGAATACTTTCAGTGCCAGGTTCGGTGTGCGGCGGCAGGATCAGCGGACGCCCGCTGCTGCAGATGGACGGCGGCGCGGTATTCAAGTTTGCGGTAAGGGTGCTGGAAGAGGTCGCACTGGAAACGCTGGCTGCGGCGAAGATGGAGAAAAGCGACATCGACTGGCTGATTCCGCACCAGGCCAACATCCGCATCATCCAGGCCACGGCGAAGAAACTTGGCCTGTCGATGGAGAAGGTGATCACCACGGTGGATCGCCATGCCAACACTTCGGCGGCATCGGTTCCGCTGGCGCTAGATGAAGCGATACGTGACGGGCGCATCCAGCGCGGGCAGCACGTGATGCTGGAAGGGGTCGGCGGCGGATTTACCTGGGGTGCGGTACTGGTGAAATGGTGAGGACGAAGGCATGAAACTGGCTTTGGTTTTTCCGGGACAGGGCTCGCAGGCGGTGGGCATGATGCAGGGCTTTGCCGACAGCAAGGTCGTGCGTGACACATTTGCCGAGGCGTCGCAGGTTCTGGGACAGGATCTGTGGCAACTCGCAGCGGAGGGCCCGGCCGATCAGTTGAACGCAACGGTCAATACCCAGCCGTTGATGCTGACAGCTGCGTATGCGATGTACCGTGCCTGGCAGGAAGCCGGCGGACCGGCGCCCGCCGTCGTTGCAGGGCACAGTCTTGGTGAATACACCGCGCTGGTCGCGGCAGGGGCGCTGAAATTTTCCGATGCTTTGCCGCTGGTGCGCTTCCGCGCCCAGGCGATGCAGGAAGCGGTTCCGGTGGGCACCGGCGCGATGGCGGCGATACTGGGACTGGATGACGACGCGGTGCGTGCGGCTTGCGCCGAAGCCGCGCAGGGCGAAGTGGTGGAGGCGGTCAATTTCAATGCGCCCAGCCAGGTGGTGATCGCCGGGCACAAGGCCGCGGTCGAACGCGCCGCCGCAGCGGCGAAGGCCAGCGGCGCGAAACGCGCGGTGATGCTGCCGGTCAGTGCGCCGTTTCATTCATCATTGCTCAAGCCGGCTGCCGAGCGCCTCAAGGAACGCATGCAGGGCGTCGTGTTCAATGCGCCGCAGATTGCCGTAGTCAACAACGTCGATGTCGCCGTGGTTTCAGATCCGGCGCAGATCAGGAATGCGCTCGCACGCCAGGCCTGTAATCCGGTTCGTTGGGTGGAAATCGTTCAGGCTTTCGCCGGGATGGGCGTAAGCCATGTCATTGAGTGCGGCCCGGGCAAGGTGCTGTCCGGATTGACCAAACGCATCGCGGACGGATTGCAGGGAGGTGCGGTGACCGATGCCGCATCCCTGCAGCAGCAACTGGAGGCGCTGAAATGACCGATCTCAAGGGCAAAGTCGCGCTGGTGACTGGCGCCTCGCGCGGTATCGGCAAAGGTATTGTGCAGGCGTTGGGCGCGGCGAGTGCGACGATCGCCGGCACGGCTACAACGGCAGCGGGCGCCGAAGGCATCAGCAGGGATCTGGCCGCGGCGGGCATCAGCGGCGCGGGTTACGCGCTGGACGTCAATGACGGCGCGCAGGTGGATGGGGTACTGGCGGAAATCCAGAAACAGTGGGGCGAAATCGGGATATTGGTGAACAATGCCGGCATCACCCGCGACAATCTGCTGATGCGCATGAAGGAAGAGGAGTGGGATGCGATCCTGTCGACCAATCTGAAGTCGGTCTACCGTCTGTCCAAGGCGGTGATGCGCAGCATGATGAAGGCCCGCTCCGGACGCATCATCAATGTCACTTCGGTTATCGGCGCCACAGGCAACCCCGGGCAGACCAATTACGCGGCAGCCAAGGCAGGCGTGGAAGGGTTTTCGCGGGCGCTGGCCCGCGAAGTCGGCAGCCGCAACATTACGGTCAATTGCGTGGCGCCAGGATTCATCGATACTGACATGACGCGGGCGCTGAGCGATGCCCAGCGCGACGGCCTGCTCGGACAGATACCACTGGGGCGGCTGGGGTCGGTCGGGGATGTGGCCGGGGCGGTGGTGTTTCTGGCCTCGGATTCCGCAGCCTATGTCACCGGATGCACCTTGCACGTCAACGGCGGCATGTACATGGGATAGAATGCGCCTCAGGCATACGGTAATATTGATTAAGTATTTGTTTTTAAAGGTTTTTTTAATTACGGTTTGTGGTAAAATTCACGCTTTCCGGGGTCGTCCGGCAAGCGCGGTCAATCGCTCCACAGTTCATCAAGCAATTCGAAAGGGGACAGTAGATGGAAAATATCGAGCAACGCGTCAAAAAAATTGTTGCCGAGCAACTGGGCGTCAACGAGGCTGACGTCAAAAGTGACTCATCCTTCGTAAACGATCTGGGAGCCGACTCCCTGGACACGGTGGAGCTGGTGATGGCGCTCGAAGAGGAATTCGAAACCGAGATTCCCGACGAAGAAGCCGAGAAAATCACGACCGTCCAGCAGGCAGTTGACTACATCAAGTCTAACTCCAAGGCCTAAGCCTGCCGGAAGGGGTTCCTCCTTTCCTCCTTGATCCAAACTCAGATGATCGGGAGCGCCGCATGGCTCCCGACGCATGAAACCATGCCGCGTCCTACCTCCCGCAGAGTTGTCGTGACCGGACTGGGGATCGTCTCCCCGGTCGGCATCGGCATCGATGAATCCTGGTCGAACATCACGGCCGGAAAATCCGGCATTACGCGCATCACGCGTTTTGATGCCTCGGCTTATACCTCGCAGATCGCCGGCGAAGTCAAGGGTTTCGAAGCTGCCAAGTACATCCCCGTCAAGGAAGCGCGGCGTTTCGACACATTCATCCATTACGGACTCGCCGCAGGCATCGACGCCATGAAGGATGCCGGGCTGGATCTCGACAGGCTCAATCGCGAGATGATCGGGGTCTGCATCGGCTCCGGCATCGGCGGTTTGCCGCTGATCGAAGAGACGCATGACGCGGTGCTGGCCGGCGGTCCGCGCAAGATTTCACCGTTCTTCGTGCCGGGCTCGATCATCAACATGATCTCCGGGCAACTCTCGATCATGTACGGCCTGCAGGGGCCAAACATTGCCGTGGTGACGGCCTGCACCACGGCCAATCACAGCATCGGCGAGGCCGGACGACTGATCGAATACGGCGATGCCGACATCATGATCGCCGGCGGCGCCGAATCGACGGTATCGCCGCTGGGTATCGGCGGTTTCTGCGCAGCCAGGGCGCTGTCCTCGCGCAATGATGATCCTGCCGCGGCCAGCCGGCCCTGGGACAAGGATCGCGACGGTTTCGTGATGGGCGAGGGCGCCGGGGTGCTGGTGCTGGAAGAATATGAACACGCCAAAAAACGCGGCGCGCGCATCTACTGCGAACTCAAGGGCTACGGCATGAGCGCTGATGCCCACCATATCACCGCGCCCTGCGAAGACGGCGCCGGCGCGGTACGCTGCATGAACAATGCACTGCGAAACGCCAGCCTGATTCATGAACAGATCGATTACATCAACGCCCACGGCACCTCCACGCCGCTGGGTGATATCGCAGAAACCATTGCAGTCAAAAACTGCTTCGGCGGACACGCAAAAAAACTGGCAGTCAGTTCGACGAAGTCGATGACCGGCCATCTGCTGGGTGCTGCCGGCGGTATCGAGGCGGTGTTCTCGGTGCTGGCGATCCGCGACCAGGTGGCGCCGCCGACGATCAATCTGGTCAACCAGGATCCGGCCTGCGATCTGGACTACGTGCCGAACACCGCGCGCAAGATGAAAATAGATTTCGCACTCTCCAATTCCTTCGGGTTCGGCGGCACCAACGGCAGTCTGGTGTTCGGCAAACTCTGAGCGCATTTCTGCGGCGGATATTCCTGATCCGGCCGCCGGCATGAAAATGATCCTGGTTGATGGGTTGCCGTCCGCAGTGGTTCAGGCGGACGATCGCGGTCTGGCGTACGGCGACGGCGTTTTTCGCACCCTCGCCATGCGCAACGGTATCGCTGAGCTGTGGCCGCGCCATTACGTAAAGCTGGCCGCGGATTGCCGGGCGTTGGAAATTACGCCGCCTCAGGAAGCCGATCTGCAACGCGATCTTGCGCAGGTCGCGACGCATGCCCGCGATTGCGCATTACGCATCACCGTCACGCGCGGCAGCGGCGGACACGGCTATGCCCTGCCGAATACAGTGAAACCGCGGCGCGTGGTAACGGTTTCCCCGCTGCCGCAGTATCCGGGATCCCCGGCAGTGCAGGGAGTGCGATTACGTTACTGCGACATGCGGCTTGCGCTGCAGCCGCGTCTGGCCGGGATCAAGCACCTGAATCGCCTGGAAAACGTGCTGGCGCGCGCGGAATGGAACGATCCGGCCATCGCCGAAGGACTGCTGCTCGACACGGCGGACCGGGTGATCGAGGGCAGCCGCAGCAACCTGTTTCTCGTCGAAGGGCAGGGCCTGGCAACGCCGGATCTGTCGCAATGCGGCGTTGCCGGCATTACCCGCGATCTGGTGATCGAGGCTGCGCAGAAAAACGGCATGCAGTGCGAAGTCACGACAGTCAGCACGGCGCGGCTGGAAGCGGCGCATGAAATTTTCCTGGTCAACAGCCTGATCGGCGTGTGGCCGGTTGCCGCGCTCGGCTGGCGCCGCTGGACGGACTTTGCAGTGAGCGCGCGCGTGAGAAAATGGCTGGATGCCTGCCGTAATCCGTCTCATTAAATGGCTGCTGTTGTCGGGCCTGCTGGCTGTTGCCGCGGCAGGCGGCACGCTGTACTACTACGCGCACAGCGAACTGCCAATGCAGCAGTCGCCGGTGACTTTCGAGTTGCGCGCGGGCAGCGGCCTTAAGGGTGTGGCGACGCGCCTGGCTGCCGCGGGAGTTCTTGAGCATCCCGAACTTTTCGTGCTGATCGGACGTTTGCGCGGAGATGCCGGCAATCTCAAGGCAGGCAATTACGAATTTGCGCGGCCGCTGACGCCGCTCGACCTGCTGCAGCAGATCACCCGCGGCGACGTTACGCAGGTAACCATCACTTTCGTCGAGGGCTGGACATTCAGGCAGGTGCGCAAGGCGCTGCAGGAGCATCCCAAGGTGAAGAACGAGACTGCAGGCCTGAGCGAAACCGAACTGCTTGCGAAGCTTGGCATCGAACAGCCATCCGCAGAAGGCTGGTTTTTCCCCGATACCTATCATTTTGGCGAAGGCAGCAGCGATCTGATGATACTGCGCCGCGCACACCGGCTGATGCTGCGGCATCTCGACCAGGAGTGGGGACGGCGCGCGCCGGATCTGCCGCTGAAGTCGCCGCTGGAGGCGCTGATCCTGGCATCGATCGTCGAGAAGGAGACAGGGCGCCCGGAAGAGCGCGGGCTGGTGGCCGCGGTGTTCATCAACCGCCTGCGCATCGGCATGCGCCTGCAGACCGATCCCACGGTCATTTACGGCATGGGCGAGGCTTTCGACGGCAACATACGCAAACGCGATTTGACGACCGACACGCCTTACAATACCTATACCCGCAGCGGATTGCCGCCCACTCCCATAGCCATGCCCGGACTCGATTCCTTGCGCGCGACCCTCAATCCCGCTTCCAGCGATGCGATGTATTTTGTTTCCCGCGGCGACGGCACTTCGGTATTTTCGCGCACGCTGGCGGAGCATGAGCGTGCGGTAACCCGCTACCAGCGCAGGGGACGGCGGTGAGTCGCGGCAAATTCATCACGCTGGAAGGCATGGACGGCGCGGGCAAGACCACGCATCTCGAGTGGCTGCGTGGCCTGCTCGATGGTCGTGGTGTGGCGCTGACCGTCACCCGTGAACCCGGGGGCACGCCGTTCGGCGAAGCCTTGCGCAAGCTGCTGCTGGACAGCCACGAGGCACGACAGCCGGAGACCGAAGCGTTGGTGATGTTTGCCGCGCGCCAGGAACATATTGCACAGGTCATCGAGCCGGCGCTGGCTGCCGGGCGATGGGTGCTCTGCGACCGTTTTACTGATGCCACTTTTGCCTACCAGGCCGGCGGCAGCGGGGTGGCCTGGGAACGGATAGCCGCGCTGGAGAACTGGGTGCACGGCAAACTGCAGCCGGACCTCACTCTCTACTTCGACGTCGATCCCGAAACCGGGCGCGAACGCACACGGCAGGCCAGGGCGCCGGACCGCTTCGAACGCGAGCAGCAGGCGTTTTATGAGCGGGTACGTGCCGCATACCTGAGGCGTGCGGCGGAGCATCCACAGAGAATTCGCTGCATCGATGCCGCGAGGGCGATCAGCGAAATTCAGGTCGAACTGGAAAAAATTATTTTAAGTATCTGAAAATAAACAGAATTCTACTTTTCTCTCTTATTCAATAGCTTGTCTCAGGTTATTGTTTCAATGCATTGAATTTAAATGACTATCTGGTTTGAAGCCGAATTAAGGGCCCAGCTGGCGCAGAAAGCCCGGCTGGCGCATGCCTTGCTGATCAAGGGCCCCCGCGGCATCGGCAAGCAGGCTTTCGGCATGGCGCTGGCCAATGGACTGCTTTGCGAAACTCCGGGTCCGGATGCAGCCGCCTGCGGGCGGTGCGTCGCCTGCAACTGGCAGGAGACGGGCGCACATCCCGATTTCCGCATGCTGGCACCTGTCACCGAGGAGGCCGCGGACGAACAGGCCGAGGAGGCTGGCAGGAAAATCAAGGCCAGTCCGTGGATAGGCATCGAACAGGTCCGTGATCTGCATGATTTCATCCACGTTTCCAGCCATCGCGGGGGCCGCAAAGTCGTGCTGGTCTGTCCGGCGGAGGCGCTGAACGTCAATGCGGCCAATGCGCTGCTGAAAAACCTCGAAGAGCCGCCGCAGCAGACTCATTTCATCCTGATCAGCCATCGCCCGCATCGCCTGCCGCGCACCATCGTCAGCCGCTGCCGGCAACTGAGCCTGCGTGAACCGGATCCGGCCGTGGCGTTGCAGTGGCTGGGCGGGCAGGGTGTGGCAAATCCCGAGGTGGCGCTGGCGCAGTGTTCCGGCGCGCCGTTGCTGGCCCTGGCAGCGAGCGAGGGCGGCGAACTGGCCGGGAGGCGCGATTTCCTCGTGCGCATCGCCGTGCCGGATTTTGATCCGGTCACCGTGGCCGAAATGTTCCGCGAATTGCCGCTGGAGCGGTTCGTCAACTGGCTGCAGAAATGGACCTATGACATCGTTGCCCGGCGCCTGCTGGGGAGCGTACGTTACAACCCGGACCTGGCGAACGAACTGTCATTGATAGCCCGGCGCATACAGCCGCTGGCCGCGCTGCGCCTGCACCGCAAGCTGGTACGCGAACAGCGCAACATCCAGCATCCGCTGAATGCCCGTCTGTACATTGAAAGCGTGCTGCTGGCGTATTCGGCGCTGCTCAATCCGCCGCGCAAAGCCGCCTGACATGCTGGTCGACTCGCACTGTCACCTTGATTTTCCGGAACTCGCCGGCGACCTGCCATCGGTGTTCGCGACCATGCGCGATAACGGCGTCGTTGCGGCGCTTTGCGTCAGCGTGACGCTGGAGGATTTCCCGAGGGTGCTCGCGCTGGCCGAACAGCATGAACATCTATACGCGTCCGTGGGCGTGCATCCGGATTACCCCGATCTGCGTGAACCCGGCGTGGCGGAACTGGTCGAACTTGCGCAACATCCGAAGGTGGTTGCCATCGGCGAAACCGGGCTGGATTATTATCGCCTTACCGGCGACCTGGAGTGGCAGCGCGAGCGTTTTCGTACACATATACGCGCTGCGCGTGCAGCAAAGAAACCGCTGATCATCCATACCCGCAGCGCAGCGGCAGACACCTTGCGGATCATGCGGGAAGAAAATGCGGGAGAAGCGGGCGGGGTCATGCACTGTTTTACCGAGGCCTGGGATACGGCCCAAGGCGCTCTGGACATGGGTTTTTACATCTCTTTCTCGGGCATCGTGACTTTCAGGAACGCCAGGGACCTGAAGGAAGTCGCTCGTCAGGTGCCGCTGGATCGCCTGCTGGTGGAAACCGACTCCCCCTATCTGGCCCCGGTCCCGTTTCGCGGAAAAACCAACCAGCCGGGCTGGGTAAGGCATGTGGCTGAGGAGGTGGCCAGATTGCAGGAGCGGCCTTTTCCCGACATCGCAGCTCAAACCACGGCAAACTTTTACAAATTATTCAATATTAACAAATAGTTAAATGATAATCCGCAACTCTTTTCTTAGCTTTGTGCTGGGGCTCTTTCTTTGTGCCGGCGCCTATGCTGGCGCTTATGAGGACATGTTGCAGGCCATCCGCATCGACGATGAGCGGACCATCAGCGATTTACTCCGCCGCGGCATGGATGTGGATACCGTCAGCCCGCAGGGCGAAACCCTGCTGATGCTGGCGGTCCGCGAAGGCAAACCCGGCGTGGTCAGGACGCTGCTGGCGGCACGACCCAGGATCCACATGCGCAATACGCTGGGTGAATCCGCACTGATGCTGGCCGCCATACTGGGCCATACCGAGATCGTGCAGCTGCTGCTGCAGGCGGGAGCCCCGGTCAATCACGCCGGGTGGACGCCTCTGATCTATGCGGCCGCTCGAGACCGCACGGATATAGCCCGGCTGCTGATCGCCAAAGGCGCCGACGTCAATGCCGCCGCCGTCAATGGCACGACCCCCCTGATGATGGCGGCCCGGGAAGGTCATCTGCAAACCCTGTTGCTGCTGCTGGAACATGGCGCCAATGCCAGGGTCACGACTGATGATGGCGACACGGCCCTGAAACTGGCCCGTGATCGCGGTCACAAGGATGTCGAGGCTATGCTGCGGAAGGCCGGGGTGGAAGAATAACTGCCGTTTCGGCTGAGTTTCCAGAGACGCCGCATCTCTGTCATACGCATCATTCAATGCGTATAATGTGTATTATGTCAAATTATGTAGGGGTCAGCCGAGCCCCCAAGCGGCGATTCAGGCTTTGGAACTTTTACGACCGTGATCCCCGATCAAACCGACCATCCGATCCAGCTCTGCTTTCACCGCGACCTTAGATTCCAGGTCATAGGGGTAACACAGCAAGGCCAGATCATTAAAACTGCCGCTGACGCGGGGTTCACTGGCATAAACCAGCTTGCGCTGAACGTTCTGAACCGACGGTATCTGCATGAATTCCCTGCCATCTTCCCAGTAGATGGACAGGGTGATGATCTGGGTATCGAGGCGCAGCAGGCGCACGATGAACTCGAAACGCACCGTAGGCATCCCTTTGGACCGCAACTCAATCAGTTTCTGTGCCCTTGCCTGGAAGTATGGCCTCGCCTTGATGACCGGGCAAATCTAACATTTTGGTAAGTTTGCCGGCATGGGTGTTTTCGTGATTTTTTTCACAAAACCGGGTTTAGGGGGCTTAAAAAAGGCGTTTATACCCGCTCCAGCACCACTGCCATGCCCTGCCCACCACCTATGCACAGTGAAACCAGCGCGTATTTGCCGCCGCTGCGCTGCAACTGCCGTGCCGCGGTCAACGCAATGCGTGCGCCGGACGCACCGAGGGGGTGACCAAGGGCGATCGCGCCGCCGTTCGGATTGACGCGTTTGTCATCCAGTGCCACGCCAAGACCTTTCAGGCACGACAGGACCTGGGCGGCAAAAGCTTCATTGATTTCGATGATGTCCATATCCTTGATGCCGAGGCCGACGCGGGCCAGTGCCTTTTGCGAGGCCGCAACCGGACCGATGCCCATGATGTCAGGACGCACACCCATCGAGGCACTGGCAATGATCCGGGCCAGCGGTTTGGCGCCGGCCTTTTCGCCGGCGGCGCGCGAACCGACCACCAGGGCCACTGCGCCGTCATTCACGCCCGAGGCATTGCCGGCGGTGGTAATGCCGCCTTCATAGAGCACTTTCATCTTGGCAAGCGCGGCAACATCGGTACCGGGACGGGGATGCTCGTCTTCGGCCACCGGCGGAACCGGTCCTTTGCGCGTCGGCGGCAATTCAACCGGGGCGATCTCACCGGCAAAGAATCCCTCGCCTTTTGCGACCGCGAATTTCTGCTGGGAAGCCGCCGCAAAAGTGTCGGCCTGTTCACGGGTGATGCCGTATTCGCGCGCCAGGTTGTCCGCGGTCTGCGGCATCTGCGGATCGCCGAACTGCTTGACCAGTTTCGGATTAGAAAAGCGCGGGCCGATGGTGCTGTCGAACATCTTGATGCCGCGATCGAATGCGCTTTCGGCACGGCTCATGACGATGGGCGAGCGGCTCATGCTCTCGACACCGCCAACGATGAATACGTCGCCCTCGCCTGCGGTGATCGAATGCGCGGCATGGGCCAGTGCACCGAGACCGCTGGCGCAGTTCCGCTGCAGCACGGTACCCGGGATTTCAATGGGAAAGCCGGCGGACAGTCCGGCATGGCGTGCGACGCAGCGGCTGTCTTCGCCGCCCTGGTTGGCGCAGCCGACGACGATATCCTCGACCTGCTCCACCTTGAATTTGGATTTCGCCATCAGGTTTTTCATGACTTCGGCGAGCAGGTCGTCGGGACGAACTTTCGCGAGCGTGCCGCCATGGCGGCCGAACGGTGTGCGCAGTCCTTCGTACAGGTAGGCGTCGAGCATGTTTATTCCTCTCGGATCAGGGTTCGGGGGTCAGCAGCGATACGCCGAGCTTGGCGCGGCGTGTCAGCCAGATGTTGGGGCGGTAGCGCGGGTCGGCATAAATGGTGTTCATGCTGGCGAGCACGCGGTGTACGCGTTCGACGCCGATGACATCGCCGAACTTGAACGGGCCGTTGGGATAGTTCAGTCCCAGGGTCACGGCCTTGTCGATGTCAGCGGGTTGCGCAGTACGGCTTTGCGCGATTGAGCAACCGATGTTGACGATCATCGCGACAATACGCTGGGCGATGAAACCCGGGCTGTCGCGGCAGACCGTCACCGGCACACCGTCGGATGCGAGCAGGCCGTGCGCGGCGTCACGCATCGCCGGATCGGTCACCGGGGTAGCCATGATGGTGCGGCGCTTGACCATGGGAAACAGGGTGTCGACCGCGACCGTGCGTTTGGGATCGAGGCCCTCTTCCACCGCACAGCTGGTTGCATCCTTGCCCACCGGTGTTACGAGAATCAAGGCCTTGGCCGAAGGTTTGGCCCCGGTTTCAATGCTGGCGCCCAGTTTCGTCAGCAGTGCCTGCAGTGTTTCATGACCCTGCGCTTCGGCCTTGCTGATCCAGACGCTGGCCGGGCGCGCGGAGGGAGCGGTGGGTTCAGGGGCCACGATCGGTTTCATTTCCGCGTCGTAGTCGTAGAACCCTTTCTTGCTCTTGCGGCCCAGCACCCCGGCCTCGTAGCGCGACTGCATGATCAGGTTCGGACGGTAGCGCGGTTCCTGGAAAAACTGGTTGTAGATCAGGGCGGATGCCGGCTGCGTGACGTCGAGCCCGGTCAGCTCCATCAGCTCGAACGGCCCCATGCGGAATCCACCGACATCGCGCATCACGCGATCGACATCGGCGAACGACGCGATGCCTTCATAAACCAGGTGCGAGGCTTCCAGTGTGAAGCCCCGGCCGACCTGGTTGACCAGGAATCCCGGGGCGTCGGTAAGGCGCACCGGTTCGCGCGTCATCCGCTTGCCGATCACCATCAGCGCTTCGGACACCCAGTTTTCGGTCAGCAGGCCGTCGATGACTTCGACCAGCTTCATCAGCGGCACCGGATTGAAGAAATGGAATCCAGCGAAGCGTTGCGGCGTCTTCAGCTTTGCCGCGATGGTCGTTACCGACATCGAGGAAGTGTTGGTGGCGAGGATGCATTCAGGCCCGACGATTCCTTCCAGTTCGCCGAACAGCGCGCGTTTGGCGTCGAGATTCTCGATGATTGCCTCGACGATCATGTGGCAATTCTTGAATTCCGCCAGGCTGCGCGCAACCCGGATGCGTGCAGTGGCTGAATCGGCATCGGCCTTGCTGATGCTGCCCTTTTCGGCAGCACGCGCCAGCATTTTTGCGACAAATTCGCGCGCCTCGTCCGCCGCGCCCTCGCGGGTGTCCATCATCACCACATTGATGCCGCCGGCGGCGGCGACCTGCACGATGCCACGTCCCATGGCACCGGTACCGATGACGCCGATGCAGAGATCGGCGCGGTTGGCGTCAAAAGCCATTTTTGGATTTGCCTGAATAGAAGTTGATGATTACCGGCCCTTGAACACCGGCTTGCGTTTTTCCATGAAGGCGGTCTGGCCTTCCTTGTAGTCCTCGCTCTTGTAGCAGATATCCACCATCTTCTGCAGCTTGTCCAGATCGCGCTTCGCCGGATCCTTGAGGCATTCGATGAGGGAGGCTTTGACCGAGGCCAGTGTCAACGGTGCGTTGTTGGCGATCATGGTTGCATAATCAATGGTGTATTTTTCCAGTTCCGCAACGGGCACAACGCGGTTCACCAGGTTCATCTGCAGCGCTTCCTGTGCCGTGAATTGACGCGCAGTGAAAAAAATCTCCGCAGTGAACTGCGGGCCGACCACGTCAGTCAGGCGCTTGATGCCGACAAATCTGTAGCCCAGGCCGAGCTTGCCGGCAGGCACGCCGAATTTGGCATCTTCCGAAGCGATCCGCATGTCGCAATTCACGGCAATCGCCGTGCCCCCGCCGATGCAATAGCCGCGAACCATCGCAATGGTGGGCTTCGGGCATTCCTGCAGCGACTTGCTGGCGTTGTCGGCCGCGGCGTTGTAAGCCTGCACCGCGTCCTCGCTGCTGCGCTTTTCCTTGAATTGCGAAATGTCGGCGCCGGCCACAAACGCCTTTTCCCCCGCTCCCTTCAGCACGATAACCCTGACGTCGGGATCGGCGGCAAAGTCGGCAAGCACGACGGGCAGCGCCTGCCAC
This sequence comes from Burkholderiales bacterium, assembly GCA_049433545.1. Taxonomy (GTDB): domain Bacteria; phylum Pseudomonadota; class Gammaproteobacteria; order Burkholderiales; family SG8-41. Next base: position 6,194 of record JBMTEY010000037.1, on the reverse strand, counting down.
ATTTCGAACGAGACCGCATTGTGTCGGGCGGGATTGTTGAAAGTGATCCAGCCGATGCCGTCTTTTTTCTCCGACAGCAATCGATCGGTCATGGTTTGTTGTGCCGTTCCCGGATGATTCATGGTCGCCTCTTCTGCCAGTCAATCGAAGTCCGTATTTTAGCCGATTAGCTGATCCTCACGCATACCGTATCCCTGCCTAGCGGCCGTTTGCGGGTGCGTCCGCATTCCAGACGTGTTCGCGCCAGCGCATGGCGATCAGCACACTCAGAACCAGGCCCGCAAGGGAGTAGGCTGTCGCAACGTAATGGAACCCGAAACGCTCGATCAAAGGCCCCGCGACCAGCAATCCCAGCGGCAAGGTATAGATCACCAGCATCCGCAAGCCCATGACCCGGCTGCGGAAACGTTCGCTGGTAACACGCAGCAACAGTGCCGCGAGCGATACCATGCCGAAACTCTGCACCACTCCACCGGCAAAAAGCATGACGATACCGCCACTGAGTTCATCTATTTGCGCAAACAGGATGTTCACGGCATGCCAGACCACACAGCCCATGACCATGACGCGCCCGGGGCGGATCCGGTAGCCGATCCTGCTCAGCACCAGGGATCCGAGCAGCGCACCGGCGGCATACCCTGCACTCAGATAGCCCAGTCCCGTCTGACTGGTTCCGTAAACTTCCTTGGCGACATAGGGCAGCAGCGTGTTGACCAGTGGAAATGCCGTGAAGTTGACGAGCAACGCAAACAACAGCGCTGCCAGCAGCGGTGGTGTTGACCAGGCATAGGTCCAGCCGTCGCGCAGGTCGGTCAGTATCGAGACCGGCTTTCCTTGTCCCGGATACCGGCCGGTTGCGGCAACGTTCAAGCTCAGGATCAGGCTGGTGACGTACAGCGCACTGACGATGACATAGGCCGAGCCCATTCCCAGCCATGCAACAAGGCCGGCACCGCTGAGCGCTCCTGCAATGCGCGCAGTGTCCTGTGTCGTGCGCGATATGCTGGCAGCACCGACCAGCTGCCCTGCCGGCAGGGCGTCGCCGATTAGCGCATGACGCAGAGCCAGATCTGAGGGGCGAACCAGGCCCATCAATGCCGAAATGATGAAGACATGCCGCGGCTGCAACATCCCGCTCAAGGCCAGCCCGGCCAGGGTTATGGCCAGAACCGCATAAGTGGCGCGCATGGCGCAGTACACCGTCTTGTTGCCGAGGCGGTAGCCGGCAACGCCGAACAGGGGTGACAGCAGAGTACCGACGTAGAGCAATGCACCGAACACGGTGAGCAGAAATACCGAACCGGTGCTGGTCAGCACGTACCAGCCGAGTATCAGCAACTCCATCTCGAACGCCCACGAAGTGGCCAGATCCGCGGGCCACTGGAAGCGGAAGCTACGGACGCTGAACGGCGCGAATGTCGATTCGCGGACGGGATTCTTCAATCAGCAGGCATTCCGTTGCGCAGCAGGTCCCGGGAGATAAACCAGCGATGCACCTCGCTGGGTCCTTCAAAGATGCGCAGCACGCGGCAGGCGCGGTAGATGTATTCGATCGGCAGCTCCTTGGCGACGCCCATGCCACCCAAAAGCTGCACTGCGCGGTCGGCGACACGGCCGATCATTTCGCTGCCCTGCAGCTTGACCATGGCGGCCTCACGCCGCCAGTTGGTATCGCCCTGATCCATCTTCCACGCCAGCCGCCAGGTGATCCAGCGCACCATTTCCATTTCCTGCCAGCTGTCGGCCAGCCACCACTGCACCTGCTGGCGGTCGGCGAGCAGCGCACCGAAGGTCTTGCGTTCGTTGGCCTGCTTCAGCATGTAGTCCATGCATCGCCGCGCGTATCCCAGCGCGCGACAGGCTATTTCCATGCGCCTCACGCCGAGCCGGTTCTGCATCGGACCGAAGCCGTTGCCGACCTCCCCCAGCACCTGATCTTCCGACAGTTCGACGTTGTCGAAATACACCGCGTAGGGTGAATGCTCGCCCATGGTGTTGAATACCGATGGGATCGACAGCCCCTTGGTGCCCTTGTCCACCAGGAACGCGGTCATGCCACCGCGCGAGCCCTTGGCCGGATCGGTCACTGCCATCGCGATCAGAAAATCGGCGTGGCGGGCATGGCTGATCCAGATTTTCTGGCCGTTGAGAATCCATTTTCCGTTTTTGTATTCGGCGCGGGTTTTCATTCCCGCCGGATCGGAACCGGCGCCCGGCTCGGAGATCGCAATCGCGCTTTTCTTTTCTCCGCTGGCATACGGCAGCAGGTATTTCTGGATCTGATCGCCCTTGCAGGTCTGGCGCAGCATCCACAGGTTGGGGCTGTCGGGCGGCAGCACGAACGGCACGATGCTGGTCTTGAGCTCCTCGATGACAACGGCTTTCGCCAGCATGCCGAGGTTCTGACCGCCATATTCCTCCGGTACGTCGATGCCGTAGAGGCCGATGGCTTTGGCCTTGCGGTTGAGTTCCTTCTCGGCATCAGGATCGATCAGGGGTGCATCGGTCAGGCCGCGCTCGGCCTCACGCTTGATGACGTCCCGTTCCAGGGGCAGCAGTTCTTCGCGTGCAAAGCGTGCGACGGTATCGCGCAGCATGCGCACTTCTTCGGGCAGCGTGAAATCCATGGCCATGTTTCCTGTTTATTCCAGCATCATCAGCCAGTCGACGGCGGTGACGCCGTGCGCTCCGGCCAGTACCGGGTTGAGGTCAAGTTCGGCGAGACGCGGCCCGGCGGCGGCGCCGAAGAGAGACACCGCGCTGATCATCTTCGCTACCGCTTTCCTGTCTACCGGCGGTTTGCCGCGCACGCCGTCGAGGACGATGCGGCTTTTAAGCTCATCAAGCATGCGCAAAGCCTCGGCTTCGGTCACCGGCGCCACGCGGAACACCACGTCCCTGAACACCTCGATCAGAACCCCGCCCAGCCCCACCATCACCACCGGTCCAAACGCAGGATCGCGCTTGAGGCCGATCACCAGTTCGATATCGCCCTGCGCCATCGCCTGCACCAGCACCCCGGTGATGCGCGCTTTCGGGTCATATGCCTTGGCATTGGCCAGCAAAGTGGCATGTGCGCTTCGCACGGCAGGCGCATCAGCCAGGTTCAATGCAACCCCTTTGGCTTCGGTCTTGTGCAGGATGTCCGATGATTCGATTTTCAGGGCTACGGGATAACCAAGGGTTTCCGCCGCCCTCACCGCTTCATCGGCGGACGTAGCAAGTGCAGCCTTTGCAGTCGCAACCCCGCATTGCGCGAGCAGGGCCTGCCCTTCCATGCTGGATACCGCACCGGTTTGTGCTGGCAGGGCCAGTTTCGGCAGCACGGTCGCCTTGCGTGCTGACTCGTCGGCCATCCAGTTTCTCCGGACTTCGGCATAGCGGATGATCGCGGCTGCCGCATCGACTGCCGGTTCGGCGCTGCGCAGATAGGGAATGCCGGCAGCGCGCATCAAGGGCACGGCCACATCCGGCATGCCCATCCAGCATACGATGAAGGGCTTGGATGTCTGGGCCTTGGCTTCGATGAAGCCTTGCACGGTGATTTCGGCGAACTTGTCGGTAAACGACAGCCAGACGATCGCGATATCAACCCCCGGGTCTGACAGCAGGATTTTCAGGCTGTCGCGCATCAACGAGGGATTCACCACGCCCTGGGCCGTGATATCGACCGGATTGTTCGGCGAGCCGAAGGCAGGGATGGTTGAGCGCAGAGATGCAGTGGTCTCGGCGGTTAGTTTGGCGACTGTCAGCCCCAGTTCTTCGGCGCGATCCGCCATCAGCGCACCGGCGCCACCGGAACGCGTCAGGAATCCGATGCCCTTACCGGTCGGCAGCGAGCATTGGGTAAAAATATCAACAAAATCAAGTATTTGCTCGTCACTACGCGCGCGGATCACGCCATAGGGCTTGATCACGCCGTCGAACACGGCATCTTCGCCGGCCAGCGAACCGGTATGGGATGCAATGGCGCGGGCGCCTGCGTTGAAACGACCGACCTTGGTAATCACCAGTGGTTTGGCCCGCCGCAACGCCTCTTCGGCGACTCGCAGCAGTGCCGTGCCGTTTTTCAAGCCTTCGATGTAACCCGCGCCGACAGTGATGTTGTCCTCGGCGACGATTGCACCCATGACATCGACAAACTGGATATCGACTTCATTGCCGGTATTCACGAAGTAGCCGAAGTTAAGTCCACGCTTGCGCGCGGTGCCCGCCGTAGCCGTGCCCAGTGCGCCTGACTGTGTGACGAATGCCGCCGGACCGTTGGGCGTCGGTCCCAGCGAAAACTGGCTGAAAGTGGCCATCACGTTTTCCGCGACATTGACCAGCCCGAGACAGTTCGGCCCGAGGATGCGCACGCCGCTGTCCTTGATCGCCTTGCGCAACTCCGCCTCGAGTGCGACCCCCTCACCGCCGACTTCGCTGAATCCGGAGCTGAAAACCACCGCGGCCTTGGTGCCCTTGCGCCCAAGTTCACGCAATGTCTCCGGCACCTGCTTGGCCGGCACGGCCACTACGGCGAGATCGACAGGTCCGGGTATCGCCTCAATGGTCGGATAGCACGGCAGATCGAGCAAATTGTCGTATTTCGGATTTACCGGATACATCGCACCGGCGAATTTCTTGTCAACCAGTGCTTTCAGTGTTCGGCCGTTGATTTTGTTGAAATCAGCCGAAGCTCCGATGACTGCAATGGATTTCGGGTGCAGCAATGCCTGTATGGCTTCGTTCATTTTCTGGACTCGAGTGTTTCAACCACAGGTTGACGGCACATGCCGTCCGCACGATAACGTCAGCCCGACATCGGGTCAACGCATCTGATAAAGTTTGCACACAACAAATAACCGGAGGAAAAAATGCCTGCCACATTACGGATTCTGGTCGCCGCATTATTGTGTTTGCCGATGTTGTCATCTGCGCAGTCCTATCCGAACAAGGCCGTGCGCATGGTGATCCATTTCCCGCCCGGCGGCCCGACGGATTTTGTCGGCCGAGCACTGGCGCAGAAACTCAGCGAGGCGTGGAAGCAGCAGGTGGTCGTCGAAAACCGCCCCGGCGCCAACGGCATCATCGGCGTCGAATCCGTGCTGCGCTCCGCGCCGGATGGCTACTCCCTGCTATTCGGCACTTCAGGGTCGCTGGCACTGGCGCCGGCCACGAACAACAAGCTGCCATATGACGTGTTCAAGGATCTCGCGCCGATCACGCTCACGGTGATCAATCCGCAGATACTTGCGGTGCATCCTTCCCTCCCGGCACGCAACGTTACGGAACTGGTGAAGCTGGCCAAAGCAAAACCGGGAGAAATCAACTACGGCTCAGTCGGTCCCGGCAGCCCCCAGCACCTCGGCATGGAATTGCTGAAATCGAGGGCCGGCGTCAACCTGACGCACATCCCCTACAAAGGTACGGCGCCCGCCCTGACCGATCTGATCTCCGGCCAGATCTCGGTCATGTTCAACAGCATGCCATCGGTGCTGCCGCACGTGAAAAGCGGCCGTTTGCGCGGCATCGCAGTCGGCAGCGGCAGGCGCTCCCCTGCCGCACCCGACATCCCCACGGTCGCTGAAGCAGGCTACAAGGGTTATCAATACGTAACCTGGTATGCCCTGCTCGCGCCGGCCGCGGTACCCAAGGACGTCATCGCCAAAATCAATGCCGATGCCGTCAGGGCGCTCACGCGACCCGAACTGGCGAACCGACTGGCCAGTCAGGGTGCCGAGCCCGCACCCGGCACCCCGGAAGCGCTGGCCAAGTTCTGGCGCGACGAATACGAAGGCTGGGTCAAGGTCATCAAGACAGCGAACCTCAAGCTGAATTGAGATGGTTGGCACGGATATGCCGCAGTAGTCCCGCTGCGGCATTTTCCGCGAGATCGAGAACCGTTTCGAAACCCTGTTCGCCGCCGTAGTACGGGTCGGGCACTTCACGCTGATCTGCACCCTGCGCAAATTCCAGGAACAGCCTCACCCGTTCTTGATAATGCTCCGGACATGAGCGGCGCAGCAGGAACAGGTTATCGTTGTCCATTGCCAGCACGTAATCGAAACGACTGAAGTCCCCAGGCGCGACCTGGCGGGCACGCAAGCTGCTCAGGTCATAGCCGCGTCTGGTGGCGGCAGCCAGGGCCCGTGAATCAGGCGCGGCGCCGATATGATAATCGTGGGTGCCGGCCGAGTCGGTGATGATCCGAT
>JBMTEY010000036.1:0-20692 GCA_049433545.1 Burkholderiales bacterium | reverse complement strand
GATCGCCGCCGCGGGATGCGCTGGTGTCTTCCGAGCGCGCCCGCGCCAGTTCTGCGAAGTCGGCCTTGTTGTCGAGCCGTTCCTTCAGCGTCAGCAGGCGGTTGCGAGCCTCGGTTTCGGAAACCAGCTCGTTGATCCTGATCAGGATATGGCGGGCCCGGGTCTGCTGGACCATGATCGGCGCCTGGCCACCGCGGCGCTCGTTCAGCTTCAGGATGTGGAAACCGTTCGGGCTGCGCAGCAGGCCGCTCAGCCCGCCGGCCTGCAGCGGACGCAGTGCCTCGAGGAACAATGCCGGTAGGCGGTCACTTTCCCGCCAGCCTATCAGTCCACCCTGCAGCGCTTCTGGACCGTCGGAAAAGGCTGCGGCGACCTGGCGGAAATCGCTGCCACCCCGGATCTGCGCCAGCGCCTGTTCGGCGCGCTCGCGGCGGGCCTGCAATTGCTCCGGTGTGGCGTTTTCCGGAACGGTGACCAGGATGTGCGATACGTTGAATTCATCACCGCGGCCGGATTGCGCCTTGAGGCCCTGGATGTAGCTGTCGACCTCGGTGTCGGTGACGACGATTTTCCGCGCTACTTCGCGTTCGCGTAGCCGCGACAGCGTGATTTCATTGCGGATGTCTTCACGGAACTTGTCGAACGGCACGCCATCCTTGCTCAGCGTGTCGCGCATCTGCTGCAGGGACATTCTGTTTTCCTCGGCAATCCGCGCCAGCGCCTTGTCCAGTTCGGCGTCTTCGACGCGCAGTCCTATATCGCGTGCATGCTGTATCTGCGCCCGGTCGCTGATCAGGCGTTCGAGCAATTGCCGTTCCATGACCTCCCGCGGGGGCGGCGGCGTGCCTTGCTGGCGCATCTGGCGGAATGCAAAATCCACCCGCGCGGCAAGTTCGCGTTCCGTAATGACTTCGTCATTGACCACCGCAACGATGCGATCGACGGTAACTATGGTCCGCGGTTTGGCGGATTGGGCGCCGGCGGCGGCGCTGCCCAGCAGCAGGGCGGGTATGATGGCGCAGGCCATCAGGCGGCGGAAAAGGGGTCGGAGTTGCATGTTGAATCCAGAATTATCGGGTAGTGCGACGGACGGTTCTGCCGTCCCGTGTCCCGCAGGCTAAAACAATCCCGGCATATTGTATTCGACTGGCGAGGCGCCGCGGGGGTCCAGCTGTTTGTAGCCGGCAATGTTCCTCTGCAGCACTTCCAGCGGGTTGGTGCCTATCCGCGACACGCCGTTGAGTTCCAGTTGGATGAACAGGGAAGTGCTGGCGGCACTGGTGGTGGTGGCGAAGCGGTGGGCGACCACGCGCAGCGCCCAGCAGCGGTCGTTGTATTCAAGCCCGGCGAGGGCTTCCAGCGTGCGGCTGTCGCGGATCGAGAAATTCCAGCGCCCAACTGCGGTCCAGCGGCCCTCAACCGGCCATTGCGCGGAAAAGTCGGCCTGTCGCAGCGAGTTTACGGTATCGCGGTAGGCCAGGTTAAGCACCTTGCCCTGCTGTGGCTGATAACGCCCGGCGACGTTGAATTTCTGGGTCTGCTTCAGGTCGGTGTTGTACTGCCATCCCGCATCTGCAGTCCAGTTCCTGGCAACGTGGCCGCTGATCGTGGCCAGCAGGTCCGATGAATTGCTGTCGCTGGCGCGCGGCGGTACCCCCGGAACCGTGACGCGCTGGGACTGGAAATAGTAGCGCTGCGCCATGGCCACTCGCAGGCGCTCGATGCCTGTGGCGGCGTCGATGAAACGCGAACTGGCGCCGACGGTGAGTTGATTGGCATCGTTGATGCGGTCCTGCCCGCTGAACTGGTTCTCCGTGAAAATCGTCGCGAAATTGATGTCCTGCAGCCCGCTCTCGAAATTCGGCAGCCGGCTCTGGTCCTTGTAAGGGATGTAGACGTAATACGCTTTGGGTTCCAGCGTTTGTATGAACGGTTGCCCTCCGGAGCGCATTTCGCGTTCGAACACCACGCCGGACTCGGCGCTGAATATGGGCAGGGTGCGGGTGGCGTCCGGCAGCCCCGCGACATTGTTGCTGCCCATCGCGTAGTGCGTGACGTGCATGCCGATCTTGGGCGTGACGAAGGCGTAGGCGTTCTGCAGCGGCATGGAAAAACTGGGGTAGGCGAGGCTGCGCCGGGCGGTGACCAGCGACTCGTGATCAAACGCGACGAAACTGCCCAGCAGGTCGAAATCGCCCCAGCGTGAACCGAGGCGCTGCGCCGACAGCGTAAGCTGCGGCTGGCGGTTGTACGGCGGCAACAGCGGCGCGAGCGGGTCCGCCTGCAGGGTCTGCCAGCGTTGCGTGAGTGCGGAAAAACTGTAGGTGCCGGCGTCCCCCCAGGTGCCGGCACGGGCCAGCGTGAGGTCATTGGACAGATGGGCCTGAGAAGTGATCGCCACCTGCGTGGACAGGTCGGTGAAATACTTGTCGTCGGAGACGCGGTTCAGGTTGAGAGTGCCGCTCCAGTTGTTGCCGAAGGTCTGCCTGTGCTTGGTGAACAGTCCCCAGCGGTCACGGCTGATTTGTTGATCGCCGGACAGCACTTCAGCACGCGTCTCGCCCTGCCAGCGCGGATTCAGGTAACGGAATTCGCCGCCCAGCTGCAGTCCGCGCTTGGTCATGTAGCGGGGGTACAGCGTCGCATCCATGTCGGGAGCAATGTTCAGGTAATAGGGGACGGTAAACTCGAAGCCCGTTGTATTCGAGGTGCGGTAACTCGGGGTCAGGAAACCGGATTTGCGCTTCTGATGCAGTGAAAACGAAAGATAAGGCGAATAAAAAATTGTCTGGTCGAAAAATACGATGCTCGCGTCGCGGGCGACCGCGACATCCCGGTTGCGGTCGATGTCGAGCTGCCTGGCGCGAAGGAACCAGGCGTCGTTTCCCGGTTCGCAGGTGGTGTAGCTCGCACTTTCTACGCGGTATTTGCCGGGGCCGTCGAACAGCAGCCGCTCGGCGGTGCCGCGGGCGTCACTTTCGGAGAACCGGGGTTTGGCAGCGTTTTTGGAAGGAACGCTCATCAACTGGTAACTCGGTGTTTCCATTGCGCCGCGGTCGGTTGCGAGTTCGTAGCGCAGAGCAGTGCCTTCCAGGATTTCGCGGTCCTGCTCGATGCGCACGCTGCCTCTCGCCGTCAGCACGTCAGCGGCCGTATCGTGCTTCATCCAGTCGGCCTGGAAGGTCTGGCCGGCCTTGCGCAGGCGCGCATTGCCGGAAGCCTCGATCTCCTTGTCCTGGGTGCCCTGCAGGCGGTCGGCTTCCACGAAAACCGGTACATCCCCCGCCGCTTGCTGCGGTGGCTTCAGGCCGACGCCGGACGGCGTCTTGACCGGCGCTCCCTCATCAGCACCGGCCAGCAGCGGCAACGCGCACAATGCGGCAAGCGCGATCCGGGTTTTTCTGGGGAAGGGCATCGGGGGAGGGTGTCAGGCGAGGTGTTAAAATCTCACAATTCACAGCCTGAAGCAACGCTTGAATCCTAACTCTGCGGCCGGAAGTGATCCGCGACTCGACGCGCTACGCGCATGGCTTGCCGTGCAGATTCCCGGCGCCGAGCCCGCTCTTGCGCCGGCATCCGCGGATGCGAGTTTCCGGCGCTATTTCCGGGTAACAACCGGTGGCGAAACTCGCATCGCAATGGACGCGCCGCCCGATCGCGAAGATTGCCGCCCGTTCATCCAGGTCGCGCAATTGATGCGCGACGCGGGGCTGCATGTGCCGGTGGTGATGGCCTCCGATCTGCAACAGGGTTTCCTGCTGCTCTCCGATCTCGGTACCACCACTTATCTGCAGGCGCTGACGGAAGCCAATGCCGATGCACTGTTCGGCAATGCCATCGACGCACTGGTTACGTGGCAGCGTGCCACGCGCAGTGGAGTGCTGCCGCCTTACGACCGCCTGTTGCTGCAGCGGGAAATGGACCTGTTCCGGGACTGGTATGTCGGACGTCACCTCGGAATCACGCTGTCCGTCAGCCAGGGTGAGTCTTTGGCGGGGGTCACCGCGCTGCTTGCGGACAGCGCGCTGGCGCAGCCGGCGGTGTATGTGCATCGCGATTTCATGCCGCGCAACCTGATGCTTTCCGAGCCCAACCCCGGCGTGCTCGATTTCCAGGACGCGGTTTGCGGACCGATTGCCTATGATGTGGTGTCGCTGTTCAGAGATGCGTTCGTCAGCTGGGATGAACAGCGCGTGCTCGACTGGACGGTGCGTTACTGGGAGCGTGCCAAACACGCGCATCTGCCCGTGGATGCCGATTTCGGTGATTTCTACCGCGCCTTCGAATGGATGGGCCTGCAGCGCCACCTGAAGGTGCTGGGCATTTTTGCCCGGATCCGCCATCGCGACGGCAAACCGGCGTACCTGGAAGACGCCCCGCGTTTTCTGGCCTATGCGCACGCAGTGTGCGCGCGTTACGCGCCGTTGGCGCCGCTGGCGCGGCTGCTCGACGAGCTGGAGCAGCTTCCACCGCGTGTCGGTTACACGTTCTGAGTCGGCGCCGTGAAAGCGATGATCCTTGCAGCCGGCCGCGGCGAGCGCATGCGCCCGCTGACCGACCATACACCCAAGGCCTTGCTGGAGATCGGGGGCAAGCCGTTGATTTTTCTGATTATTGAATCGCTGGTGCGCGCCGGGATCAAAGATCTCGTGATCAATCTTGCGCACCTCGGCCAACGCATCGAAGATAGTCTCGGCGAGGGCGCTGCGCTGGGCGCGCGCATCGTTTACTCGCGCGAAGCGGCAGCGCTGGAAACCGCGGGCGGCATTGCGTATGCGTTGCCCCTGCTCGGCGCGGATCCTTTCATCGCGGTGAATGCCGATGTTTGCAGCGATTACGATTTTTCGACACTCGCAGCGGCGGCACGGCGCCTGTCTGCGAAGGGCCCGCATGCGCACCTGGTGCTGGTGGAGAATCCGCCGCAGCATCCGCGCGGAGATTTCGGAATTTCCGGCGGCATGGTTGTCGCCGATGCCCGCATCCGCCATACCTTCAGCGGCATGGGGGCTTATCACCCGGCACTGTTCGCAGGCATTGTGCGCGGCTCGCGTGCGCGGCTGGCTGATGTGCTGATCGCGGCGATGAAGGAAGGCCGGGTCAGCGGCGAGTTCTACAGCGGGTGCTGGCATGATGTCGGCACACCGGAACGCCTCGCGGCGCTCGACCGCGCGGTGCGCGGAGACGCATGAATAACATGCCTCATGTTTTTGATGCGCAACAGGTTGATGCCGCGCTGGCATTCGAGCGGGCCCGGGTCGCTGAAATGCGGCAGCAGTGGCAGGAATTGATCGCGATCGCGGTGTGGGGCGGCGTGGAAAGCGACAGGCTGGGTGTCGCGCCGCGATTGCGCAAACGACTGCTCGAACTCGGCGAACGGTTGAAAAGCCTGGTCGCTGCCCGCGGCTGGATTCCGCATCCGCGCGAACGCCTGAAAAGCGCGCTTGCAGCGGCGCTGGCGCTGCGCGAAACCCTGGCTGCGGTCGCCGCTGCGCTGCCGGAACTGCGCCCCGGCACGGAGGCCGAGCGGCTGGTCGCGGCGTATCAGGAACTGCAGCGCACGCTGGAGCCTGAGTTGCAGGCACGGGAAGCCGCATGGGTGCGGCTGCTTGACGCGCAGATCACCGACTGAGGCGCGGCTATAATCGGCGCATGCCAACCATGATGCCGTTTGATGCCGATGTCCATGTCCGTCGCCGTGCGCGGCTTGCCGCACTGCTGGGCGAGGGCATCGCCATCGTCCCCACGGCACCGGAAAGCATCCGCAACCGGGATGCGCATTACCCGTACCGTTACGACAGCTATTTCTATTACCTGACCGGTTTCCGCGAGCCTGAAGCCGTGCTGGTGCTGATCGGCGGAGCCGATCCGCGCAGCATCCTGTTCTGTCGCGAGAAAAATGCGGAACGCGAAATCTGGGATGGTTACCGTCACGGACCGCAGGCCGCGCGCGAGCAGTTTGGTTTCGACGAGGCCTTCAGCGTGGCCGAGCTCGACGCGCGATTGCCCGACCTGCTGGCCGACCGGCCAGTGGCGCAGGTGCATCTGGGTGCCGATGCGCACTGGGATGCGCGCGTGCTGGGATGGATCAATGCCGTGCGCAACCGCGCGCGCAGCGGTGTCGCGGCCCCCGGCGACATCCGCGACGTGCGTGTGCTGTTGGACGAAATGAGGCTGATCAAGGACGCGGCCGAAATCGGGCTGATGCGCCGTGCCGGTGAAATTTCCGCGGCGGCGCACTGCAAGGCCATGCTCGCCGCGCGGCCCGGCATCTCCGAATACGAGATCGAGGCGCTGCTGCAGTACGAATTCCGCCGCCACGGCGCGCAGGCGCCGGCGTACACGCCCATCGTTGCGGCCGGCGCCCATGCCTGCGTGCTGCACTATGTCGAGAACGAAGGCAGGCTGGCCGAAGGCGATCTGCTGCTGATCGATGCCGGATGCGAACTCGATGGTTATGCTTCGGACATCACGCGCACGTTTCCGGTCAACGGACGTTTCAGCGGACCGCAGCGTGACATCTACCAGCTGGTGCTGGCGGCGCAAGCGGCGGCGATCGCGGCGGTACGGCCGGGCGCACCCTGGAATGCGCCGCATGATGCGGCCGTTGCCGTGCTCGCCCGCGGTTTCATCGACCTGAAGTTGCTGGAAGGTTCGCTGGACGCGGTGCTGGAGCAGGAAACCTACAGGCAGTTCTACATGCACCGCACAGGGCACTGGCTGGGGCTGGATGTGCATGATGCCGGGGACTACAAAAAAGACGGCAGCTGGCGCGAACTGCAGCCGGGCATGGTGCTGACGGTGGAGCCCGGCTGTTATATCCGTCCGGGACCGGGGGTGCCTGACAAATTCGCGCACATCGGCGTGCGCATTGAAGACGACGCCCTGGTGACCGCACAGGGCTGCGAAATTCTCAGCGCCGGTGCGCCGAAAAGCGTCGCCGGCATCGAAGCCCTGATCGCTGATGCCCGCGGCTGAAACTGCCGATGTCGTGATTGCCGGCGGGGGGCCGGTCGGCAGTGCGCTGGTGCTGGCCTTGCGCGACGCTGGTCTGCGGATCGTGCTGCTTGAGGCGCGTGCCGCGGTTTCCGGCGATGCCCGGCCGCTGGCGCTGTCTTACGGCAGCCGGCTGATCCTGGAGCGGCTGGGGGCATGGCCCTTGCTGGAAACGGCCGCTACGCCAATACGGCGCATCCATGTTTCACAGCGAGGCGGATTCGGTCGCGTCGGACTCGACGCCGCGGAGGCCGGGTTTCCCGAACTCGGGTATGTCGTGGATTACGGCCATGTTGCCGATGTGCTGGCGAAGGCCGCGGCCGGAACGCCTGCTATCTGCCGGACCGGAGCGCGTGTTGCTGCATGCCATGGCGGCGAAGCTGCGCGGCTCGAATATGAGCAGGCCGGCAAGCTGCATCAATTGGCCGCGCTGCTGGTCGTGATGGCAGACGGCGGTAGCGGGCCGCAGCCACCAGGCGGCAAGTCGGTGGATTACCGGCAATGCGCGGTGACTGCGCGTGTGGTAAGTGAGCGCCCGCATGACAACGTGGCGTATGAACGTTTTACCAGCCATGGCCCGCTGGCTTTGTTGCCCGACGGCGATGGCTGGGCACTGGTGTGGACCACGACGCCGGAGCGGGCACAGTTATTGTGCGCCGCCGGCGACGCTGAATTTCTGCAACAGTTGCAACAGGAATTCGGTTCACGTGCGGGCAGGTTCACCATGGTCTGCGGGCGCCGGGTTTACCCGCTGCACCTGCGCCGTGCTCCGCAGGAATCACCGGACCACATCGTGTTGATCGGCAATGCTGCGCAGACGCTGCATCCGGTGGCGGGACAGGGCTTCAACCTGGGGTTGCGTGATGCCTGGGAGCTGGCGGAACAGATCCTCGGCCGGCAATCCGCGGCACTGGGTTCCCGCGAGTGGCTGCATCAATATGCAGCCCGCCGTCGCCTGGATCGCGGCGCCGGCGTCGGCTTTACCCATACGCTGGTGCAGTTGTTTTCCAATGACTTGTTGCCGTTGCGGCTGATTCGCGGCACGGGACTTGCTTTGCTTGGATGCATGCCGCCGCTGAAGAATTTTCTGATCCGGCGCATGACTTTCGGCGCGCGCGGCTGATTGTGACGTGCTGAACCTCGGTCGCGCTGACATTTGGCGGAACCTTTGCATGTGGCGTTCGAGCAATTCGCAGTAAACCTGCTGATCACAAATGATTTTGGTCCGGCATCCGGCGCATCGATTGCATCCGCTCGCAAGGACGTGTTGCACGGACGCGGCGCTTGCTCAAAAATGAGGCACATTTCACTTTGCACGCCGGTCGAGTGTGATTACAATGGCGCCCTTTCCCTGTATTCATACTTAAAAGAACAAGCCCGGTGCGCATCGGCACTCATCAACTGAAGAACAACCTCATCGTGGCACCGATGGCGGGCGTTACCGATCGTCCGTTCCGCCAGTTGTGCAAGAAGATGGGCGCCGGCATGGCCGTATCCGAGATGGTGGCCAGCAATTCCCTGTTGTGGGGTTCGGAAAAAACGCGGCGACGTGCCAATCACGAAGGCGAAGTGGATCCGATTTCAGTGCAGATCGCCGGCGCCGACCCGCAGATGCTTGCTGATGCCGCGCGCTACAACGTCGACCAGGGCGCCCAGATCATCGACATCAACATGGGTTGCCCGGCGAAAAAAGTGTGCAATGTCATGGCCGGCTCGGCGTTGCTCAAGGACGAACCGCTGGTCGCGCGCATACTCGAGGCCGTGGTCGGCGCAGTCGAAGTGCCGGTGACCCTGAAAATACGCACTGGATGGGACCGCGACCACCGCAATGCGTGCAGGGTCGCCCGCATCGCCGAGAGTTCGGGCATCCAGGCCCTGGCGATACATGGCCGCACCCGGGCCTGCGGCTACAGCGGCGAGGCCGAGTACGACACCATTGCCGCGGTCAAGGCCGGGATCGGCATCCCGGTGATCGCCAATGGCGACATCACCACGCCGGAGCGCGTCAAACAGGTGCTGGAATACACAGGGGCGGACGCGGTGATGATCGGCCGTGCGGCACAGGGTCGGCCGTGGATGTTCCGCGAAATCACTCATTTCCTCGAGACCGGCCGCCATCTGCCGCCTCCCGAGGTCGGCGAGATCCACCGTGTGCTGGTGGCGCACCTGTACGATCTGTACGGATTCTATGGCGAACACACCGGCGTGCGCGTCGCGCGCAAGCATATCTCCTGGTACACCAGGGGGCTGGCCGGCTCGGCTGCATTCCGCCACGCGATGAACCAGCTGCAGACCTGCGCCGAGCAGCTTGCGGCCGTCGACGATTTTTTTGCGGAACTGTCGGGGCTGGGGGAACGCCTGAACTATGTGGAGGAACTGGCGGCATGATGAATGAAACCGAAATGGCCCGCGTCGTGCGCCGGGCGATCGATGGCTACTTCCGCGATCTCGACGGGGAAAAAGCCTGCGGCGTATACGACATGGTCATCGGCAGCGTGGAAAAGCCGCTGCTGGAATCGGTGTTGCACAAGGTGCGCGGCAACCAGTCCCATGCGGCCGCGATGCTCGGCATCAACCGCAACACGCTGCGCAAGAAGATCAAGACCTACAACATCAAGTTCTGACCGGGCCCCGCCCGGCAGCGCCCCGCCGCCAGCGTCTACCGACCCGCAGCCATGGCCATCATCAAACAGGCATTGATCAGCGTTTCCGACAAGGCAGGCATCGTCGAATTCGCGCGCGGACTCTGCGCTTTTGGGGTGACGCTGCTGTCGACCGGCGGCACCGCCAAACTGCTGCGCGACGCCGGGCTGGCGGTGATCGAGGTCGCCGATTACACCGGTTTTCCGGAAATGCTCGACGGCCGGGTCAAGACACTGCACCCCAAAATTCACGGGGGTTTGCTCGCGCGCAGGGAAAATCCGGAGCACATGCAGGCGCTCGTAGCCGCACAGATCCCGATGATCGACTTGCTGGTGGTCAATCTCTATCCGTTTGAGACTACAGTCGCAAAGACGGGATGCAGCCTCGAAGAGGCGGTTGAAAATATCGACATCGGCGGGCCGGCGATGGTGCGTTCAGCCGCCAAGAATTGGCAGAGCGTCAGCGTAGTCACCGATCCGTCGCAATATGCTGCAGTTCTTGACGAGATGCAGCGCACCGCCGGCGCGCTGTCGGACAGCACGCGTTTTGCATTATCTGTCGCGGCGTTCAACCGCATATCGAATTACGATGGCGCAATCAGCGATTACCTCTCTTCCTTGCAGAACGACGGAACGCGCAGCGAATTTCCGGCGCAGGCTAACGGCCGTTTTGTGAAGATCCAGGATCTGCGCTACGGGGAAAATCCGCATCAGTTTGCCGCGCTCTACCGGGATCTTTATCCCGCACCGGGCTCTTTGGTCACGGCCAGGCAGTTGCAGGGCAAGGAACTGTCCTATAACAATATTGCGGATGCCGATGCGGCATGGGAGTGCGTCAAGAGTTTCGGGCAACCGGCCTGTGTCATTGTCAAGCATGCCAATCCCTGCGGAGTGGCCGTGGGTGCGGATTGCGCGGAAGCTTATGCAAAAGCGTTCTCGACCGATCCAACATCCGCGTTCGGCGGAATCATTGCGTTCAATCGCCCGCTGGACCGGAAAACCGCGGAAGCGGTCGGCAAGCAGTTTGTTGAAGTCCTGATTGCGCCGTCCTACGCGGCCGATGCCCTCGACATACTGGTATCCAAAACCAATGTTCGGGTTTTGGAGATATCTCTCGCCGGCGTAAACCAGGATGGAAAAAACAGCTGGGAACGCGGTCGCAATGCGCACGATACCAAGCGCATCGGCTCCGGCCTGTTGATCCAGTCGGCGGACAACAAGGATGTTTCCGAGCAAGACCTGAAAGTGGTTTCCAGGGCGAAGCCGACCGCACGGCAAATGACCGATCTGCTGTTTGCATGGCGCGTGGCCAAATTCGTGAAATCGAACGCGATCGTATTCTGCGGGGACGGCAAAACGCTCGGAGTGGGCGCCGGGCAGATGAGTCGTATTGATTCAGCACGCATTGCCTCGATCAAGGCGGAAAACGCCGGTCTTTCGCTGCAAGGCTCGGTAGTGGCCTCCGATGCTTTTTTTCCGTTTCGCGATGGTGTCGACGTGGTGGTCAAGGCGGGTGCACTGGCAATCATTCAACCCGGTGGCAGCATGCGCGACGAAGAAGTCATAGCAGCCGCCGACGAGCAGGGAATTGCGATGGTGTTCACCGGTTTCCGGCATTTCCGCCACTGATGAAAATCCTCGTCGTCGGCGGTGGTGGTCGCGAACACGCACTGGCGTGGAAGCTGGCGCAGTCGCCACGCGTGTCCATGGTTTATGTTGCGCCGGGCAATGCCGGCAGCGCGCGCGAAGACGGCATACAAAATGTGTCACTGGAGGGAAATCAGCAAGTAATTGATTTTATTAATAAAAACGACGTTGCGCTGACGGTGGTCGGTCCCGAAGCGCCGTTGGCCGCGGGCCTGGTGGACGCGGTGAGTGGCGCAGGCCGGCGCATTTTCGGCCCCGTACAAAAGGCCGCACAGCTTGAGAGTTCCAAGGATTTCGCCAAGAGTTTCATGGTCAGGCACGGCATCCCGACGGCGGCCCACGCAACGTTCACGGATGCTGCCGCGGCACATGCCTACATCGATAAACAGGGCGCACCGATCGTCATCAAGGCCGATGGTCTGGCCGCGGGCAAAGGAGTGGTGGTGGCGATGTCCGTTGCCGAAGCGCATACCGCGGTCGAGATGATGCTGGTCGGCAACGGCATGGGGACGGCCGGGGCGCGGGTGGTGATCGAGGAATTCCTCGAGGGCGAGGAGGCCAGCTTCATCGTGCTCGCCGACGGCCGCCATGCGCTGGCGCTGGCCAGCAGTCAGGACCACAAGCGGTTGCAGGACGGCGACCAGGGCCCGAATACCGGCGGCATGGGCGCTTATTCGCCGGCGCCGGTGGTGACCCCGGAAATCCACGCGCGGGTGATGCGCGAAGTGATCCAGCCGGTGATCAACGGTATGGCTGCTGACGGTATTCCTTACAGCGGATTTCTCTATGCTGGGTTGATGATCGGTGCCAACGGCGCGCTCAAGGTGCTGGAGTTCAACTGCCGCATGGGCGACCCCGAAACACAACCGATCATGATGCGCTTGAAAAGCGATCTGGTCGGGCTGCTGGAAGCGGCCATCGACGGCAGGCTCGATACCGTCGAAGCCGAATGGGATCCGCGCGTGGCGCTGGGTGTGGTGCTCGCCGCCGCCAATTATCCCGGGGAACCGCGCAAGGGCGACGTCATTCGCGGGCTGCCGGGTGCGGGCGACGACTTTCATGTTTTCCATGCCGGTACCGCGCTGGCGGGCAAGGACGTGGTGACCAGCGGCGGCCGCGTGCTGTGCGTGACGGCGCTGGGCCACAATGCCCGCACGGCGCAGCGCCGCGCCTACGAAATCGTCGACGCCATCCGTTTCGACGGCATGCAGTACCGGCGCGACATCGGCCACCGCGCCATCGCGGCAGGCCGCAAGTAACCGGGCGCGGTCCGGCGTCTTCTCGCATCGCCATGGATATCGTTGCCGTAAAAAACTATCTGACCGGTTTGCAGCAGGTCATCGTTGACCGCCTCGCGGCGCTGGATGGCGGCAGCTTCCTGCACGATGCCTGGGCGCGGCCGCAGGGCGGCGGCGGCATTACCCGCCTCATCGAAGGCGGCGCGCTGTTCGAACGTGGCGGCGTGGGATTTTCCCATGTTTTCGGCGACAACCTGCCGCCATCGGCATCCGCCTCGCGGCCGGAACTGGCGGGACGCTCCTTCCAGGCCATGGGTGTGTCGCTGGTGCTGCATCCGCGCAATCCCCATGTGCCGACGGTGCACATGAACGTGCGCTGTTTTGTTGCCGAAAAATCCGGTGCGGCGCCGGTATGGTGGTTCGGCGGCGGCATGGACCTGACGCCGTATTACGGCGTCGAAGACGATGCCGTGCATTTTCACCGCACCTGCAGGGATGCGCTGGCGCCGTTCGGCGCCGAACACCATTCGCGGTTCAAGCAATGGTGCGACCGTTATTTTTTCCTGAAACACCGCAATGAACCGCGCGGCATCGGCGGGATTTTTTTCGACGATCTGGCGCAGCCGGATTTTGAAAGCTGTTTTGCGCTGACGCGCAGCGTCGGCGACCACTTCCTGCCTGCCTATGTGCCGATCGTCGAGCGGCGGCGTGATCAGCCGTATGGCGATAGGGAGCGGGATTTCCAAGCCTACCGCCGCGGTCGTTACGTCGAATTCAACCTGGTCTATGACCGCGGCACCTTGTTCGGACTGCAATCAGGGGGGCGCGCCGAATCCATCCTGATGTCCTTGCCGCCGGTTGTGCGCTGGCGTTACGACTGGCATCCCGCACCGGGTACGCCCGAAGCGAGGTTGTACAGCGATTTCCTGACCGGCAGGGACTGGGTCTGACGCTTGTTCAGACGCCGAACCAGGATTTGATGGAGCGAATGCGCTCCCGCAACTGGCCGAACATGGAGGCGTCGCCCGCACGCGCCGCAGCCACGCGATGCTGCTTCAGCAGCTTTGGGGTTTTGCGGAACGACTGGTAACGCGCCAGCGCCGCATGTACATGCTGCTGCAGCAGTTTCAGGTTCAGCGGCTTGGTCAGGAAGCGGAACACCTGCGCCTGGTTGATCAGGTCGATAACCAGCTCCGAATCCGAGGCCTCCGTCATGACTATGGCGAGGATTTCCGGATGGTCCTGTTTCAGCAGCTTGAAAGCCGCAAGGGATTTCTGGTCGCCGCCGCGGATATCGGCAACGATCACCGCGATTTCCTGTTCGGCGAGCATCGTCAGCGCGCGGTCGATATCGGGCGCATGCAGCACCGGGCAGACGTTTCCGATCAGTTCTGCCGCCGCGCGGTACACGCTCTGGTCCTAGTCGATGACCAGGATGCCGCTGCTGATTTTTTCGGGCACGATGACCGGAGCTGCCGCCATGTCGGAAAGCTCCAGCGCGATCGCGGCGGCTTCGGCGATGGTTTTCTGGATGTCCGTGTTATCCCAGGGTTTGCTGATGAAACGGAATACCTCGCCGTCGTTGATCGAGCCGACGATGGAAGCCAGATCGGAGTATCCGGTCAGCAATATGCGCACCGTGTGCGGTGCGAAATCCCGGACCTGGCGCAGGAATTCGACCCCGGTCATTTCCGGCATGCGCTGGTCGCTGATGATCACGTGCGGGCGGAAGCGCTTCAGGAATTCCATGGCTTCCGGGCCGCTGCTGGCGGTGAACACGTTGTAGTCAGCACGGAATATCGAGCGTAACGCGTTCAGGATGCGCTCTTCATCGTCGACAAACAGCAGCTTGGCCTTCTTGCCGCCGGTATCGAATGCCGACGCAACCGGGGTGACGGGTTCGGTTTCAGATGCCGGCTTGGCCGCAGCCGCCTTCCGCCCGGCGATCAGACGCGCCGCCGTCATCAGCTTGGGATCCAGTTTCTGCGTCGTCGCGTCTTCGGTGGATTCCGCGGCTGCGGGTTTGCTGGCACGCAGGCTGGCCGCCACGCCCTGCACGAAGGCGAGGGCGAATTCACGTGCAGTCTGGAACCGGTCCTCGCGTTTTTTTGCGAGAGCCTTCTGCGTTGCCCAGTCGAGATGGACCGAGATCTGCGGATTCGAGTCCGACGGGTTCGGCGGACGTTCGCCAATGACCTGGCGCATGATTTCGACGTTGCTGCCGGTGAACGGTTTGCGGCCGGTCAGCAGTTCGTAGGCAATGACGCCGGCAGCGTAAATGTCGGTACGGGCGTCGGGCTCGTCGCCGGTGAACTGCTCCGGCGACATGTATCCCGGCGAGCCCATGATTTCGCCGATCTGCGTCAGTGAAGACGAATCAAGATGGGCGATGCCGAAGTCGCTGATTTTGATCCGGCCGTCGTCGTTGATCAGGAGGTTGGACGGCTTGACGTCGCGGTGCACCACGCCCTGGGCGTGGGCGTAACCCAGCCCGTCGAGCAGCTGACGCACGATCTCCCCGATTTTGGTGAGGTCGAACTTCGCCTTGTTCTGCAGGTGTTCGTAGAGCGATCTGCCGTTCACCAGTTCCATCACGATGTAGGCGATCTGCTCGTCTTCGCCGTAGTCGAAGATCGCGGCGATGCGCGGATGGGTCAGCCGGCCTACGGCCTGTGCTTCGTGCCGGAAACGCGCGATCGCATATTGCAGCTCGGAAGGATCCATCGCCGACTTGGTGATGGTCTTGATCGCGACCTGGCGGTGAATCGCCGGATCGAAGGCCTTGTAGACGACGCCCATGCCGCCGCGGCCGAGCACGCCCTGCACCTCGTATTTGCCGATGTTTTTCGGATATCCGGTGCTCATGTCTGGTCGCTGGTTTCCGTGGTGGCCGGAGGGGTCAGCGGCAGCACGATGGTGAAACGCGTGCCGGTTCCCACCGTGGAATCAACGCTGATCCTACCACCGTGCTGCTCGATGATCTTGTACGAAATCGACAGCCCGAGTCCGGTGCCCTTGCCGACCGCCTTGGTCGTGAAAAAGGGATCGAAAATTTTGGACATGATCTCCGGCGGGATGCCCTTGCCGTTGTCCGCAATCTCGACGGCGACTTGGTCGGGACCCTCGGTGCGGGTGGTGATGGTGATTTCACCCGAACCCGATTCGATGGCCTGGGCGGCGTTGTTGATCAGGTTTAGGAATACCTGGTTGAGCTGGGACGGCGAGCAGGTGATGGCGGGAATGTCGCCGAACTGCCGATTCACCGTGAGGTGCTTCAGTTCATGTTTGGCGAGTATCAGCGCGCTTTCCAGGCCTTCGTTGAGATTGAAGCTGGAAACCTTGCTGCGATCAAGGCGGCTGAAATTCTTCAGGTTCAGCACGATTTCGGAGATCTGCTCGATGCCGTAAAGCCCGTCGGAGGCCAGCTGCCCGAGTTCGGCCAGTGCCTGCTGTTCGGCGAAACGGTGGATCAGGTCATTCACCGATGTGTATTTGGCATGCAGGCGCTCGGGATCGGGGCTGCCGTCCTCCATCAGCTTGAGCAGCTTGTTGGTTTCGACCACCAGCTTTTTTACTTCCGGCAGTTTGCCGGCAACCGAGCCCAGGCTGTTTTTGACATAGGCCAGCGGCGTGTTGATTTCGTGGGCGATGCCGGCAACCATCTGGCCCAGCGAGGACATTTTTTCGGTCTGGATCAGCTGTGACTCCGATTCCTTCAGCTGCCGCAATGCGTCCAAGAGTTCGCGGGTGCGTTCCTCCAAGCGGGATTCGAGCAGCCGGTAACTGACGGCCAGTCGCGACAGCAGCCAGCCGGTCAGCACCAGCAGCGCGGCAGCATAGGCGATCAGGTAGATCCGGTAGCGTTCGCTGTTTGACTGGATTTCGGCGGTTTCGGCGGTGAACGCGTCGGTGAGGCTGTCGATGCGCGGTCCCGCCGAAGCCATGGAAATTTTCCGGAACAATTCATCTTCCACCGGCTTTGCGCCGAGGATCTGCTGCACGGTCGAATCGACACGCGCCAGGCCGTCACGCAGCGCCGGGGGTGCGCCGTTGCCGGCCTTGCGCAAATCGGAGATGAAGAGTTCGACGTTCTTGCGCTGGGCCGCGGTCGGATCCGCCGCATAACGCAGGACCTGGGCAAACAGCAGTGCCGACGTGCTTTCGATGGCGAGCAGTTTTTCCCGTTTCGGGTAACTTTGCCAGGCTCCCCGTACCAGGCCGGCGATTTCGTTGTCGAACTCGACCATGCGCCCGAGCGCCTGTATCACCGCGCTGCTGGCGGCGCGATAACGTGTCAGCAGATCGGTTTTTTGCTCGAAAGCCTGCAGCAGGGCCGGTAATCCGCGATCCAGCGCCGGACCGGGGTTTTCCGCCGCAGCCTGCCGCAGGCGCCGCAGCAGCTCCGGCGCCCGCACGCCCTGGGGACTGGCCGGGCGCGCCTTGCCCGTCGTACCTTCGACCCGGGCGCGCAGCACTTCGAGATCCCAGCTGCCATCAATCTCCTTTAGTTCGCGCAGGTAACCAAGGATTTCACCCTGCTGGCGGTAGTCGACGCCCTGGCTTTTCTGGTAGAGAAATCCGAGCAGTCCGACCAGCCCGATGGCACCCAGCGCAAACAGGGGGAATCGCGCCGCATGAGGTAACCCGAGCCGCCCGGCCGGCGCGTTCGCGGCCGAAACAGGCTTTTCCGGCATCAGCTGCTTATTCTCCAAGATAGGCATGCCTCACTTGTGGGCTGGATAACAGATTTTCGGCGGCGTCGGCAAGTACGATATTGCCGCTTTCCATCACATAACCCCGGTTGCAGGTTTCGAGCGCAAGTTTCGCATTTTGTTCGACCAGCAGCATGGTTACGCCTTCCGCGGCCACCGCGCGCACGGTTTCGAATATTTTTCCCACCATCAGGGGCGCCAGGCCCATGCTGGGCTCGTCCAGCAGCAGCATCCGCGGCCGGCACATCAGCGCCCGTGCAATGGCGAGCATTTGCTGCTCGCCTCCGGAAAGCGTGCCTGCGTCCTGCGTCCTGCGTTCAGCCAGCCGCGGGAACAGTGCATAGGCGCGTTCGAAATCCCTGGCCACCTCCTCTGCATCGTTCCGGATGTAAGCGCCCATTGCCAGGTTTTCAGCCACGCTGAGACGCGAAAACATTCCACGTCCTTCGGGTACCATCGCCAGTCCGCGCCGCACCAGATCATACGCCGGTTTGCCGGTCATATCGGCGCCATCATAGGTGATGCTGCCCGCCGCCGGCCTGAGCAGTCCGGATATGGCCTTGAGCAGCGTGGTTTTGCCGGCTCCGTTGGCGCCGATCAGGGCAACGACTTCTCCCCGGGCGATATCCAGGTTCACGCCCTTGACGGCCCTGATGCCGCCGTATGAAACCTGAAGGTTCCGTACTGTAAGCATGTTGCCGGTCACGCTACGCCGCCGCCGAGATAAGCCTCGATGACTTTGGGGTCGCGCTGCACCGCGGCCGGCGCGCCTTCCGCGATCTTTTCACCGTAATCGAGCACGGCCACGTTGTGCGACAGGCCCATCACCAGCTTCATGTCGTGTTCGATGAGCAGCACGGTGATGCCGTCGGCACAAATGCGCTCGATGAGTTTTTGCAGTGCCGCGGTTTCCGTGGTGTTCATTCCGGCGGCGGGCTCGTCCAGCGCCAGCAGCAGCGGGTCGGTGGCCAGCGCCCGCGCGATTTCCAGCCGGCGCTGGTCGCCGTAGGGCAGATCGCGGGCGATGTCCCCGGCGCGCGCCGCCAGGCCGCAATAATCGAGCAGTTCGTGCGCGCGACGCGCGATGGCCTGTTCTTCCATTTCCGCATGCTGCGTGCGCAGCACCGCGCCGATCACGCCGGTACTTGATCGCAGGTGTCGTCCGACCATGACGTTTTCCAGCGCAGTCATGCTGCCGAACAGGCGGATGTTCTGGAAGGTGCGGGCAATGCCGTGGCGAGCCACATCGTGCGGCTTCAGCCCGTTGAGTGATGTCCCGTTGAAATCCAGCGTCCCGGTATCCGCCTGATAGAGTCCGGTCAGCACATTGAACAGCGTGGTCTTGCCAGCGCCGTTGGGGCCGATCAGGCCGAAAATCCCGCCGCGGGGCACGCTGATCGATACATCCGACAGTGCGGCCAGGCCGCCGAAATGCTTTGAGATGCCCGCGGCAACCAGCAGCGGCGTGTTGTCAGGCGCCATCTGCAGCCTCCGCGGGGGTGCTGGATGGTTTTGTGCCGCGCCGCCGGCGAGCCGGCAGGATGCCCGACGGCCGCAGCAGCATCATCAGCACCAGCGCCAGGCCGAACAGCAGCATGCGCAGGTCTGCAGGATCGACGAAGACTTCGCCCAGCCATTGCTGCTGCAGCGGTCCGATGTAGCGCAGCGCCTCCGGCAGCACCGTGAGCAGCACGGCGCCGATGACCACGCCCGCCACGTTGCCCATGCCGCCGAGAACCACCATGCACAGCACCATGATGGAGTCGATCAGGTGAAAACTTTCCGGGCTGACGAAGCCCTGGAATGACGCAAACAGTCCCCCCGCAACACCGCCGAAGGTGGCGCCCATCGCGAACGCCAGCAATTTCATGTTGCGGGTGTTGATGCCCATGGCCGATGCTGCAAGCTCGTCTTCCCGGATTGCGACCCAGGCGCGGCCGATGCGCGAGTTCTCGAGGCGCAGCGAGATGAAAACGGACAGTACCGCGCAGGCAAGGAACACGAAGTAGTAGCTGTGCACGGGAGTGAAGGTCAGGCCGAAAAGCGTGTGCGTCTGTGCCAGGGAGAACCCGCCGATCTGCAGAGGATCAATCAGCGTGATGCCCTGCGGCCCGTTGGTAATGTTGACCGGCCGGTTCAGATTGTTGAGCAGGACGCGGATGATTTCGCCGAAACCCAGGGTGACTATGGCCAGGTAATCGCCGCGCAGGCGCAGCGTCGGTGCGCCGAGCAGGATGCCGAAGATCGCGGCCACGCCCGCACCCAGCGGCAGCAGCGCCAGGAAGGGCCAGTGCAAACCGAATTGCGGCGAGGCCAGCAGCGCATAACAGTAGGCGCCGACCGCGAAGAAGGCGATATATCCCAGATCCAGCAGGCCGGCAAAACCGACGACGATGTTCAGGCCGAGGGCAAGCATGATGAACAGCAGTGCCACGTCGGTGATGCGCACCCAGCTTCTTCCCAGCGCGGCTTCGATCAGGAACGGCGCGGCGAGCAGCAGCGCACAGACCATGAAGATCGCCGTGCGGCGCAGAATGGGGTTGCGGGAAAGTTCAGTCAGGTTCACTGGCGGGTGCATCCCGTCGTCATGCGCGCTCGCTGGCGTGCCGGCCCATCAGCCCCGAGGGTTTCAGCACCAGCACCAGTACCAGCACCAGGAACGCGAAGATGTCGCGGTAGTTGCTGCCCAGCACGCCGCCGGTGAGATCACCGATGTATCCCGAAGCCAGGCTTTCGATGACTCCCAGCAGCAGGCCGCCGAGCATGGCGCCGGCGACGTTGCCGATGCCGCCGAGCACGGCCGCGGTGAAGGCTTTCAGTCCGAGCATGAAGCCCATGAAGTAGTGGCCAAGTCCGTAATAGAGCACGACCATCAGGCCGGCGACGGCGCCGATTGCCGAGCCGAGGATGAATGTAAAGGCGATCACGGTGTTGGTATTGACGCCCATCAGCCCGGCGACTTCGGGATTCTGTTCGGTGGCGCGCATGGCCCGCCCCATGCGACTGGAATGGATGAACCACAGCAGGCAGGCCATGATGGCGCAGGCGAGCGAAAAAATCGCCACCTGCAGCCCGGTCAGCTGCGCGCCAAGTATGGTGATGCGGGTTGTGCCGATGATCTCGGGCATGGCGATGTACTGCTTGCCCCAGACCAGCGCGGCCGAATACTGCAGCAGTATCGATATACCGATCGCGGTGATCAGCGGGGCCAGGCGCGGGGCGCGCCGCAGCGGCCGGTAGGCGACGCGTTCGATCGAAACACCGAGGCTGACGCAGACGAGGACCGCCGCGCCGCCGGCAAGCAGCAGCACCAGTGGTACCGGCAGCCCGGCCGCGGCCAGCATTTGTGCGACAGTCAGCGAAACCAGCGCGCCGATCATGGTGATGTCGCCGTGCGCGAAGTTGATCAGCCCGAGTATGCCGTAGACCATGGTGTAGCCCAGCGCCACCAGCGCGTAGA
>JBMTEY010000035.1:0-20859 GCA_049433545.1 Burkholderiales bacterium | reverse complement strand
ACGGCGCGCGCTGCGAAGTGAAGCTGGGCGCGGCCTGGCAGGTCAACATCAACGAGGACCTGATCCGTTCGCTGGGGGAATGGCTGAAACCGGAGAACGTGAACATCGTTTATGGCAATGCCGAACAGCAGTAGGCAATTCGCTGCGCTGCTGCTCGCCGTCGCGCTCGACTGTTCCGCCGGCGAGGTCGAATGGAAAATGCTGCTCGACCAGGCGACGCTGCACCTGCAGCGCGGCAGTGTGCAGCAGGCCGAAATGTTCGCCCGCGAGGCGGTCGCCGAAGCCGGCCGCACCTTTGGCCCCGCCCACCGCGCGACGGACCAGAGCATTGCCACGCTGGGGCTGGTGCTGCGCTTTTCGCAGCGTTACCCAGAAGCCGAGAAGGAACTGCGGCACGCCCTCGCATTACGCGAAAAATCGCTGGGCCCGCGCGATCCGGCGGTGGCGGTGCTGCTCAACAACCTGGCCGACGTGGTCCAGGCGCAGAAAAAATACGCTGAGGCGGAAAAACTGCACCGGCGGGTGCTCGCAGTGTTTGAAAAAGCCTACGGCGACGATCCGAAAACCGCGGCCAGCCTGAACAACCTCGGCGCGGTGATCCTTGCGCAGGGGCGTTATGCCGAGGCCGAGTCGGTGCTGCGCCGTTCACTGGCGATGAAGGAAAAAACCCTGGGGCCGTACAGCCCCAGCGTTGCCCACACGCTCGGCAATCTCGCGCGCGTGGCCGAAGCCCAGGGACGCAAGACCGAAGCTGATCGCCTGATTGCACGGGCCACCGCAATACATGCAGGTGGTGCCGCGCCGGCACGCTGAATTCGCCGCTCCGCTCAAGTGGTCGGGCGCACCTCGAATCCGGAAAATTCACCGTTGGCCGGACTGATCCTGACTTCGGTGACAGTCGCCACGCGGGGTCCGCGCCGCGCGCAATCGATCATGGCTTCCACTGCGGCCCGTTCTCCACTGATTACGGCTTCGACGCTGCCATCCCTGCGATTGCGCACCCATCCGCTGATGCCGATTTCCCGTGCCTTGTATTCAAGATAGTTGCGGAATCCGACGCCCTGTACCCTGCCGATGATTTGCAGATGATTTGTCATGCATTTGTTCATGGATGTGTAATTGCCTGATCAGGTTGCTATGGTTTTGCGCGCAGGGTAGGAAGAAATCGGTAGTTCCAGAGAAAATAATCCAGTTTATTGTCCTATAGGAGGGGTTTATGAAACATGCGTTTATTGGAGCGGCGCTGGCTACGGCAGTTCTCGCTTCCGGGTGTGCAAGTACCGGTGGCGGCGTTGATGCCAAGGCAAATGTAGCCGAAGACAAGGTGGTCTATCACATCAACAATGCCGACGCTCAGGCGGTTGGCGCATTGCGCAATATCGGCAATCACCTCGAAGTAAACCCGAAGGCAAAGATTGTCGTGGTTACCCATTCCCGCGGTGTCGATTTCCTGTTTGACGGCGCCAAGGACAAACAGGGGAATCCGTACAACATCCGCGTCGAGCAGTTGAAAGCCAAGGGCGTGGAATTCGGCGTCTGCAAGATCACCCTGCGCAACCGCAAGCTGCCGGCAAGCAAGTTCATACCCGAGGCTTCGTTCGTGCCTTCCGGTGTGGCTGAAATCACCCGCCTGCAGCAGCGCGAAGGCTACGCCTACCTGCGTCCGTAAATTGGTTTGACCGGCTTGAATCAGGCGCCGCCCGCGATGCTGCGGGCGTGCGCGATGCCGGCAGCGCGGTGGGGGTAGAGGTTGTGTTCGCCGAGCCGGTGCAGGAAATCTGATCCCCGGAACAGTGAAAGCGGCTGTGCGCCGGCGCCGGTAATCACCAGTGTCTTGCCGTTCTTGGCCAGCTTGCGCTGCAGCGTTTCCAGTATATCGAGTCCGGTGGTGTCGACATTGATCGTCTTCTGCATGTCGAGTACTACCACCCGTGCCGGATTTCCCGGTTCAGCACATGCGAGCAACGGCTCGACCTTGTTCACCGAGCCGAAGAACAGCGAGCCGAACAGTTCGTAGGTGCGCACCCGGTCGCCGCAGGTCGCATCCGGACCTACGTCCACCACGTCGGTCAGCGAAGTGATCCGGGTGATGAAGAAAATCGCCGCCATCACCATGCCTACTTCGACTGCGACTGTCAGGTCGAAGACCACGGTCAGCACGAAGGTCGCTAGCAGGATCGCCCGGTAGTTCACCGTGTAGCGCCGCATTTCGCGGAAGTCGCCCCATTCGCCCATTTTCCAGGCGACCACGACCAGTATCGCCGACAGTGCGGCCAGCGGCACGTGTTTCGCCAGTGGCGCGGCAACCAGTACGATCATCAGCAGCGTCAGCGCGTGCACGATGCCGGAGATCGGCCCGAAAGCGCCCATGCGCACGTTGGTGCTGGTGCGGGCGATGGCGCCGGTGGCGCAGAAGCCGCCGAACAGCGGGGCGACGATGTTGGCGATGCCCTGCGCCATCAGTTCCTGGTTGGGCTTGTGGCGGTCGTCGATCATGTTGTCGGCGACGGTGGCCGAGAGCAGGGACTCGATCGCGCCGAGCAGGGCGATGGCGATGGCGGGCGATACCAGGTGGCGCACGGTCTCCATCGACAGTTCGGGCAGCGCAAAGTCCGGCAGCGTTTGCGGGATGCCGCCGAACCTGGAACCTATGGTTTCCACCGGCAGGCCGAACAGGGCGGCGACAACGGTTCCAGCCACGAGCGCGATGATCGGGCTGGGCACCGAACGCCAGCGCTGCGGCCAGAACACGATCAGCACCAGGCAGCCGGCGCCGAGCGCGACGGCGGCCCAGTTGATGGTGGGCAGTGCGTGCCAGAGCACGACAATCTGGCCGAAAAAATCCGCAGGCAGCTTGCCCGCGGACAGTCCGAGGAAATCCTTCACCTGCGACAGCAGGATCAGCACCGCGATGCCCTTGGTGAAGCCGCTGATCACCGACACCGGGATGAAACGTATCCAGGTTCCCAGGCGCAGCAGGCCCAGGGCCAGCAGCATCACGCCCGCCATCAGCGTGCTGATCTGCAGGTTGGCGACGCCGTACTGGGAAACGATGCCGTAGACGATGACAATGAAAGCGCCGGTGGGGCCGCCGATCTGCACCCGTGAGCCGCCCAGCGCCGAGATGATGAAGCCGGCGATGATCGCGGTGTAGATGCCGGACTCCGGCGTCATGCCCGAGGCTATGGCGAAGGCGATGGCCAGCGGCAGCGCGAGGATGCCGACCGTAATTCCGGCAAACACGTCGGAGCGCAGGCGGGCTGCGGTGTACTCGCCGTACATTTCCAGCAGCCGCGGCCGGAAGGCGGGCAAACGGATCATCGGGTCCTGCCGTGTGGCATGCGCAAAATCAGTTCGTGCGGTACTGGCGGATCATTTTTTCGTCGAGTTCGATGCCGAACCCGGGTCCGGTGGCGACCTGCATGATGCCATTACGGATCGGCGGACGGTTGATCCACATCAACTGCCATACCGGATCGCGCGCCGGATCGGCGAAGCATTCGGCATAGCTGCCGTGGGGCACGGCGGCGAGCAGGTGGCTGGCGATCTGCGCCTCTTCGTGGTGCGCCATCGCGACGCCGGCGGCCGCGCACAGGCCCGCGGCACGCAGCCAGTCGGTGACGCCGCCGCCTTCGGAGGCGTCGTAATTGACCAGGTCCACGGCGTGCGCATCGACCAGGCGGCGGATCGCGTGGCTGGTGATTTCGCTCTGGCCCGCGGTCACAGGGATCGGGATTGCCTGCCGCACCCGCGCCATCTGCGCGGCGTCGTCGTACCAGTGGCAGGGTTCCTCGAACCAGCGGATATGCTGCGGTTCGACCAGGCGCGCGAAACGGATCGCGTCCTCCGCGACCCAGCCGCGGTTGGCGTCCACGCAGAGGATGAAATCGTCGCCGGAAGCCTTGCGCGCAACGGCCACGCGCGCCGCATCCTCTTCCGGCGACAGCCCGCCGACCTTGAATTTGCAGCCAGCCATGCCGGCCTCGCGGTAGGACTCGATTTCGCGCGCGATGTCGGCGTGGGTCTTGCCCGGCATGTAGTAGCCGCCTATGGAGATCAGCGGCAGGCGGTCGGTGTAGCCGCCGATCAGTTCGCGCACGCTTTTGCCCAGAGCCTTGCCGGTGAGGTCCCAGATCGCGCAGTCGACGCATGCGATGGCTTCGAGCAGAAGCTTTTTGTCCGGTGCACTGTGCGTCAGTGCGAACATGCGCTGCCACGCGAGTTCCCGCTCGAATATCGACAACCCATTAATTATATTGAATAATTCGTTAGAAACCAGTCTGGCGATCTCGGGTCCGTGGGCGCGGTTGTCGCCGTTGTAGACATTGCTGACGAGGCCGTCAGCGGTGCGCAGGCGGGTAATCACCGTCGAGCGCTTCAGCACGCTGTAGGTGGAGCCGCCGAAATTCCTGCTTAACGGTATGTCGACGGCGATGGCCTCGACGGCTGTGATGCGCATGATGTTCCTTCGCGGAAAACGGATGTCAGGCAAAAACGATCAGCGCGCCGAGCACCGTGGCGCCGGCGACCGCGCCGGCAAATATCCTGCGATCGCGCTGTGACCACGGCGGCACCTGCACCAGGGTGATCGTGCTCCAGTCCTGTCCGCCTTCGTGCTCGGCATCCATCACCGCTTCGTCGATGGCGTGGCGACTGACGCCGAAGGATGCAGCGAAGGCTTCGGGATCGGTGATGGCCCCGGTCTTCGCGGCGAGGCGCATGGTGGCCGCTGTGGAGTCGAAGGCCTTGGCGAGGCCGCGCGCCGGCAGGGTGTCGCCGAAGAGGTCGATGTCCGGCGCCGCCGCCGCCGCGCGTGGCGGCGTGGCGGCGGCGATCAGCGCATCAGCGGCGCCATGGCGGCAGGCGCGCAGGTCG
The DNA here is from genome assembly GCA_049433545.1 of Burkholderiales bacterium. Taxonomy (GTDB): domain Bacteria; phylum Pseudomonadota; class Gammaproteobacteria; order Burkholderiales; family SG8-41. The sequence goes on along the minus strand of JBMTEY010000035.1, from coordinate 15,984 downwards.
GCGGCCAGTTCGGCGATCGTCGCGTAACGGTCGTCCGCCGACTTGGCCAGAGCCTTGGCGACGATCAGGTCGAGCATCGACGGCAGCGCGGTGTTGACGCTGCTCGGCGGCGGCGGCGTGAAGTTGACGATCTGGAACATCAGCGAATTGACGTCTATGCCGTTGAACGGCGACTGGCCGGTGACCATTTCGTAAATGATCACGCCCAGCGAGAAGGTGTCGGCGCGCGCGTCGCAGCGCTTGCCCAGCACCTGTTCCGGGGACAGATAACGCGGCGAACCGAGCACGACGCCGGTCTGGGTGCGCACGTCGGCAGTGCGCATGCGCGCGATGCCGAAGTCGGTGATTTTCACCCGGCCGTCACTGAGGATCATGATGTTGGCGGGTTTGATGTCACGGTGCACGACCTCGTGTCCGTGCGCGTAGGCCAGACCGTCGGCGACCTGGGCGGCGATGTCCAGCGCGCGATCCGGGCCCAGTTCGTTGCCGGCGATCAGGTCCTTCAGTTCGCGGCCTTCGAGGAATTCCATCGCCATGTAGGCGAGGTCGCCGCTGCGCCCGATGTCGTAGATGGTGACGATGTTGGGATGGTTCAGGCCGCCGGCGGCGCGGGCCTCGATGGTGAAACGTTTTTCGTAATGCTCCATCTCGCCCGGGTCCAGCGCCATGTTGATGGTCTTGATGGCGACCGTGCGTTCGAGCATCGGGTCGACCGCGCGGTAGACGACGCCCATCGCGCCACGGCCGATTTCGGCGACGACGTCGTAACGGCCAAGCTTGGCGGGCTGGTTCATCGGACGGCGGCGGTCAGCGTCCGCGCACGCTGCGGTACACCGGACCCCATTGCGGGTGGCCGGATTCGGCCGCGGTCAGCGCGAACTGCGGATCGGCGGCAAACGCATTGCTGAATTCCTGCCGGCATTGCGCGGCGCGGTCGGTGACGCAGTAGGTGAAGGCCAGGTACTTGTAGGCGCGCGCCTGATCGCTGCGTTTGGCCAGGCCGTCGGCGAGGCTGGACTGCAGCAGGCGCTGGGCCTGGGCGAAATTGCCCTCTTCGAACTGGGTGATGCCTGCGGCCAGGCGTTGCTCGGCCGTGGGCGTCACGATTTCCGATTTCGGCCGCGGCGCATCCGGATCCAGCGCGGCGGTGATGTCCTTGATGCCCTTCTGCACCGTCTCGCACCCGGTGAGCAGGGGCACGATCAGCAGTACCAGCAGAAAATGTCGCATGTTCTCCTCCTAGCGGAACCTGTGACGGATTCTAATCTCTTTGCCCGACTCGACCTCGACCACCTGCACGTAGGAGGCGAATCCGGGGTTGCGGATTTCGATGCGGTGCGGCCCGGGTTTCAGCGCGATGTCGCGCAGCGGCGGGGCGACGCCGTAACGCTGGCCGTCGATGTGGATTTCACCCCAGGGCAGGACAATCAGCCGCACCGTGCCGGTGGCGACTTCCACGGGCTGCGGCGGTGCCGGCGTAGGCGTCTGCGCGGGCGTTTTGCGGAAAAGACCGGTCCGCGGCGGCGGCTCGGCCTTGGCGACAGGCGCGGCAGGCGGCGCTTTTGTTTCGGGCTGCACTGCCGGCGCCGGCGCTGCGGGCGTGGCCACGGGTTCCGGCAGGGTTGTAGCGGCGACCGGTTCCTCGGGCGGCGGAGGCGGGATGGTCCCGTTGCGCAGGTTCACCCGCAAGGCCACCGCGCTGCCGAGTATCAGCGCGACCGCCAGAGCGGTCGCCAGCTTCGGCCGGCGCATCACGCCGATGCGCGCCGTAGACGCGGTGTGCCCGAGGTTTTCGAAGGCGGCGGCGTGCGCGGCCTTCTGCCGCGGTGCGCGCTGCGGCGCCGGCGCATTGCCCAGCGCGTAGACCTCGTGCTCGCGCACATGTTTGTCGGTGCGTGCGCCCTGGAAGCTGAACAACTGGGCGTAATCGGCGGACAGCGTCGAAATCACCTCGTAATAGGAACGCGAGGCCAGCACCTGGTTGACCTCGGCAAAGCCCATAACCCGCTGCGCGACGTTGATGCCGTCGCCGATGATGTTGGGCTGGTTGTTGATGTCCTTGATCAGGCGCACCGGGCCGAGGTTGATGCCGGTGCGCAGCCGCAGCGCGTCGTCCTCCGCAGCGGCGAGGGCGTCGCGCAGCGCCAGGCCGAGGAACAGGCCTTCCTCGGGGTCGCCGAGGAAATTCACCGCGGCGCCGTCACCGGTGTCGAGGATGATGCGGTCCTTGCCCGGCACGTCGGCCAGCGCCCGCGCCAGCAGGTCGGTGAGCTGCTGCTTGACGCGCATCTGCTCCGCCACCGACTTCTTCGAATACTCGACGATGTCGATGAAGACGACGGTGCAGATGAAGGTGCGGGTGCCGCGGTCGCCCATGGCCGGTCGGTGATGTCCCTGGTTATTTGATGCGCATGCCGGGCTGCGCGCCGGAATCGGGCGCCAGCAGGTAGATTCCGGGCGCGTCGCCGCTGGCGGCCAGTACCATGCCCTCGGACATGCCGAATTTCATCTTGCGCGGCGCGAGGTTGGCGACCATCACCGTCAGCCGGCCTTTCAGCTGCTCGGGGTCGTAGGCCGCCTTGATGCCGGCGAACACTTGCTTGCTGCCGAGCGTACCGACGTCCAGCGTGAGTTTCAGCAGCTTGTCGGCGCCTTCGACGTGTTCGGCATTGGCGATGCGCGCGACACGCAGGTCGATCTTCGAAAAATCGTCGATCGAGATGTGGGTAGGCTGTTCAGTTGCGGTTTCCACGGTTTTCTCCGGTGCTTTGGTGCCAGCTGGCTTCACGGCGGGGGCTACGGGTTTGAGGCTTTCCCGGTTGGCTTCGACCAGCGCGGTGATTTGTTTGGGGTCGACGCGGGTCATGAGATGCTCGTATTTACCTATTTCAACAGGCCTGTTTCCGAGATCAGTCCAATCGAGGTTTGGAGTATTCAGGAATTTTTCTGCTTTTTTGGCCAATGCCGGAAGGATTGGTTTGAGAAAAATTGTCAGCCTATGGAAAGCAGAAATGGTTTCGCTGCAAATCCAGTGTAGCCGTTGCATGTCGGCATTGGTGCCATTTTTTGCCAATTCCCAAGGCTTGTTTGAATCGAAATACTGATTGGTCTTGTCTGCGAAAGTCATGATCAAGCGAACGGCTCGACCGTATTCCCTGTTTTCGTATGCTTCTGTGACGTCATCCTCGATTTCAACAGACCAGGCGGCAGATACGTGATCCTGCGTGATGTCCTTTCCGCTATCGCAAAGCTTGTTGCCAAAGTGTTTTGCAAGGAATGTTGCAGCCCGGCTGGCAATATTCACGTATTTGCCCACCAGGTCGCTGTTCACCCGCGCGACGAAGTCATCGAGGTTCATGTCGATGTCTTCCATCGTTGAATTCAGCTTGGCGGCGTAGTAATAGCGCAGCCATTCCGGATTGAGGCCCTGCTGGATGTAGCTCTCGGCGGTGATGAAGGTGCCGCGCGATTTCGACATCTTCTCGCCGTTGACCGTCAGGAAGCCGTGGGCATAGACATTCGACGGCGTACGGAAGCCGGCGTTCTTCAGCATCGCCGGCCAGAACAGCGCATGAAAATAGAGGATGTCCTTGCCGATGAAGTGCACCAGTTCGGTGTCGCTGCCCGGTTTGAGGAAGGCGTCGGCGTCGATGGTCTTGCCGGCAAGCTGTTGTTTTTTTACGTAATTCAGGAAGCTGCCGAAATAGCCCACCGGCGCGTCGAGCCAGACGTAGAAGAATTTTTTGCCGTCAGTGCCGGGTATCGGAAAGCCGAAGTAGGGCGCGTCGCGCGAGATGTCCCAGTCGTTGAGACCCGAGGCGAACCATTCCGCCATCTTGTTCGCGGCCTCGGGCTGCAGTGTGCCAGAGCGCGTCCATTGCTGGAGGAATTCCGCGCAGTCGCCGAGTTTGAAGAAGTAATGCTCCGATGACTTGCGCACCGGCGCGGCGCCGGAGACGGTGGAGTAGGGATTTTTCAGGTCGGTGGGCGAGTAGGTCGCGCCGCAGACCTCACAGGAATCGCCGTACTGGTCCTTGGCGCCGCACTTCGGGCACTCGCCCTTGATGTAGCGGTCCGGCAGGAACATGTTCTTGACCGGGTCGTAGAACTGCTCGACGTCGCGGCGCGCAATGAGTTTGGCTGCGTTCAGCCGTTTGTAGAATTCTTCCGACAGTTCGCGCGTCTCGTCGGAGTGCGTGCTGTGGTAGTTGTCGAAGCTGATGCCGAAGGCATCGAAGTCGCGCTTGTGTTCTTTCCACACCCGTTCGATCAGCTGTTCCGGCGTGATGCCCTCGGCGTCGGCGCGCAGCATGATCGGTGTGCCGTGGGTGTCGTCGGCACCGACGTAGTGGACTTTCACGGGGGACCCATCGTCATTCACCTGCATGCGCTGGAAACGCACCCAGATGTCGCACTGGATGTACTCGACCAGGTGGCCGAGATGGATCGCGCCGTTGGCGTACGGCAACGCGGAGGTGACCAGGATGCGGCGTGGCGACATGGATGAGGTGGTGGGGGTGAAGCTAAAGGTTTGAATTATAACAACTAACCCTGCGCGCTTAGCCCGTGCTGGAGACTTCGTCCGGCGCCGGCATCGGTGGCGGGCAAAAAAACCTTTGCCGACATGGGGTTGTGGTTGGTTGGCCGGGGCGATGTCGCTACAATCGCGGCCTCACCACGCAATCCGACGGGACCCGCAACATGGCCATCACCGAGCAGGACGTACAGACCGCACTGAAGCAGCTTACCGATCCGAACACGAAGACCGATTACGTGACCGGCAAGGCGGTGAAAAACATCAAGGTCGAGGGCAACAACGTGTCGCTCGATGTGCTGCTGGGCTATCCGGCGAAAAGCCAGCTTGAGCCGATCCGCAAACAGGTTACGGACAAGCTGAAAACCCTGACCGGTGTCGGCAACGTCAAGGTCAACGTCAGCATGAAAATCGTCCCGCACGCGGTGCAGCGCGGCGTGAAGCTGGTTCCCGGCGTGAAGAACATCATCGCCGTGGCCTCGGGCAAGGGCGGCGTCGGCAAGAGCACCACCGCGGTCAACCTGGCGCTGGCACTGGCGGCCGAGGGCGCCAATGTCGGCGTGCTCGATGCCGACATCTACGGTCCGTCGCAGCCGATGATGCTGGGCATCACCGGTCGGCCGGAATCGAAGGACGGCAAGTCGCTGGAACCGATGGAAGCCCACGGCCTGCAGGCGATGTCGATCGGTTTCCTGATCGACACCGAGACGCCGATGGTGTGGCGCGGCCCGATGGTGACCCAGGCGCTGGAGCAACTGGTCAATGAAACCAAATGGCGCGACATCGACTATCTCGTAGTCGACCTGCCGCCGGGCACCGGTGACATCCAGCTGACGCTGGCCCAGCGGGTGCCGGTCACCGGCGCGGTGATCGTCACCACGCCGCAGGACATCGCCCTGATCGATGCCCGCAAGGGCCTGAAGATGTTCGAGAAGGTCGGCATTCCCATCCTCGGCATCGTGGAGAACATGACGCTGCACATCTGCTCGAAGTGCGGCCATGAGGAACACATATTCGGCGAGGGCGGCGGCGGACGCATGGGAGCCGATTACAACGTCGAACTGCTGGGGGCGCTGCCGCTGGACATCAACATCCGCAAGCAGGCCGACTCCGGCAAGCCGACGGTGGTGACCGACCCCGACGGCCGCATCGCCGAGATCTACCGCCAGATTGCGCGCCGCGTCGCGGTCAAAATCGCCGAGAAGCAGCAGGATCACTCGGCGGCGTTCCCCAAGATCGTCGTCAAGAACACCTGAAACACGGCTGCGGCCGGTGGCCGGGTGAACGGCCTGCCGGTCGTGCCGGCAGCATGCGTTCACGGGGTTTGCGATGGCTGCAACAGACCTCCGGCAATCCCTTAAAAAGTCTTTGATTTCATGTCGTTCCGCCTTACCATACGCGCGATATGAGATTCCGCTTCCCGGTCATCATCATTGACGAGGACTTCCGCTCGGAGAATACGAGCGGGCTGGGTATCCGCGCGCTGGCCAAGGCGCTGGAGGACGAGGGTCTGGAAGTGCTGGGCGTCACCAGCTACGGCGACCTGTCGTCGTTCGCGCAGCAGCAGTCGCGCGCCTCGGCGTTCATCCTGTCGGTGGACGATGATGATTTTTCCGCGCAGGAACTCGAGTCGACCATCGGCGAGCTGCGCACCTTCGTCAAGGCAATCCGTTTCCGCAACGCCGACATCCCGATCTTCCTCTACGGCGAGACCCAGACTTCGCGCCACATTCCGAACGACGTGCTGCGCGAACTGCATGGCTTCATCCACATGTTCGAGGACACGCCGGAATTCGTCGCCCGTTACATCGTGCGCGAGTCGAAATCCTACCTCGACAGCCTGGCGCCGCCTTTTTTCCGCGCGCTGACGCATTACGCGCAGGACGGTTCGTATTCATGGCACTGTCCCGGGCATTCCGGCGGCGTCGCCTTCCTGAAAAGCCCGGTCGGCCAGATGTTCCACCAGTTCTTCGGCGAGAACCTGCTGCGCGCCGACGTCTGCAATGCGGTCGACGAACTGGGCCAGTTGCTCGACCACTCGGGGCCGGTGGCGGCTTCGGAGCGCAATGCCGCGCGCATCTTCAACTGCGACCACCTGTTCTTCGTCACCAATGGCACCTCGACTTCGAACAAGATGGTATGGCATTCGACGGTGGCTCCGGGCGACGTGGTGATCGTCGACCGCAACTGTCACGTATCAATACTGCACGCGATCACGATGACCGGCGCGGTGCCGGTGTTCCTGATGCCGACGCGCAACCATTTCGGCATCATCGGCCCGATCCCTCTGGACGAGTTCAAGTGGGAGAACATCGAGAAGAAGATCCGCGCCAATCCGTTCGCGTCGAAGGTGAAATCCAAGCCGCGCATCCTGACCATCACCCAGAGCACCTACGACGGCATTCTCTACAACGTCGATGCCATCAAGGAAAAGCTCGACGGCAAGATCGACACGCTGCATTTCGACGAAGCCTGGCTGCCGCACGCGACCTTCCACAAGTTCTACCACGGCATGCATGCGATCGGCCGCAACCGGCCGCGCAGCAAGGAATCGATCGTGTTTTCCACGCAGTCCACGCACAAGCTGCTGGCCGGGCTGTCGCAGGCTTCGCAAATCCTGGTGCAGGACAGCGAAACGCGCAAACTCAACTACGACACCTTCAACGAGTCGTACCTGATGCACACGTCGACCAGCCCGCAGTACGCGATCATCGCCTCCTGCGACGTCGCTGCGGCGATGATGGAGCCGCCGGGCGGCACCGCGCTGGTCGAGGAATCGATCATGGAGGCGCTGGATTTCCGCCGCGCCATGCGCAAGGTCGATGCCGAGTTCGGCAAGGACTGGTGGTTCAAGGTGTGGGGGCCGGAGCGCCTCGCCCCCGAGGGTGTGGGCAACCGCGACGACTGGATGCTGCGCCCCTCGGAGCGCTGGCACGGTTTCGGCAATCTGGCGCCGGACTTCAACATGCTCGACCCGATCAAGGCCACGGTGATCACCCCGGGGCTGGACGTCACCGGCAAGTTCGCGAAAAGCGGCATCCCGGCGGCGGTGGTCACCCGTTACCTGGCCGAGCACGGCATCATCGTCGAGAAGACCGGCCTGTATTCGTTTTTCATCATGTTCACCATCGGCATCACCAAGGGCCGCTGGAACACCATGGTCACCGAGCTGCAGCAGTTCAAGGATGACTACGACAACAACCGCCCGCTGTGGCGCGTGCTGCCGGAATTCCTTGCCGCACATCCGCGTTATGAAAAAATCGGCCTCAAGGACCTGTGCGAGCAGATCCACGGCGTCTACAAGGCCAATGACATCGCCCGGCTGACCACCGAGATGTACCTCTCGGACATGCAGCCGGCGATGCCTCCCGGAGAAGCCTGGGCGCGGATGGCGCATCGCCGGATCGAGCGCGTCGAAATCGACAATCTGGAAGGGCGAGTCGCCAGCGTGCTGCTGACGCCTTATCCGCCGGGCATACCGCTGCTGATACCCGGTGAACGTTTCAACAGCACCATCGTGCGTTTTCTGAAATTTGCGCGCATGTTCAACCAGCAGTTCCCGGGATTCGATACCGACATCCACGGCCTGGTCACTGAAAACGGCGACGGGCAGTTGCGTTATTACGTGGATTGCGTCGTCGGCGATTGAGGGGTTGTTATTTAATTTTATGTTTTTATTGAATTAATTTAATTCCCCCGGTGCGCAAGGCCAGATGACCGACAGGGAAAGGCGCTGAACGATGCACCCGCCGGCGCATGCCGCGACGCTGTTGAGCGCGCTGTCCGGCGTTACCTGGCCGGCAATACCATCCGTTGAAAATGCGCGCATGCTGGCGCTGCAGTACCAGTTCGAGCAGACGCAGTGGTGGCCGCCGCAGCAGCTCGCGGAAATGCAGTTGCTCCAGTTCCGTTCGGTGTTTGCTCATGCGCTGGCCACGGTGCCCTATTATCGTGAGCGGTTTGCACCGTGGAGTTCGGGGATCTCCGGCTGGGAGCAGTATCGTGAATTGCCGATCAGCAGCCGCGCCGAAGTGCAGCAGGCCGGTACCGACATGCACAGCAAGGCGCCGCCGCCGGCCCACGGACCACTGATGAAAACCGAGTCCTCGGGTTCCACCGGCAGGCCGCTGCTGACGCTGGGCAGCGCGTGGACACAAATGATGTGGCATGCGCTGCTGCTGCGCGATCATCTATGGCACGGCCGCGAATTCAGCGGCAAACTGGCTGCTATCCGCAATCGCGCAACGCCAGGCCGGCTGGATAATTGGGGATCTGCTACTGCCGTATTCAGGACCGGCCCCTCCGTTGTCAGGGCGGTGTCACCGGACCTTGACGAGCAATTGCAATGGCTTGCTGATGAAAATCCTGACTATCTGCTTTCCCTGGCCACAAACATCCATGCCCTTGCCGAGCGCAGCATCGAAGTTGGAATACGGTTGCCTCGTCTGAAGCAGGCGCGCACTTATGCGGAGATGTTGCGTCCTGATACCCGACGCCTGGTGCGCGAGGCCTGGGGTGTTCCCCTAATCGACGGATACAGCTCGGAGGAACTCGGCTACATGGCGCTGCAATGCCCCGTCAGCGAAAACTATCACGTACAGTCGGAGTGCCTGATTGTCGAAGTGCTGGATGAGTGCGGCGGGCATTGCAAGCCCGGGACGACCGGTCAGATCGTGGTATCCGCGCTGCACAACTTTTCAATGCCGCTTCTGCGCTATGCCAGCGGTGATTATGCGGAAGTGGCTGAATCCTGCAGTTGTGGTCAGGGTCTGCCCGCTCTGCGGCGCATTGTCGGTCGCCAGCGCAACATGCTGCTGAATCCTCAGGGCGGCCGTTACTGGCCGAGTTACGCCTCGGAAGTATGGAGACACATCGCCCCGATTGAGCAGATCCAGGTGATCCAGACCTCGCGTGAAGACATCGAACTGCATGTGGTGTGCAAACGCGAACTTTCCGGCAGTGAAAGGCTTGAGCTTGCGACCGCATTGAACCTGTCACTGGGCTTTGATTATTGTGTAACCTTGCGGAGGGTGGAAGCGATTCCGCGGCCGAGAGGCGGAAAGTACGAGGATTTTATCTGTCGCGCCGAATAGTGCGGCTATCAAGGCGCCGCAGCAGGTATTCCAATGTAAGGTTGTCAAAAAGCGCCGAGCCGGTGGATATGAACAGCTTTTGGCGGGATTTACCGGTTCGCGTATCCGGTGAGTTAAGCAGGTCGCTGATTTGCCGTATTGACCCGGGCTTCAGGAGATTCTTTGCCGTCCATTTTTTGAGATCACCGAAACGCGCGGAGTCGGGATTATCAACGTAAAGATCAACCTTGCCGGCCCAGCTTTCGTCGAGTTCGCTTTGATGATCAATGTCGGCGCCAAGACTGATGATCAACTGCGCGTTCCAGTCCTGCGGAGTGCAGGGGGGCGTTTCGCTGGTCGTGGCAAGTAACACTACGTCATGTGTGCCGATGTCGGCGGCATCGGCGCTGCGGCAGGTCAGCGCAGGGAATCTTTCAGACATTGCTTGCGCTGCGGTAGCGGCGCGCCTGGGGTCCCGATCGAGGAAGGTCACCTCACTGGCATTGCAGCAGGACACGGCGTAGAGGGCGCTGTAATAGCCGACCCTGCCACTGCCTATGATCGCGATTTTTCGTGCATCGGGGGCGAGCAGGTGCATGGCAAGCGTAGCGCACATCCCGGTTCTTGCCGATGACAGCAGGCAGGCGTCGACGATATGGGTGATGTAGTTTTCGATGGCGTCTATGACCAGTGCCTTACCCACGGTGATCTGGTCCGGAACCCGTAGTTGGGAGATGTTTGTGCCAACAAGCTTGACGGTCTTGGTAACGCCTTCGCTGGAACGGGTCACGCAGGGCATTACCCTGAAATCGGCAGTACTGTCAACGTCCGGAAACACCTGTTTCGGTGGCAATTCGACTTTGGTTCTTCCTGCTGCGATGTCGTGGAGTCGTTCGAGCATATGCTCAAAGTAATCGCGCGGTGATTCGGTGAGCAGGCGGTGCACCTCGGCGTCACCGATCGCCATCCAAGGCTCAGGCGCTGTGCGCAGCACCGCGATTTCGGCCAGCAACTCGGAAGTCATGATCATTGCGCGAGCTTGCGCACTTTTTCCATCCACGCCTCGGCCTGCTCCCCGGCTTCGTCTTTCTGCCTGTCCGACAGCCCGGCAGCCATGCGCGCGAGGTTCTGCTGTGCGAGTTCGTCGCCCTGCAGTGCGGCTACTTTCACCCAGTAATAGGCCTGCTGCGGATCGCGCTTCACGCCCTTGCCTTCATGCAGCAGCAGGCCGAGGTTGTACTGCGCCTGTACATGGCCGCGCCGCTTCGCGGAACCATCTCGCCGCTCGCTCGTGGTCGATCTCGACGCCTTCGCCCTGCACGTAGGTCAGGCCAAGGTTCTACTGGGCGCCGGGATCGTTCTGTACTGCGGCGAAATTCCACCAGCGGTGCGCCTGCGCGAGGTCCTTCGGAACGCCGTAGCCGCGGGCGTACATCAGGCCGAGGCTGGTCTGCGCACGCACGTCCCCTTGGCGCGCCAGCCGCCGGAACCATTCCGCCGCTTTCGCGAAATCCTGCTCGGCGCCGTTGCGTCCGGCGTAATAGGTTTCCGCCAGCGTGCGCATTGCCGTGCGGTCGCCGGCTTCGGCGCGCTGCGTCAGGTCGTCGAGGGTGACGTTCTGCTGTGCCAGCACCGTGCCGCAGGTCGCAGCGGCAAAAAACGCTGCGATGAGCCTAAGCCGCCACACGGTCGTGCACCTCGAAACGGTAGTCGTGGGCGTGGCGTTCGTCCCTGCTGAAATTTTTTGTGTCGACGAGTTCCCATTGCGCGGCGTCGAATTCCGGCATCCGCGTATCGCCGTTCGGCTCGGCATCGACCACGGTCAGGTAAATCCGGTCCGCCATCGGCATTGCTGCGCGGTAGAGTTCGCCGCCGCCGATGACGAAGGTTTCATCGTCGCCGGCGCACAGCGTGATCGCTTCCTCCAGCGTGTGCGCGATTTTCGCGCCAGGGACCGCAAAATTTTTCTGACGGGTGACGATCACCGTGGTGCGCCCCGGCAGCAGGCGGCCGATCGACTCCCAGGTCTTGCGGCCCATGATGATGTGGTGGCCCATGGTTACCGACTTGAACAGCTGCAGTTCATTGGGCAGATGCCAGGGGATTTTGCCGTTCACGCCGATCACGCGGTTCTTCGCCATTGCCACGATCAGCGACAGCTTCGACCGGTCCGCCATGGTCACACCGCCACCGGGGCGCGGATCGCCGGGTGAGGGTCGTAGTTCTCGAGGGTGAAGTCTTCATATTTGAATGCGAACAGGTCCTTCACCGCCGGGTTCAGCTTCATCACCGGCAGTGGCCGCGGCGTGCGCGACAGCTGTTCCTTCACCTGGTCGAAATGGTTCAGGTAGATGTGGGTGTCGCCGAAGGTGTGTACGAAGTCGCCGGGCTTCAGGCCACAGACCTGGGCAATCATCAGCGTCAGCAGCGCGTAGGAGGCGATGTTGAAGGGCACACCGAGGAACATGTCGGCGCTGCGCTGGTAGAGCTGGCAGGAGAGTCTGCCGTCGGCGACGTAGAACTGGAAAAAGGCATGGCAGGGCATCAGCGCCATCCTGTCGAGGTCGGCGACGTTCCACGCCGAGACGATCATGCGCCGCGAATCGGGATTTTTCTTCAGTTGTTCGAGCACCTGTCCGATCTGGTCTATGTGTCTGCCGTCGGCGGCGGGCCACGAACGCCACTGGTAACCGTACACCGGGCCGAGGTCGCCGTCGGGTTTTGCCCACTCGTCCCAGATGGTGACGCCGTTGTCCTTCAGGTAACGCGTGTTGGTCTCGCCCTTCAGGAACCACAGCAGTTCATGGATGATCGACTTCAGGTGGACCTTTTTGGTGGTCAGCAGCGGAAAGCCGTCATTGAGATCGAAGCGCAGCTGCGCGCCGAAAACGGAAACCGTGCCGGTGCCGGTGCGGTCGGATTTGCGCGTGCCGTGGTCGAGCACGTGGCGCAGCAGGTCGAGATAGGGGCGCATGTTGCGGGCGGCTGTGTGCGGAGTTTCTGACGCCGGTGATTTTAGCAGGCCGCGGCGGCACGGCCGTTTATAATCGCGCTGACTTCACAGCGGATCGACCATGATGATTGCAGGGCTGCAGACGCAGGGCGGGTTGCCGGGGGCTGAAGAACTGGCGCGCGCACGCCATGTGCTGGTCGTCGCGCCTGCCGGTACTGCCGCAGCGGCCATGCCGCTGGGTGAAGCGCTGGCGCAATCGCTGAAACGCCGTCGCGGCAAAATCACCGATCTGGCCGCGGCGCCGGCGAGCGCGCAGACCGCGGCGGGCGCCCTCGCGGTATGGGTCACGCCGGACTTGAAGAAATCCGTATTTGAGCAGCAGACGCTGCTGCGCAAGGCGGCAGCCGCATTGCTGGCCGAACACCCGGAGGAACTGACGGTGATCGTGGCTGGGGCCACTGCGTCGCGCCGCGCACTGGCCGAAGCGGCCGTCTACGTGGTTTGGGTCAATGGCATCCTGCTGCCGCAGCGCAAGAAAAAATCCGAAGTGAAACCGCTGAAACGGATACGGCTTTACGGCCATCGCTCCGCCGACGGTTTTGCGTTGGCGCGGGCGGTGGCCGAAGGCAACGTGCTGTGCCGCGAACTGACGGTGCTGCCGCCCAATGAACTGACGCCCGGCGCCTACCGCCACCGGCTGCGCGCGCTGGCGCGCAAACACGGCTGGGCGCGCGAGGAATACGATTTCAGCCGCCTCAAGCGCATGGGCGCAGGCGCGTTCTGCGCGGTGGCGCAGGGCAGTGACGAACAGGATGCCGCCATCGTGCGCCTGCGTTACCGGCCGCGCGGCGCGAAAAAAACCGTGGCGCTGGTCGGCAAGGGCATCTGCTTCGACACCGGCGGCCACAACCTGAAGCCGGCGCGCTACATGATGGGCATGCACGAGGACATGAACGGCTCGGCAGTGGCACTGGGCATACTCGCCGCGGCGAGCGCGGCAAAACTGAAAATCAACATCGACTGCTGGCTGGCGCTGGCACAGAACCATCTCAGTCCGCGCGCCTACAAGCAGAACGATGTCGTCACCGCGCTGAACGGCACCACCATCGAGATCGTGCACACCGACGCCGAAGGCCGCATGGTGCTCGCCGACACGCTGACGCTGGCGGCGCGCGCGAAGCCGGACGTGATGGTGGATTTCGCGACGCTGACAGGTTCCATGCATGTCGCTCTGGGCAGCCGCTACAGCGGCATATTCGCGACCAGCGATGCGTTGGCGCGGCAGGCGCTGCAGGCCGGCGCCGCGTCGGGCGAACGCGTGTGCAGGTTTCCGATGGATGACGATTACGACGGCGCGCTCGACAGTGCGATCGCCGACGTCAAGCAGTGCACGCTGGACGGCGAGGCCGATCACATACTCGCCGCGCGACTGCTGCAGCGTTTCACCGACAAGCGGCCGTGGATCCACGTTGACCTGTCGGCGCACGGCTGCAAGGGTGGGTTGGGCGCGGTGGCGACGGAGGCCACGGGTTTCGGCGTGGCCTGGGGCGTGGCATTCCTGCGTGACCGTTAAAATAGTAAATAAAAACAAATAGTTATAACGTATCCCGGCGCAAGCCGGTACGGGAGGTGCCAGCGGTGTCTGAACACAGCCAGTTCCGGTTGCTGCGCGAACGCCGCTTCGCGCCGTTCTTCGGCGTGCAGTTCCTCGGCGCGATGAACGACAACGTGTTCAAGCAGGCGCTGGTGATCCTGCTCGCCTACCAGACCTTGAGCTACACCACGTTGTCGACGGACGTGCTGCAGAACGTGGCGCAGGCGCTGTTCATCCTGCCGTTTTTCCTGTTCTCGGCGACCGCCGGCCAGCTCGCCGACAAGTATGAAAAGTCGCGGCTGATCCGCATCACGGTGGCAATCGAGTTGGCGGTGATGATGCTCGGCGCCGCGGGGTTTTTCATGAACAGCCTGGAACTGCTGCTGGCCGCGCTCTTCCTCGGCGGCGTGCAGTCTGCGCTGTTCGGCCCGGTCAAATACGCGATCCTGCCGCAGCACCTGCGCGAGAATGAACTGATCGGCGGCAACGGACTGATCGAAATGGGCACTTCGATCGCGATCCTTGCCGGGATGATGCTCGGCGGCTGGCTGATCAGCGGGCAGGGCTGGGGCATCACCGCGGTCGCGGTGACCACGGTCGCGCTGTCGGCCGCGGGCTATCTGCTGAGCTGCCTGATTCCGCTGTCGCCTGCACCTTCACCTGGCCTGAAGATCAACTGGAACCCGCTAACGGAAACCTGGCGCAACTTCCAGTTCATGCGCGGCAACCGCACGGTGTTCCTGTCGGTGCTGGGCATTTCCTGGTTCTGGTTCACCGGCTCGATGTTCCTCACCCAGTTTCCCAACCTGTCGAAGAACATCCTCGCCGGCACCGAGGGCATCGTCACGCTGCTGCTGGTGGTGTTCTCGATCGGCATAGGCCTCGGCTCGCTGCTCTGCGAAAAACTCTCGGGCCACAAGATCGAGATCGGGCTGGTGCCTTTCGGTTCGATCGGCATCACGCTGTTCGGCGTCGATCTTTATTTCGCACTGGCCGGCCACATCGGGCACGGTCCCGTAGGCATCCGTGAGTTCATTGCTGAAGCGGGACACTGGCGCATCCTCGCCGATCTGGCGCTGATCGGCGTGTTCGGCGGTTTCTACATCGTGCCGCTCTATGCGCTGATCCAGAGCCGCAGCGATCCGGGGCATCGTTCGCGCATCATCGCCGGCAACAACATCCTCAATGCGCTGTTCATCGTCGCCGCCGCCGGCATCGCCATCGGCATGTTCCAGCTCGGATTCACGATTCCGCAGCTGTTCCTGCTCACCGCGATCATGAACGCCATCGTCGCGTTCTACATCTACACGCTGGTGCCGGAATTCCTGATGCGTTTCATCGTGTGGCTGCTGATCCACACGGTGTACCGCCTCGACAAGGAGGGGCTGGAGCAGATTCCCGACAGCGGTCCCGCGGTGCTGGTGTGCAACCATGTCAGTTTCGTCGATGCGCTGATCATCGCCGCGGCCTGCCGCCGGCCGATCCGCTTCGTGATGGATCACCGCATCTTCAGGGTGCCGGTGCTCAATTTCGTGTTTCGCACCAGTCGCTGCATCCCGATCGCGCCGGCAAAGGAAGACCCGGAAATGCTCGAGCGCGCCTACGACGAAATCGCGCGCGGGCTGGAAGCCGGCGACCTGATCGGCATCTTCCCCGAGGGGCGCATCACCGATACCGGCGAACTCTATCCGTTCCGTTCCGGCATCAAGCGCATCATCGAGCGCACGCCGGTGCCGGTGGTGCCGCTTGCGCTGCGCGGACTATGGGGCAGTTTCTTCAGCCGCAAGGACGGCGCGGCGATGTCCAAACCCTGGCGCGCACGGCCGCTGGC
>JBMTEY010000034.1:0-20888 GCA_049433545.1 Burkholderiales bacterium | reverse complement strand
AGTGCGTGCGCCGCTGCGGGCTGGAGGTCAACGACCTGATCCTGCAGCCGCTGGCGTCGTCAGTGGCGGTGCTCTCGGAGGACGAGAAGGATCTGGGTGTCTGCCTGGTCGACATCGGCGGCGGCACCACGGACATGGCGGTATTCACCCACGGCGCGATCCGCCACACCGCGGTGATCCCGATCGCCGGCGACCAGATCACCAATGACATTGCGATGGCCCTGCGCACGCCGACCAAGGACGCCGAGGACATCAAGCAGCGTTTCGGCTGCGCACTGTCCCAGTTGGCCGATCCGCAGGAGATGGTCGACGTTCCTGGCGTCGGCGACCGCAGCTCGCGGCAACTGTCGCGCAAGACGCTGGCCGAAGTCATCGAGCCGCGCGTCGAGGAGCTCTATTCGCTGGTGCAGACCGAGCTGCGCCGCAGCGGTTATGAGGAACTGCTGTCCTCCGGCGTGGTGCTGACCGGGGGATCAAGCGCGATGCAGGGCATGGTCGAACTCGGGGAAGAGATTTTTCACATGCCGGTGCGCATCGGCATGCCGCAGTACGCGGGGGGGCTTGCCGAAGTGGTGCGCAGCACCCGCTATGCGACCGGTGTCGGGTTGCTGATTGCCGGTGTCGAGGAACACAGGCAGCGCGATGCGGCACGCATGCATGTCACCAGCTTCCAGCAGGTGGTGGAGCGGATGAAGAACTGGTTTACGGGGAATTTCTGAATGTGGCGCAGGCGACGACGTAATCACGGTTTTCGGGTGCAGGGCTTTTCAACATTACTTTGTTTTGCGGAAAAAGGAGACTCACATGATTGAACTGATTGATGCACAGGCGCAGGAAGCGGTAATCAAGGTGATCGGCGTCGGCGGTTGCGGCGGCAATGCGGTGGATCACATGATCGTGCAGGGTGTGCAGGGCGTGGAATTCATCTGCGCCAACACCGATGCCCAGGCGCTGAAAAGGAATCAGGCCAAGACCCAGCTGCAGCTGGGGGGTGAGATCACCAAGGGCCTGGGCGCGGGCGCCAACCCCGAAATCGGCCGCCAGGCCGCTCTCGAGGACCGAGAGCGGATCGCGGAGCTCATCTCGGGCGCCGACATGCTGTTCCTGACCGCCGGCATGGGCGGCGGCACCGGCACCGGCGCGGCACCGGTGGTTGCGGAAATAGCCAAGGAACTGGGCATCCTGACGGTTGCCGTGGTGACCAAGCCGTTTGCATTCGAGGGCAAACGGCAGCGGGTGGCGCAGGAAGGGCTGGATGCGCTTTCGCAGCATGTCGATTCGCTGATCGTCATCCCGAACGACAAGCTGATGCAGGTGCTGGGCAACGCCATCACCCTCGACGAGGCGTTCCGTGCCGCCAACGACGTGCTGCACGGCGCAGTGGCCGGTATCGCGGAAATCATCAGCTGTCCCGGCATGATCAACGTGGACTTTGCCGATGTGCGGACGGTGATGGCGGAAATGGGCATGGCCATGATGGGTTCGGCCAAGGCTGCCGGTACGGGGCGCGCACGCGAGGCGGCGGAGCAGGCGGTCGCCTGTCCGTTGCTGGAAGACATCAACATTTCCGATGCCCGCGGCGTGCTGGTCAATATCTCGGCCAGCAAGGGGACTTTCCAGCTCCAGGAAATGTACGATGTCATGGAGACCATCAAGGCGTTTGCCTCGGAATCGGCGACGGTCATCGTGGGCACGGTGTACGACGAAACCCTCGAGGACAGCCTGCGCGTGACCATCGTAGCCACCGGTCTGGGCAAGCCCTTGGCGCGGCAGATGGCCAAGCCGCTGGTTGTCGTCGCCCAGAAGACCGGTACCGACAATATGACCATGGATGTTGACTACAACGCGCTGGAGCAGCCGGCGGTCATCCGCCGCCGCAATCGCGATGCGACGATCGAGGCCATGCGCCAGTCCGGGGTGGAAATGCTGGATATTCCGGCATTCCTCCGCAAGCAGGCCGACTGAGGCCTGGGGGCGGGTGTTCATGGGGGTGATGGCGGGGTTGATGCCTGTGCTGCAGTGCGGCAGCATGGTAAAATCCGCGATCCTGCCCGGTAAGCCGGGCGATGCATGGCGTATGGACAGCAGATCGTGATCAGGCAACGCACATTGAAGAACGTGATTCGCGCCACCGGCGTGGGTCTGCACACGGGCGAAAAGGTCCATCTGACCCTGCGTCCGGCGCAGCCGCACACCGGGATCGTGTTCCGGCGCACCGATCTTGATGTGCCGGTGCAGATCAAGGCTGATCCTTACGCGGTTGGCGACACGCGGCTGTCTTCCTGCCTGGAAAAGGACGGTGTACGGGTGCAGACGGTGGAACACCTGATGTCGGCGCTGGCCGGCCTCGGCGTGGACAATGCCTGGGTCGACGTGACCGCGCCTGAGGTGCCGATCATGGACGGCAGTGCCGGACCCTTTGTATTCCTGTTGCAGTCCGCCGGCATAGAGGAGCAGGAGGCCCCGAAGAAGTTCATCCGCATACTCAAGCCGGTCGAAGTGCGCGATGGCGACAAGTGGGTACGCTTCGCGCCACACAACGGCTTCCGGCTGGAACTGGCCATTGATTACGCGCATCCCGTTTTTGACGCCAGCGCCCAGACCGTTGTGGTCGATTTCGCTTCGACGTCGTACGTCAAGGAAGTGGCGCGCGCGCGGACTTTCGGTTTCATGCAGGACGTGGAAAGCATGCGCGCGCAGGGGCTGGCGCTCGGCGGCAGTCTCGATAATGCCATCGTCATGGACGAATACCGCGTGCTCAACACCGACGGGCTGCGTTACGACAACGAGTTTGTCAAACACAAGGTGCTCGACGCGATCGGCGACCTCTACCTGCTCGGCCATCCCCTGATCGGTGCATTCAGCGGGCACAAGTCAGGGCACGCGATGAATAACCGGCTGCTGCGCCACCTGCTGGAGCAGCCGCAGGCCTGGGAATTCGTCAGCTACGACCGTACCGAGGATGCGCCGCCGTTTCTGGCGTGGCAGCCCCAGGCCGCTTGAGCTGTACCCGCGGCCGTTTTCCCGGACGCACGTACTGACACCCCATGCTGCTCCTGCGCCTGATTGGGTTGCTTGCCCTGATCACCATCGGGGTTTCTCTCGTGCTGTACGCCTATTCCCGCCAACGGCGCTTTTTGCAGTTTGCCTGGCGCGTATTTCTGGGCACACTGGCGTTTGCACTGTTGCTGATCGCTTTTTACGCCGCTGAACGCCTGCTGGTGGTGGTCTGACGGCCGGCCCCGACCCGGACGTTCGGTCAACCGCCGCGCCTGCGTGCTGCGAAGCGCGCCAGCGCGGAGCGCAGCTCGGAATCCTTGACTTGTTTCGAGAGCTCGTCGAAACTTTCAATCAAATCAACGGGTAACGCGATTTTTTTGGCGCCGGAGGCAGCCTTGGAATAGGCCTTATTTACTTGAATTTGAACGCGAATTCCAGTAACCTCCGCCATCTGTTTTTGCAGATTCTTCAGCAATCGTGGCGTCATTTGCCGCAGTTTGGCCGCGATTGCACCGTTGTCTGCCGCTATGACCAGCATGCCGCCGTGTTCATGGATCACGCGGCTGGTCTGGGTCAGTTCAGGGGGCGCGCAGATTGCATAAAGCCGTTGCAGCGCTGAGATACGCTGCGATGCCCGAGTCAGCGCCGACAAGCCCGCAGTATTCGACAAAAGGGCGCTGAGTTTGCGGGTGGGCATGGCGATAAGGGAGTTGGACCATGAATATTATTCTGGTTTCCGAGAAACTGCCAAAGGCGCGGACGATTACTCTGGGCTGGCCGCATCTCGTTGCGGCCGGTACTCTCGGGTTTGCGCTGGTGGTGGTGCTGGCGGGAGCCATGAATTACGGCATCCTGCGGTTTGCCGCTGAACTGAATATTCCGTACGTCAGGGATGTGCTGGTCTCGATCCAGCGGCAGCAGCATGAGAGAACCCAGTCCTACCTGCAGGACAATCTCAATGCCATGGCTGTCAGGCTCGGCCAGATGCAGGCCCAGCTGCTGCGCCTGGATACTCTGGGCGAGCGCCTGGCGAAGCTGGCGGGATTCAAGCCCCAGGAACTGATGTTCAACGAGATTCCGGGACGCGGGGGCGCCGCATCATCGATCCCGAGCCGCAATCTTTCGCTGGGGGATTTCACCGACCAGTTCAATCTGCTGACACGGCAACTGGATGATCGCGGCGACAAGCTTGGGCTGCTGGAGTCGATGTTTACCCAGGAAAGCGCGCGCAAGAAACTGATACCAACCAAGCTGCCGGTGGACGGCGGCTGGTATTCATCGAACTACGGATGGCGCATTGATCCCTTTACCGGCCAGCGCGCGTTTCACGAAGGTATCGATTTCATGGCAGAGGCGGGCACCCCCATCTACGCCGCCGCCGCGGGGGTCGTCGTCTACTCAGATTTCCACCCTCAATATGGTAATATGATCGAGGTTGATCACGGCAACGACCTGATCACGCGGTACGCACATGCATCGAAGCGTTTTGTGAAGGTCGGTGACGTCGTATTGCGCGGATCGCGGATCGCAAACGTGGGCGGAACCGGCCGTGCTACTGGCGCGCATCTGCATTTCGAGGTGCGCCAGCGCGGCGCCGCACGGAACCCTGCGCAGTTTCTGCAATTGCCCGGCTGACCGGCGGCACTGAGCTCAAGAATTGCGGGGGTGGGATTATCCCACCCCTTTTTTATTCAGGATGTTCATGATTACCGGCTTATTGAAGAAAGTGTTCGGCAGCCGCAACGAGCGGCTGCTCAAGCAATACCGTCGCACGGTGCGCGCGATCAATGCACTCGAGCCCCAGGTCGCGGCCCTGTCCGACGAGCAGTTGCGCGCCAAGACCGCCGAGTTTCGCGACCGGATCCGCGCGCGACTCGCCGGTTCCGGGGCCGCCGCCGATGCGCCGGCAGGCAGCCCGCCGCCTGACGCCGAGCGGCTGCGCCGCGCTGTGCTCGACGAACTGCTGCCGGAGGCCTTCGCGGTGGTGCGCGAGGCCGGCAAACGCGTGCTGGGCATGCGCCATTTCGACGTCCAGCTGGTCGGCGGCATCGCGCTGCATAACGGCAAGATCGCCGAAATGCGCACGGGTGAAGGCAAGACGCTGGTGGCCACGTTGCCGGCATACCTGAATGCGCTGGCCGAGACCGGCGTGCATATCGTGACCGTGAACGATTACCTGGCGCAGCGCGACGCCGACTGGATGGGGCGCATCTACCGTTTCCTCGGACTTACCGTCGGCGTTAACCTGTCGCAGATGGAGCACGACCTGAAGCAGCAGGCCTACCGTGCCGACATCACCTACGGCACAAACAACGAGTTCGGTTTCGATTACCTGCGCGACAACATGGTCTACGAGTTGTCGGAGAAAGTGCAGCGGGGTCTGGCGTTCGCGATCGTCGACGAGGTGGATTCAATCCTGATCGACGAGGCGCGCACGCCCTTGATCATCTCGGGACAGGCCGAGGACACCACCGATCTTTACGTGCGGATGAATGCCGTCGCTCCGAAACTCACCCGGCAGAAGGAAGAAAAAGGTGCGGGTGATTACTGGGTGGACGAAAAGGGCCACCAGGTCATCCTGTCCGAAGAGGGGCACGAACACGCCGAGACCCTGTTGGCCCAGGCGGGGCTGCTGCCGGAAGGCGGCAGTCTGTATGACGCGGCCAACATCGGGCTGATGCATCACCTGAATGCGGCATTGCGTGCGCACAGCCTGTTTCTCCGCGACCAGCAGTACGTGGTGCAGAACAACGAAATCATCATCGTCGACGAATTCACCGGGCGCCTGATGCCGGGACGGCGCTGGTCGGACGGGCTGCACCAGGCGATCGAGGCCAAGGAAGGCGTGGAGATCCAGAAAGAGAACCAGACGCTGGCCACGATCACCTTCCAGAACTATTTCCGGATGTACGGAAAACTCTCCGGAATGACCGGCACTGCGGATACGGAAGCCTACGAGTTCCAGCAGATCTACGGTCTTGAAACCGTGGTGATTCCTACGCACCACCCGATGATCCGCGATGACCGCATGGATCAGGTTTTCCGAACCAGCCGCGAGAAATACGACGCCATCATCAAGGACATCCGGGATTGCCACGAGCGCGGGCAACCGGTGCTGGTGGGCACGACCTCGATCGAAAACTCCGAGTACATTTCCGGGGTGCTGCAGAAGGCCGGGTTGGCGCATAACGTGCTCAACGCCAAGCAGCACGCGCGCGAAGCCGAGATCGTGATCCAGGCCGGCCGTCCGAAAGTCATCACCATCGCCACCAACATGGCGGGACGCGGCACGGATATCGTTCTCGGCGGCAACCCCGAGCCGGAGATCAACCGTGTCCTGGCCGACGAGTCGCAGGACCAGGCCGCCCGCGAGAAACGCGTTGCTGAACTCCGCGAGGAGTGGCAGAGGCGCCATGAGGAGGTGGTCAAGGCCGGCGGGCTGCATATCGTCGGCACCGAGCGGCATGAATCGCGGCGGATCGACAACCAGTTGCGCGGACGTTCCGGCCGCCAGGGCGACCCGGGGTCCAGCCGGTTCTACCTCGCGCTCGATGATTCGCTGCTGCGGATATTCGCATCGGACCGGGTTGCCGCGATCATGGAGCGCCTGAAGATGCCCGATGGCGAAGCGATCGAGCATCCCTGGGTGACGCGTTCCATCGAGAATGCGCAGCGCAAGGTCGAAGCGAAAAACTTCGACATGCGCAAGCACCTGCTGGAGTATGACGACGTCGCCAACGACCAGCGCAAGGTGATCTACCAGCAGCGCAATGAACTGCTCGACAGTTCGGACGTGTCGGCCACCATCGCGGCGATGCGCGCCGATGTCATTCGCAGCCATTTCGTGCAGTACATCCCGCCGGGCAGCCTGGAAGAACAGTGGCAGGTGGAGGGACTGGAAGCGGTGTTGCGCGGCGAACTCACCCTGGATCTGCCGATCAGCCAATGGCTGAAGGACAATACCCATCTCGAGGAAGAGGCGCTGCTGCAGCGTATCGTCGAAGCTGCGCATGCGCGTTACGCCGAAAAGACCGCCGCGGTGGATCCCGCGGCCATGCGCCAGTACGAACGCGCCATCATGCTGCAAAGCGTCGATTCGCACTGGCGTGAGCATCTGGCGGCGCTGGACCAGCTGCGCCAGGGCATACATCTGCGCGGTTATGCGCAGAAAAATCCGACGCAGGAGTACAAGCGCGAGGCCTTCGAGCTGTTTTCGCTGCTGCTCGACATGGTGAAGACCGACGTAACGCGCATATTGATGACGGTGCAGATCCGCAGTGCCGAGGAACTGCGTGCGGCCGAGGAGCACGAAGCCCTGCAGAACATCCAGTACCAGCATGCCGAAGCGCCGGACAGTCCTGTCGATGATTCCCCCGGGGCGGCCGACGAGGATTTTTCCGGCGCACCGGATGATGCGGAAAAAGCGCAGCCGTTCGTGCGCGGCGGCCAGAAGGTCGGCCGCAACGATCCCTGTCCGTGCGGATCGGGGAAAAAATACAAGCAGTGCCATGGCAAACTGACCTGAGCCCATGCCAGTCAACCTCAATCCGCCGGATCCGCGCTCGCTGCTTCCCGTGCCCGGGGTGAGGCTGGGCATCGCGCAGGCGGGTGTGCGCAAATCCGGTCGTAAAGACCTTTTGCTGATCGTGCTTGATGCGGGCGCGCGCGTCGCCGGCGTATTTACCCAGAACCGGTTCTGTGCAGCGCCGGTAGTGGTGGCGCGGCAGCATCTGTCCATGAATGATCCGGAGCAGGGTGTCAGGGCGCTGGTCATCAACACCGGCGTGGCCAACGCCGGCACCGGCAAGGAGGGCCTGGCGCGGGCGCGCCAGACCTGCGCCGAGGTTGCGCGACTGCTGGGCTGTACGCCCACACAGGTGCTGCCGTTCTCGACCGGCGTAATCATGGAACCGTTGCCCGTGGAGCGTATCGTGGCGGGCCTGCCTGCATGCGCAGCCGCGCTCCAGGCCGAAGCATGGGCGGATGCGGCCGAGGCGATCATGACCACGGACACCGTGCCGAAAGCCGCTTCGCGGCAGTTCCGCATCGGCGAGGCGACGATCACGGTCACCGGCATGGCCAAGGGCGCGGGCATGATACATCCGGGCATGGCCACCATGCTCGGCTTCATGGCCACAGACGCGCGCATCAGCCAGCCGCTGATCAAGGCCGCCGTGAGCCATGCCGCGCAACACTCGTTCAATTGCATTACGGTGGACGGCGACACTTCGACGAACGACAGTTTCATGCTGATGGCAACCGGCAAGGCGGCGATGTCCGAGATCACCGATGCGAAGAGCGCGGAATACCTGGCCTTCCGCGACGCCGTCACTGCGGTGGCGACCACGCTGGCGCAGGCCATCGTGCGCGACGGCGAGGGCGCCACCAAGTTCATCACCGTCAGGGTCGAGGCGGGCCGCAGCGAGGATGAGTGCCGCAAGGTGGCTTATGCCATCGCCCATTCACCCCTGATCAAAACGGCGTTTTTCGCCTCCGACCCCAACCTGGGGCGCATACTCGCTGCCATCGGTTATGCAGGCATTGCCGACCTGGAGGTCGATGGCATCGAACTCTACCTCGACGACGTGCTGGTGGCGCAGCATGGCGGACGCCATCCCGATTATCAGGAAGCCGACGGCCAGCGCGTGATGCAGCAGGCGGAAATCACCGTGCGCGTGGTGCTGAACCGGGGGCGCGCTTCGGCGGTGGTGTGGACCTGCGATCTGTCGCACGACTATGTCAGCATAAATGCCGACTACAGAAGTTAAAAATATCAATATAATCATATATTTATGAAGAAACCCCAGCCCGCTGCGGAAACCCTGATGGCGCGTGCCGAGGTACTGCTGGCGCGGCTGGAACAATTGCTGCCCGCAAGCGCCGCGCCGACGGAATGGAAGGCGTCGATCGCATTTCGCTGGCGCAAAAAGGGTGCGCAGGCAGCACTGGAACCGATACACCAGGTGCATCGCATCGACCTGCGCGATTTGTGCGGCATCGACGAACAGAAGGAGCGGGTCGAACGCAATACCCGGCAATTCGTCGACGGGCTGCCTGCTAACAACGTGTTGCTGACCGGCGCCCGCGGCACCGGGAAATCCTCGCTGATCAAGGCGCTGCTCAACAAGTACGCGACGCGGGGGCTGCGCCTGATCGAGGTCGAAAAGCGCGATCTCACGGACCTGCCCGACATCGTCGAACTGATCCATGCGCGTCCCGAGCGCTTCATTCTTTACTGCGACGACCTGTCGTTCGAAGCCGATGAACCCGGCTACAAGGCGCTGAAAGTCGTGCTCGACGGTTCGGTGGCGGCTGCATCCGAAAACTGCCTGATATACGCCACTTCCAATCGCCGTCACCTGATGCCCGAGTTCATGCACGAGAACCTCGAGTTCCAGCATGTCGGCGAGGAAATCCATCCCGGAGAGACCAGCGAGGAAAAAGTTTCGCTGTCCGAACGTTTCGGCCTGTGGGTGTCTTTTTATCCTTTTGACCAGGATGAATACCTGCGCATCGTGAGGGTTTGGCTGGAGCATTTCAAGGTGACTGGCGGGAAAGGCGCCGAGGTTGAACACGCCGCACTGCAGTGGGCTCTCCTGCGCGGATCGCGCAGCGGCCGCGTTGCCTGGCAGTTTGCGCGCGACTGGGCGGGCCGCACCCGTCTCGCGCGCCGCAAGTAACCGGCATGGCTGCATCGGCCGCCGGTCGCCGGCGCATCGATGTTGTAGCGGCGGTAATCCAGCAGGCGGACGGCAGGTTCCTGCTGGCACAGCGGCCCGCGGGCAAGGTCTACGCCGGATACTGGGAATTTCCCGGCGGCAAGGTGGAGGATGGCGAAACCCCGGCGGCGGCACTGTCGCGCGAACTCCATGAAGAACTCGGGATCGATGTCGTCACTGCTTATCCCTGGATCACCCGCGACTTCGATTATGAGCATGCCGACGTCCGCCTGCATTTTTTTCGCGTGCGTGCCTGGCGCGGCGAGGTGCATGGGCGTGAGGCGCAGGCGTTCTCCTGGCAGCGGCTTGCGGCAATCGATGTCGCACCGGTGCTTCCCGCCAACGGACCGGTGTTCGCGGCGCTGGCGTTGCCGGAGATTTACGGCATTACCGGTTTTCCCGCCGCCGAACGCGGGCAGGCGCTTGCCCGTATCGAAGCCGCGCTGGGTCGCGGCCTGAAACTGCTGCAGGTCCGCGCCGGCGACTGGCCACCGGCCGCGCTGGAGGAATTTGCCAAGGCCGTGGTCGAGCGTGCCCACAGATGTGGCGCAAAAGTCATGATCAACGGGGATGCCGGCCTGGCTGCCAGGGTCGGCGCCGACGGCGTGCATCTGAAGGCCCGTCAGCTGTTGGCAGCGCAGGTGCGGCCCGCGTTGCCGCTGGTTGCCGCGTCTTGCCACAACGCAGCCGAGATCGCCAGGGCGGAAGCGCTGGGTGTTGATTTTGCCGTCGCGGGCCCTGTTTGCGCGACACCGACGCATCCAGGCGCAGTCCTGCTGGGCTGGGGTGGATTCCGCAGCCTTGCGGCTGCGGCAAGAATTCCGCTGTATGCGCTGGGCGGTTTGGCGGTCACCGACCTGGAGAGGGCGCTGGGTTGCGGCGCCCACGGCATCGCCATGGTGCGCGGGGCCTGGCGCGGCTAGCAGTCGCCCCGCGTTTGCTTCTGCCGGCTAGTTCGGCCGCGGACGATCGTCTTCGGGGTTTTCGTCCGGAACTTCGGTATCGTCCGTTTCGGTGACGGGAACACGGTAACGTTCCGTCGCCCAAGCCCCCAGATCAATCATTTTGCAGCGTTCGGAACAGAACGGCCGATAACGGTTTTCCGGGGTCCACTCAATGCCCGTGCCGCACTGAGGACACGCCACCAGCTTTGCTTTCATGGCTCAGAGATTGCAGAAAGTCAGTTCGAAGTCGACATCGGTATCCGCAGCCTTGGGGCGCTGTATGCCTTCCTGAGTCGTGAAGCGGATGTTCAACGCGTACTTGTTGGCGCTGATCTCGGGTATGCAGGAATAGTCGCCGGAGAGCCGGATGCGCAGCATCTGCGCCAGGCGTCCGGCCATCATCTGCTGGTAGACGCCCTGGTGCGCGGTCTGGGTGGTGGTCTTGCCGCTTTCGCGCAGTAGCCGCAGCACGATGCTGATCGCATCGCGCGTGGGCATGAACGGCGCCAGCCACTGCTGCAGGTCGTGTCGCCGCTGATCGGGTGATTGCTGCAGCCAGTAGTGGTAGGACGGCAGGTCGAATTCGCAGACGCCCCCCGGGATGCCGGTGCGCTGCTTAATGCTCATCAGCCATTCGTTTTCACGCAATTCCTGGCCGACCTTGCCCGAAGCCTGGTAGAGACGGGCGTAAGCCTGGTCGATCTGCCACAAAACGTTGTCCAGCGCTTCTTCCGAGATGTCGGGATTGTCGCGCAGCGCTTCCAGCGTCTGTTTCTGGCGTTCGAGTTCCTGCAGCAGGTCGGACTTCAGGTCGGCGCGGCTGGCGACCTCGAGGATTTCGAAGATCAGCAGCAATGCGACATGGTGTTCCTGGCCGTCGTTTTTGCCCTGGAAGTAGTCGATGCGGTCAAAAAGGTGCTCCAGGCGCAGCAGTGTCCGCACGCGCTCGCTCAGGGGATGCTCGTAAACAATCACGGCCGGGACGCCCGATGGAGTAGGGTTGGGATGCAGTTGCGGGAGTATCGGACAAAAACCAGAAAAAATAAAGGCTTAAGCCGTGTCAGGCGGGCCGTTTCAGCCTGCATCCGTGCGCGCCCGCTCAAGATATTGCTGATGCAGCACGGCAACCTGGCTGCGCAACTGCGCAACGTTGCCGTCATTGTGGATGATGTCGTCGGCGGCTTCCAGCCGCTGCTGCCGCGGTATCTGTGCGGCCATGATGGCCTTGACCGCGGCCTCGGTTAATCCGCTGCGCAGCTTGGTCCGGTCGATCTGCAGCGATTCTTCGCAGTCGACGACCAGCACCCGCCGGACAAGATCACGGAAGCCGCCTTTTTCCAGAAGCAGCGGTACCACCAGCAGCACGTAGGGTGCCGTTGATCCGGCGACCCGGTCGCGGGTTACACCGCCGATCAGCGGATGCAGTATGCCTTCCAGGCGGGCGCGGCTCGCGGGATCTGCAAACACCAGTTCTCGCATCGCGGCACGATCGAGGCCGCCGCTGTCCGCGACCACTGCAGGTCCGAAGGCAGCGGTGATGGCCGGCATCGCGGGTCCGCCGGCTTGCGTGAGTTCGTGCGCGATTGCATCGGTGTCGATGACGTCTGCGCCCAGCTCGCCGAACATCGCTGCCGCGCGGGATTTGCCCGAACCGATGCCGCCGGTAAGGCCTATGCAGTACGGCATGCTCAGAGCGGGCCGAGATAGGCCCGGGTCAGCCCTGGTCCGTGGAGCAGCGCGATCATGCCGGCGATGGCAAGGTAGGGGCCGAAGGGGATCGGGATGCTGCGCCCGCGTCCCGCGAAGACGATCATGGCGACGCCGATGACGGCGCCGACCAGCGAAGACAGCAGGATGGTCAGCGGCAGCATCTGCCAGCCCAGCCAGGCGCCGATGGCGGCCAGCAGCTTGAAGTCGCCGTAGCCCATTCCCTCCTTGCCGGTGGCCCACTTGAATATCCAGTACACGCTCCACAGCGAGAGATAGCCCGCGGCGGCGCCGATCACGGCGGAGTGCAGCGGAGCATAAGTGTTGTTGATGTTGAAAAGCAGCCCCAGCCACAGCAGCGGCAAGGTGATGCTGTCGGGCAGGTAGAAGGTATCCAGGTCGATGAAGGTCAGCGCGATCATTGACCATGTAAACAGCAGTGCGCCGGCAGCGGCCCAGCCATAGCCGAAATGCCAGGCCACGTAACCCGAGAGGACGCCGGTGAGGATTTCCACTGCCGGGTATCGCGGCGAAATGGCGGCGCCGCAGCCGGAACATTTGCCGCGCAGCGCAAGCCAGCTGGCGACAGGTATGTTTTCCAGTGCTGAAATCCGGTGACCGCAGGCGGGGCAGGCCGAGCGGGGCACGACCAGGTTGTAGCGCTCGTGCGCCTGCGGCTCCTGTCCCGCCAGTTCGGCGCACTCGGCGCGCCATTGCCGTTCCATCATCTTCGGCAGGCGGTGGATGACGACATTGAGGAAGCTGCCGATGCACAGGCCGAGCAGTGCGGCACAGGCGGCAAATACGGGCGGATTGGACAATACGCTGATCATGGTTGGAGCCGGCGTCCGGAATTTGGGGATACATTGCGGCATGCGGCTGCTGCAATGCACGCCGGGCGGGTGATGGCGCGCGAGCGCGCCATCACGGTTATACGGTGGATCCCAGTTTGAAGATCGGCAGGTACATGGCAATCACCATGCCGCCGATCAGCGTGCCCAGCACCACCATGATCATAGGCTCCATCAGGCTGGACAATGCCTCGACGGCATCATCAACCTCGGCCTCGAAAAAGTCGGCAACCTTGCCCAGCATGGCGTCCAGCGAACCGGCCTCTTCGCCGATCATGGTCATCTGGATCACCATGCTCGGGAAAACGTCGGCGCCCTGCATCGACGAGGTCAGGCTGGCGCCGGTTGAAACCTCGCTCTGGATTTTTTTTGTGGCGACGTAGTATTCGTAGTTGCCGGCGGCGCCGGCCACCGAACTCAGCGCCTCGACCAGCGGCACGCCGGCGGCGAACATCGTGGCCAGCGTCCGCGTCCAGCGTGCAATGGATGACTTGCGGATCAGGTCGCCGAACACCGGGACGCGGAGGATCAGCCGGTCCATGAATATCTGCATTTTTGTCGAGCGTTTCCAGGTCCAGAAGAATGCGTAGATCGCGGCACCGGCGCCGCCGAACAGGAAAAACCAGTTCTGGACCACGAAGTCGGACATAGCCATCACGATCAGCGTGGGTGTCGGCAGTTCCGCGCCGAAACTCTTGAATACTTCCTTGAAGGCAGGGATCACGAAAATCATGATGATTGCGGTGATGACAACGGCAACCACGATGATCGCGATCGGATAAAAGAGCGCGGACTTGATCTTGCTCTTGATGCCGAGGATTTTTTCCTTGTACGTCGCCAGGCGGTCGAGCAGGCTTTCCAGGATACCGGCGGCCTCGCCGGCCCCTACCAGGTTGCAGAACAGGGGATCAAAATGCAGGGGATGTTTTTCGAAGGCCTGTTTCAGGTTCATCCCGGTCTCGACGTCGGACTTGATGGTCATCAGCAGCCGCGCGACCGCGGGATTGCTGTGGCCCTTGCCGACGATGTCGAACGCCTGCAGCAGCGGCACGCCGGATTTCATCATCGTTGCCAGCTGGCGGGTGAACAGCGTGATGTCTTTTTCGGTTACGGAGCCGCCCCTTTCGATGCGCTGCTTCTTGACCTCGACGATCTTGATGCCCTGGCGTCGCAGGGTTGCATTGACCTGGGCTTCGCCGGTGGCCTGCATTTCCCCGCGTACGGTTTTTCCGGCGCGGTCCTGGCCGACCCAGCGGAATGTAAACTCGGCGATTTTCTCTTTCCGTGCGGCAGCGGTAGCCATTCGGGCCTCCAAAATCTCTCAATGAACCAATAAGTTACGATTGGTCATCGGGGAATGATGCCTTTCCTGCGGGCCTTTGTAAAGGCTGCATTCCACGGCTTGTGGCGGGCCTGTGGCCGGCTCAGGGGGCCAGCACCCTGACGCTTTTGATCACCCTGTCCTGGGTCTGGACGATTTCCAGCGGATGGCCAGCAATCCGCACGCTGGTATTCGGTTCCGGGATGTCCTGCAGATGCTCGAGTATCAGCCCGTTCAGGGTTTTCGGCCCGTCAAGCGGAAAACTGAAGCCGAGCTTGCGGTTGAGTTCGCGCAGCAGGATGCTGCCTTCGACCACGTAGCTGCCGTCCGGCTGCCGGTGCAGTCCGCGCGCAGTCAGTGGCGACTGCGTGGTGAACTCGCCGATGATCTCCTCGAGGATATCCTCGAGGGTGACCAGCCCCATGATCTCGCCGTATTCGTCCACCACCAGGCTGACGCGGTCCTCGTGTTCCTGGAAGTTCTGGATCTGCGACAGCAGCGGCGTGGCGGACGGAACGAAATAGGGTTCCCGCACCAGGTCCTGCAGGCTTTCCCGGGTCAGCTCTTCGCGCTGGATCAGTGTCAGCACGTGCCGCACGCGCAAGGTGCCGATCACGTTGTCGAGCTGGTCCTGGTAAACCACGACCCGGCGGTGGTGCGCCGTGGACAGTTGTTGCGCCAGGTCCTCGATCGGCAGGTCGATGTCGACGCCTTCGATCTGGTTGCGCGGCACCATGATGTCGTCGACGGTGCTTGCCCCGATCTCCAGCAGGTTGAGCAATACCGAAGCGTGCTTTTTCGGCAAAACGTTTGATGATTCGAGCACGATCGTGCGGATCTCGTCGATGGACAGCGGCTGTGCGGCCGAATCGGCCGGCTGCATCCGCAGGGCCTTCAGCGCCACGCGCAGCACCGCATCGGTGGAAACCGTGAGCAGCTGGACAAAAGGCGCGGTGATGAAAGCCAGGCCGCGCATGGGCCATGACACGAAACGCGAAATGTTTTCCGCGCTGTGCTGGCCAAGCCGCTTGGGCACGATTTCGCCGACGACGATGGAAAAATAAGTGACGCCCACGACGACGACCGCAGTGGCGATGATGTTGCTGAGCTTGATTTCCATGCCCTGCGACCGCAGCCATGCCGCGAAAGGCTCGGCGAGTATGGCTTCGCCGACGATGCCGTTGAGCAGGCCGATCGAAGTGATCCCGATCTGCACCGTTGACAGGAACCGCGTCGGTTCCGCGCTCAGTTTGACAGCGGCGGCGGCGAGCTTGTCGCCCCTTTGCGCAAGGGTTGCGAGCTTGGACTGCCGCGCGGTCAGCAGCGCGACTTCGGACATGGCGAATGCGCCGTTGAGCAGAATCAAGAAGACGAGTATCAGTACTTCCATATAGGCACCTCAGGGCTGCGGCGGTACGATGGTGTTTGCGGCGCGGCCCGGCTCAGCCGCGGCCGAGCAGCACTTCGAGCACGAACTTGCTGCCGAGATAAGCCAATACCAGCAACAGAAAACCGGCAAGCGTCCAGCGCACGGCGACGCGTCCGCGCCAGCCGTGAAAATGGCGGCCAAACAAGAGGGCTCCGAACACCAGCCAGGAAACGAAACCGAAAATGGTCTTGTGATTTAGCCGGGCGGCCTTGCCGAACAGCTCCTCGGAAAACAGCACCCCGCTGGCCAGCGTCAGAGTAAGCATCGCAAACCCTGCCCAGATGATGCGGAACAGCAGCGTTTCCATGGTCAGCAGGGGAGGCAGTTTCTGCAGTCCGGCGGGCAGCACGCCCTGGTGCAGCCGCCGCTCCAGCATGGCCATTAGCAGCACGTGCAGCGAAGCGATCGTGAACAGGCTGTAGGCGAGCATCGAAATCACCAGATGCAGTTTGAAGGCGATCAGTTCGGTATTCGGCAGCGGTCGTGCAGCGGGAAACAGTGCCGGCAGCAGGGTTGCGAGCGCCGCGGCCGGCATGATCAGCGCCTGCAGTCCCTCCAGGCGGTAGAACAGGCTGCCCATCCAGTAAATCAGCACTGTCAGCCACAGGATTGCGGAAATGGCGTCGCCGACACCGATGCGCATCGTGTTGCCGGAAAACATCGCGCCGAAGAGCACGGCGGCGTGCACGCCGAGTGCGATCAGCACCCCAAGGCGATCCACAGTGAATCGCGCAGTGACTGGCGGGTGCGCCGTTGCCGACCAGTGCAGCCGCCAGAAGTAGACCGCCATCACTGCGTAGAGAAGCGCGCTGATGAGATACGGTAAAATGTCCTGCATCTTTCAAGTTTACCCGAACACATCCCCCATGTTTGAGAACCTTACCGGACGGCTGTCGCGTGTCGTCAAGACGCTGCGCGGTGAAGCGCGCCTGACCGAAAGCAACATCCAGGATGCGTTGCGCGAAGTGCGAGTCGCGCTGCTTGAGGCCGACGTCGCGCTGCCGGTGGTGCGTGAATTCATCGACCGGGTGCGCGAGAAGGCTGTGGGCCAGGAAGTCATCGGCAGCCTGACCCCGGGCCAGGCGCTGGTCGGCGTAGTGCATCGCGAACTCGTTGCGCTGATGGGCGAGCGCAGCGAATCTCTGAACCTTGCCGCACAGCCACCCGCGGTCATCCTTCTGGCCGGCCTGCAGGGGGCCGGCAAAACCACGACCGCAGGCAAGCTGGCGGGCTGGCTGCGCACCGAACAGCGCAAGAAAGTGCTGCTCGCAAGTTGCGACGTCTACCGCCCGGCGGCGATCGAGCAGTTGAAGGTGCTCTCTACGCAGGTCGATGCCGATTTTTATGGGGCGCCAGCGGAAACCGACCCGGCTGCAATTGCGCGGTCGGCGCTGCATCATGCGCGCACGCATTTCCACGACGTGCTGATCGTCGATACCGCCGGCCGGCTGGCGATCGACGAAGCCATGATGCAGGAAATACGCACGCTGCACGCGGCTCTGAATCCGGTGGAAACGCTGTTCGTGGTCGACGCCATGCAGGGACAGGATGCGGTCAACGTTGCCAAGGCGTTCGGCGAGGCATTGCCGCTGACCGG
This sequence comes from Burkholderiales bacterium, assembly GCA_049433545.1. Taxonomy (GTDB): domain Bacteria; phylum Pseudomonadota; class Gammaproteobacteria; order Burkholderiales; family SG8-41. The sequence goes on along the minus strand of JBMTEY010000034.1, from coordinate 3,320 downwards.
GGTGATATTGACCAAGCTAGACGGCGATGCTCGCGGCGGTGCGGCACTGTCGGTGCGGCATGTCACCGGGAAGCCGGTCAAGTTCGCTGGTGTCGGCGAAAAACTGTCCGGCCTCGAAGCCTTCCATCCCGACCGCATGGCGTCGCGCATACTCGGCATGGGCGACGTGCTGTCGCTGATCGAGGACGTGCAGAAGTCGGTGGATCACGCGGAAGCCGAAAAACTCGCACGCAAGGTCAAGAGTGGGAAGGGATTCGACCTGGAGGACTTCAAGCAGCAGGTGGCGCAGATGCGCAAGATGGGCGGCGTGGGGGCGCTGATGGACAAGCTGCCGGCGCAATTCGCGCAGGCCGCGCAGGCGGCGCCGCAGATGGACGACAAGGCCATCCGCAGGCTCGAAGGCATCATCAACTCGATGACGCCTTACGAGCGCGCGAAACCGGAGCTGATCAAGGCTTCGCGCAAGCGACGCATTGCTGCGGGCGCCGGCGTCAGCGTGCAGGAGGTCAACCGCCTGCTCAGCCAGTTCGAGCAGACGCAGAAGATGATGAAAATGGTGGCCAAGGGCGGCATGGCGAAGATGATGCGCAACATGAAAGGCATGTTTCCGGGCATGCGCTGAACGGCGCCGCCCGGTTATTTCAGGCTGAATCCCTGGCTGCGGATGTAGTCCCCGAAATCAGCGCGTTCAGGTGCGGCGTACTGCCGCGCCTTGTCTTCCGACCAGCCGTAGAATTCCGACTCGCCGAACTGCGCCACGCGGCGCTGCTTTGCGTATGCATGGTGCGCATGCCGCCTGCGGTCATAGGCATCAACATGCTCGCGCAGCCGGGATTCGTCGTAGCGGTCGGTATGCACAGTGACTTCCAGCGGCAGGCGCGGACTGATGTGCCCCGGAGTCGCCGGGTAACCCACGCAAAGACCCGCGACCGGAAACACGCCCTCGGGCAGCCCGAGTTCGCGGCTGTTTGCGGCGGCCGCGTTGCGGATCGCGCTGATCGGACAGGTGCCGAGGCCCGCGGCTTCGGCGGCACGGATGAAATTCATCATCACGATACCGGAATCGACCGCGGCATTCATAAAGTGATCCAGGTGTTCGTTGGCGAAGGGTTTGCCGCGCCAGGCGCCGATGTGGCGGATGCGCCGGTTGTTGCCGCAGAACACCAGGAACACCGGCGCGTCCATTATCCATTTCATGTCGGGCATGGTGGCGACGATGCGTTCGCGTTTGCCGGCATCGGAGACATGGATGATGTCAGCCTGCTGCAGGTCGCTTTTGCTCGGCGCCGACAGCGCGCAGGCGAACAGCAGGCGCAGCAGTTCCGGGGCCACCGGGGTTGGGGCATAACGGCGGATGGACCGGTGCTCCGCGATTCGCGCCAGATCGGCGATTCCGGGCTGGGCATCGTTGGCGGGGTATGAAACGCCGTAACGCGCTTGCAGCGCGGCCGTGATGCGTGCGGCGGGGGAGGGTTTGGCGTCAGGCATATATTATCCTTTAAAATCAATAAATTGGCATGAATATCGGAATGTCCCGTCGATTCATGCAGACCATGCGGCGCGACACTGCTTTTGTTGCGTGCAGGAGAAAAACTAGCGTAAAATCCGGCCCTTTCGACTCTTTCGGTCGACAGGAATCCTCATGGTAGTCATCCGTTTGGCACGTGGGGGCGCAAAAAAGCGCCCGTTCTTCAATCTAGTGGTTGCCGACTCGCAATTCCCGCGTGACGGCCGCTTCATCGAGCGCATTGGATTCTACAATCCCAAGGCGCCCGAGGGCAGCGAGCGTCTGCGTGTCAATCGTGAACGCGTTGCGTTCTGGCAGAGCAAGGGCGCCTTGCTGTCGGACACGGTGACCCGGCTCGTCAAGCAGGCCGGTGCGCAGAAAGCTGCCTGAGCAGCTGGTGGTGATGGGGCGCATAGTCGCCCCCTACGGGATCAAGGGCTGGATCAAGGTACAACCCTTTACCGGTACCCCGCACGGTTTGCTGGACTACTCGGCATGGCAGGTTGGCAGGGAAGGCGATTGGCAGGAGCGGGTTGTCGAGTCGGCGAAGGTTCACGGCTCGGCCGTAGTTGCAAAGCTGGGCGGAGTCGAAGGGCGGGACGGAGCCGCTGCGCTGCAGGGGCAACGCATCGCGGTTTCGCGAAGCGGGTTTCCGGAACCGGTTGCGGGTGAATATTACTGGGCTGACCTGATTGGGCTCAGGGTGGTCAACGCCGCGGGAGTGGTGCTGGGCACGGTCTCCAGGCTGTTCGAGACCGGCGCGAATGATGTGATGGTGGTGGATGGCGATCGCGAACGGCTGTTGCCGTTCATCGGGCCGGTGATCATGAAAGTGGATCTTCCGGGCGGTGTCATCGAAGTGGATTGGGATGCGGACTACTGATGCTGCAGTTCGATGTAGTCACGCTGTTTCCCGAGATGTTTGACGCGGTGACGGAACTTGGTGTCACCGGCAGGGCTCGTGAGCGGAGCTTGTACCAGTTCGTGGCATGGAATCCGCGGGATTTTGCGGTTAACGCGCATCGAACGGTGGATGACCGTCCTTACGGCGGCGGTCCCGGGATGGTGATGATGGCGGAGCCGGCGGGCAAGGCTCTGCAGGCAGCCCGGCGGCGGCAGATCAGTGCCGGTGTAGTGCAGCCGAGGCTGGTGCACCTGACGCCGCAGGGAAAGCCGCTGAATCATGTGGCGGTTGCGGAACTGGCGCGGGAAGCGGGCATCGTGCTGCTGGCCGGCCGTTATGAGGGTGTCGACGAGCGGGTGCTCGAACAGATGTCGATCGAAGAGATTTCCATCGGCGACTATGTGCTGAGCGGCGGCGAACTGGCCGCGATGGTGGTGATGGATTGCATAGTGCGGCAATTGCCCGGGGCACTGGGCGATGCCGAATCGGCGAGTCAGGATTCATTCGTCGACGGACTGCTGGATTGCCCGCATTACACGCGCCCGGAGGTGTACGAGGGTGCGGCAGTGCCGGCGGTGCTGCTGTCAGGGAATCATGCCGCGATTGCGCGGTGGCGGCTGAAGCAGGCGCTGGGACGCACGTGGCTGCGCAGGCCGGATCTGATTGAACGGCGCAAGCTGACCGCCGAGGAACAGGCGCTGCTTGACGAGTACAGGCAGGAACTGGCTGCAGGCAGCAGAAAGGCTTAACCGCGGACGCCATGACGGCGCACGCAACAAGTTTTAAGGAGTCTGGACATGAACGTAATACAGCAGCTGGAGCAAGAAGAAATCAAGCGCCTGGGTCGCAAGACGCCGGATTTTGTCACCGGCGACACGGTGATCGTCAACGTCAACGTCGTCGAAGGCG
>JBMTEY010000033.1:0-21060 GCA_049433545.1 Burkholderiales bacterium | reverse complement strand
GCAGAACTGGCGCGGGCGCGCTCGGAAGACACCAGCGCATCCCGCGGCGGCGATCTTGGGTGGCTGTCGCCGGGTGATACGGTTCCCGAATTCGAAAAGCCGATGGATGCGCTGAAGCCCGGGGAAATCAGCCAGCCAGTACGCAGCCCGTTCGGCTGGCACCTGATCCAGGTGCTGGAACGGCGCACCCGGGACATGACCCAGGAAGGGCAGCGCGCGAATGCACGCCAGGTGCTTCGCGAACGCAAGACCGACGAAGCCTACCAGGAATGGGTGCGCCAGTTGCGCGATCGCGCCTACGTTGAACGCCGGCTGGAAAACAAGAGTTAATCTGGATCAGGAATCCTTATCCCTTGCCCGCCACCGGAAATGCAGCGCCTCTGATCGCTGTTACCGCGGGTGAACCCGCGGGAATCGGCCCCGATCTGTGCGCCGCACTCGCCGGCCGCCACCTGCCGGCGCGAATCGTGGTCATTGCCGACGAAACCCTGCTGCACGAACGCGCGTACGCCACAGGCCTCGCCGGTTTCCACGCCCCGCGCCATGCCGGGGCAGAAGACACCAGCCGCTATTCGGTGCTGCACGTACCGCTCGTCAGTACCGTAAAAGCAGGACAGCTTGATCCGGCCAACAGCCGCTACGTCTTGCGCACCCTGGAAATCGCCGCCGACGGCTGCCGCGACGGCCTGTTCGATGCAATGGCGACAGCCCCGGTACACAAGGGCGTAATCAACGACGCGGGCATCGCGTTCACCGGCCACACCGAATTCCTCGCCGAACGCTTACGTGCGCCGCAGGTGGTGATGATGCTGGCCGGGGGCGGCATGCGTGTCGCGCTTGCCACCACCCATCTGCCGCTGCAGGCCGTCGCCGGCGCAATCACCCGCGACGGCCTGGAACGGACGCTGCGCGTGCTTCATGCGGATCTGGTCCAGCGTTTTGCGATTGCGCGACCGCGCATACTTGTCGCCGGCCTCAATCCGCATTCCGGGGAGTCCGGACACCTCGGCCGCGAGGAAATCGACGTCATCATTCCGGTGCTGGAACGCCTGCGCGGCGAAGGCCTTGATCTCACCGGACCGCTGCCCGCCGACACCCTGTTCCAGCCCGAACGCCTGCGACAGTGCGACTGCGTGCTGGCGATGTACCACGACCAGGGATTGCCGGTGCTCAAATACGCCAGCTTCGGCGAAGGCATCAACATCACGCTGGGCTTGCCGATCATCCGCACTTCGGTGGACCACGGTACAGCGCTGGAACTGGCCGGCAGCGGCAAGGCGCGGGCCGACAGTCTGGTGGCGGCGATCGAACTGGCCGCCGAACTCGCGCTTGGCGCGCGGCGCGGCGCGGCGGCATGAACGCCCGCGGCGCCGCGCATCATGTCCCGCGTAAACGTTTCGGCCAGAATTTTCTGGTCGACGAGGGAGTGATCGACAACATCGTCGCTGCCATTGCGCCGCAGCCTGACGACAACCTGGTCGAAATCGGCCCCGGACTGGGTGCGCTGACAACGCCGCTGCTGGCCCGCCTGCAGCGCCTGCACGTAGTGGAAATCGACCGCGACCTGATTGCGCGACTGCGCGATCACGAAACGTCCGGACGGCTGGAGATCCACGAAGGCGACGTGCTTCGCTTCGACTTCTCCGCATTGGGCGCAGCCCTGCGCATCGTGGGCAACCTGCCCTACAACATCTCGACCCCGCTGCTGTTCCGATTCGCCGAATTCACCGGAATTATCCGCGACGTGCACGTGATGCTGCAGCGAGAAGTGGTCGAACGCATGGTGGCCGCACCCGGCGATTCCGAATTCAGCCGCCTCTCGGTCATGCTGCAGTACCGCTTCGACATGGAAAAACTGTTTGACGTGCCGGCGGAATCCTTCGACCCGGCACCCCGGGTGGAATCAGCCGTGGTGCGTCTTACACCGTTCTTGCCTTTGCCGCATCCCGCCCTTAACGAGACCGCGTTCAGCAACGTGGTGGCGCGGGCGTTCGCGCAACGGCGCAAGACCCTGCGCAACACGCTGAAAGGGGTCATTGCCGCTACTGCACTCGAGCAACTCGGCATCAACCCCGGCGCGCGGGCGCAGGAGCTGTCGGTGGCGGATTTCGTGCGCATCGCCGACGCGGTGACGGCGCCGGCCTAACGCCTCCCGGACGCCGGTCAGGCGGCTGGCGTGGCCTTGCGCTGCACGAATTCGATTTTATATCCGTCGGGATCTTCGACGAAGGCAATCACCGTGGTGCCATGTTTCATCGGCCCCGGCTCGCGCGACACCTTGCCGCCACGTTTCCTGACTTCATTGCAGGCTTTGTAGGCATCCTCAACCTCGACCGCAACATGGCCGAATCCGCTGCCCATGTCATAGGATTTGGTATCCCAGTTGTGGGTCAGCTCCAGCACCGCGACACGCGACTCTTCGTCATAACCGACGAAGGCATTGGTAAAACGCCCGCCCGGATAATCGGTCTTGCGCAACAGCCTCATGCCCAGCACCTGAGTGTAAAAATCGATCGATCGTTGCAGGTCGCCGACACGTATCATCGTATGCAGCAGTCTCATGCTCGGAATCTCCCGCGTTCAGTCAGATCTGCACCAACTCGAAATCTTCCTTGCGTGCACCGCACTCCGGGCAGGTCCAGTTCATCGGAACGTCCTCCCATTTGGTGCCCGGCGCGATACCCTCGTCGGGAACTCCCGCCGCTTCGTCGTAGATGTATCCACAGATCAAACACATGTATTTTTTGTATTGCGAGTCGTCAGTCGTCATCAGGGTTTGCCAGAGTTAAATGAGCTACAATTCCCGCCTCATTCTAGCCGATCCCACCCCCCGCACCCAATCCTGATGACCGACGCACCGCCCATAGTCATGGTCTTCGCCGCCACCGATCCGACCGGCGGCGCCGGACTGCAGGCGGACATCATGACGCTCGCCAGCATGGGCTGCCATCCGGTATCGGTGGTCACCGCCATCACCATCCAGGACACCATGGGTGTGGACGAAGTCCAGCCCATCGACGGCGAATGGGTATCCGACCAGGCGCGTTGCATCCTCGAAGACATGCCGGTCGCCGCATTCAAGATCGGCGTGCTGGGCAGCCTTGAGGCGGTTGCAGCGGTCGCCGAAGTGGTTTCCGATTATCCGGAGATTCCGCTGATCCTCGATCCAGTGCTGGCCTCCGGTCGCGGCGATGAACTGGCCTCCGAAGAAATGCTGATGGCGATCCGCGAATTGCTGATCCCGCAGACCACCATCGTCACGCCGAACAGCATCGAAGCGCGGCGACTGGCCGACGACGGCAACGAGGGCGACAACCCCGATCTCGCGGAATGCGCGCGGCGCATACTGGCTTCCGGCTGCGAATACGTGCTGATCACCGGCACCCACGAAAATACCGGCGAGGTCGTCAACACGCTCTATAACAGCGATGGCGTGGTACGCAGCGATTCCTGGCCGCGCCTGCCCGGCAGCTATCACGGTTCCGGCTGCACGCTGGCGTCCGCGCTGGCGGCGACCATCGCCAACGGTGTCGACATGCAGGAAGCCGCGCGCGACGCCCAGGAATACACCTGGCAGTCGCTGAAGCTTGCTTTCCGGCCCGGCATGGGCCAGCACATTCCGGATCGCCTGTTCTGGGCGCGCGAAGACGAGGCCGCGGCCGATGCACCCGAAGGCGGCGGCGAAACGCAGACGTGAGAGCCCGGATCGCCGGGCTCTACGCGATCACGCCCGATCTCGATGACAGCCATGAACTGCAGCGCCGCGTACGGGCCGCGCTGCGTGGCGGCGCCCGGATCGTCCAGTACCGCAATAAAACGGCATCGCCTGCGTTGCGCATTGAGCAGGCGCGCATGCTGCAGTCGCTGTGCGCGGATTTCGGTGTACCGCTGATCATCAACGATCACACCGGGCTGGTCGCCGAATCCGGCGCCTCCGGGCTCCATCTCGGTGGCGATGACGGCTCCCTGGCTACAGCCCGCGCCGCGCTGGGACCGGAGCGACTGCTCGGCGGCTCGTGTTACGACCGTCTCGATCTGGCAAAGGCGGCGGTCGCCGCCGGCGCCGATCACATCGCCTTCGGCAGTTTTTTCCCGTCTACGGTCAAACCCGGCGCGGTGCGTCCGCCGCTCGATCTCCTGACCCGCGCCAAAGCCAGTTTCGACGTGCCAGTAGTCGCCATCGGCGGCATCACCCTGGACAACGCGCCGGCACTGATCGCCGCCGGGGCGGATGCCATAGCCGTCATTTCCGCGGTATTCTCGGCTCCAGACATCGAGCAGGCGGCGCACGCCTTCCAGTCCTTGTTCCCAGAGCAGTCATGAAAAAAAGCCAGAAACTGTTCAACCACGCCCAGCTGACCATCCCCGGCGGCGTCAACTCGCCGGTACGCGCATTCAAATCGGTTGGCGGCACTCCGCTGTTCTTCCAGCGCGGCAAGGGCGCCCTGGTATGGGACGCCGACGGCAGCAGCTACATCGACTACGTGGGTTCCTGGGGACCCCTGATCTGCGGTCACGCCCATCCCGACGTGGTCAAGGCGGTGCAACAGGCGGCGGTGCGCGGTTTATCGTTCGGCGCACCTACTGAAGCGGAAGTGGAAATGGCGGACATGCTGCGCAAACTGGTGCCCTCGCTGGACCAGTTGCGGCTGGTCAGTTCCGGCACTGAAGCCACCATGAGCGCGATTCGGCTGGCCCGCGGATTTACCGGTCGCAGCAAGATCATCAAGTTCGAAGGCTGCTACCACGGCCATGCCGACGCCCTGCTGGTGAAGGCCGGTTCAGGCGCATTGACCTTCGGCCAGCCGTCCTCCGCCGGCGTGCCAGCAGAAACCGCGGCGCATACGCTGGTGCTCGACTACAACAACGAGGCCCTGCTCGAAGCAGCATTTGCCCGCGAAGGCGATGAAATTGCCGCAGTGATCGTTGAACCGGTCGCCGGCAACATGAATCTGGTCGCGCCACGGCCGGGTTTTCTCCAGTTGTTGCGCCAGCTGTGCACGCAGCATGGCGCCGTGCTGATATTCGACGAAGTGATGACGGGCTTTCGCGTTGCCTTGGGCGGCGCGCAAACGCTCTACGGCATCAAGCCCGACTTGACGACGCTGGGCAAGGTCATCGGTGGCGGAATGCCGGTGGGCGCCTTCGGCGGACGCCGCGACATCATGCAATGCCTCGCGCCGCTGGGGCCGGTCTACCAGGCCGGCACGCTGTCAGGCAACCCGGTGGCCGTGGCCGCCGGACTGGCCACGCTGAAACTGATCCAGGCACCGGGTTTCTACGACCGGCTCGACGCCGGCGCCCACCAACTGTGCAGCGGGCTGGCCGCAGCCGCCCAGGCTCGGCGCATTCCGTTTTCTGCGCGCAACATCGGGGGCATGTTCGGCATCTACTTCCGCGAGACCCCGCCGCAGTCATACGCCGAGGTCATGTCCTGCGACAAGGAAGCCTTCAACCGTTTTTTCCACGCCATGCTTGCCGAGGGCGTTTATCTGGCGCCGTCGGCTTACGAGGCAGGCTTCGTCTCCAGCGCCCACGGAACCGCCGAAATCGAGCGGACCGTGCAAGCTGCAGCAAAGGTTTTTGCTGCGTTTTGATCTGCAGCAATGCAAAATATATAATGAAAACAAATACTTGTATTTTCATGTTTTGCTGCAGCATTTGACGGGCTGCAGCAAAAACCGGCTATCCCCATGGAAAAGATCCGGCTCTCAAAACTGATGTCGGAACAGGGTTTGTGTTCACGACGGGAAGCCGATGTCTACATCGAGCGCGGCTGGGTGCTGGTCGATGGTGTACCGGTCACCGAACTGGGCACCCGCATCTGGCCGACCCAGACCATCACGCTGACCGCAGCGGCAAAACAACAGCAGCAGGCCCGGGTCACCGTGCTGCTGCACAAACCCATCGGTTACGTCTCCGGACAGGCGGAAAACAACTATCAGCCGGCGGTCACGCTGGTGAATTCCCGGACCCAGCATCGAAGCAGGCGGGATGAGGCGCGCTTCGACCCGCGCCATCTGCGCGGACTGGCACCCGCCGGACGTCTCGATATCGATTCCACCGGCCTGCTGGTACTGACGCAGGATGGCCGCATCGCCAAACAGCTGATCGGCGAAAACTCGAAAGTGGAAAAAGAGTATCTGGTGCGCGTGACCGGCAAGCTGTCGCGAGAGGGGCTCGCGCTGCTGAATCATGGATTGAGTCTCGACGGAGAAACCTTGCGTCCGGCAGAGGTCTCCTGGCAGAACAGCGATCAGCTGCGGTTTGTGCTGCGCCAAGGCAAAAAACGCCAGATCCGGCGCATGTGCGAACTGGTCGGGCTTGTCGTGACCGGGCTCAAGCGAGTGCGCATCGGCAAGATCATGCTCGGCGACCTGCCGGTCGGGCAATGGCGCTATCTGCGGCCCGACGAACAGTTCTAGTATTTTTCAACCCGCCGGCGCACGACGCGGCGCCGGTTTCGGTGACGCCCGCACCGCCGGTTTGCGCGACACAGGGCCGACACCCGCCACGCGGGTTGGTGCGCGGTCCGGCAAATTCGCGGTCAGCCGCGCCAGTTCTTCCTGCAGGACGGTCGGTCCGCCAAGAGCGGCCATGCGTCGCCTGCGGGCAGCCGCATCGGGCAAGGCATGCAGGCCGGTCAGGTACAACAGCAGGTCTTCGGTGGTGTGGTATTCGTCACTGACGGTGAACGGGAAGTCGCGCGGAAACCGCGCAAACTGCCGTGTCGCGCCCGGATAAAGCACCTGTGCCACGAAACCGAAGCAGCTGACGCAGACCTCGGCCGTAGTGCCGTTCAGTTCGCAATACGGCGTCACGGTTCCCAGCCATGGTTTCAGGCGCTGCCTAATACCCGACTGCAAGCGCTGTACTGCCGCTTCGTTGCGGTACGGGCGCACGCCAAAATGATGAACCACTTTGTAGCGCTGGCCATTGGCATCGTATTCGCCGTCCGCAATGAACGGCGCCACGGTGACGCCCACGCCGGGAAAGGACCAGGCGATGCGCCGATCCGGGAGTTCCATTCCGACCTGCATTTCCTGCGCTCCATCAGGCGCCGTAATGGTCCAGTAATGCACATAGCCGGTCTGCCCCGCCCCGGCGGAGGTCACGATGAACGGGGCGCGCACGGTTTTTGTCGGCGTCTTGCGGCGTGCGCCGTCTGCCGCAACCGGTTGCGCGGCGATGACGTTCATGCCCAGCGCAACAGCCGGGGTCGACGACAGCAGCAGGGATGACAGCAGGATCAGGCGAATAAAACGGTACATGATGGATTTGGTCCGGGAGCGCTGGTCTAAGTTCTCGTCACGCCAGCCTTTAACGGCGCTGCAGCGCTGCGGCGTACAATCGTGCAGAAAAAGCCGCTGTCGGCTATTGGCGACGCCGCAGCAATCCAGGCAGGTCGGCGACGCTGTCCAGCAAATGGGTATGCGGCTGCTCCTGCATCTGGTCACGGCCGTGTGCGCCGGACAATACCCCGATATTCAGCGCGACGCCGGCATTGCGCGCGGCCTGCAGATCAAGCACGGTGTCTCCGGTATTGGCGACGCTGCGCACGTCGGTGATGCCGGTCGCCTCCATGCAGCGGAAAATCATGTAGGGCGCCGGGCGGCCCTGCGCGACTTCGTCGCCGCAAACCACCGCATCAACCACACCTTGCCGCCAGCCCAGGGCATCCAGCAACAGGTTCGTGGTTTCACGATCGAAGCCGGTATTCAACGCTACACGTACGCCTGCCGCACGCATTGCGGCGATTGCCTCAGGCGCGCCGGGTACAGGTTCGACGCTGCCGTCGAATGCCCGGGCGAGGTGTTCGACGAAAGTGGTGTAGACCTGTGCAGCACGCGCTTCCCGATCCGCGTCATCAGGCAACAGACTGAGGATGGCCAGGCGTTTCGACGCGCCGCGCAGGCTGTTGATGGCCTGCGGGGTCACCGCCACGCCGTGCGCCGCCAGTGCCGACGTAAAAGCCTGCGGCACCTGCCCGGCGTCGCGCACCGTGGTGCCGGCCATGTCCAGCACGACCAGCCCGATAGTCGTCTTGGTCATTCGGATTCCCGGTGACTTCCGGCAACAGTCATGATCGGACCTGTTCCTTTGTCCCGGTTTTTCTCAGACCAGTTCAACGCCGAAATGCCGCAGCGCAAAGGCGAAGATTCCGAAACAGAAAAAGGTGATGAATACGCAGGCAAGCAGCGCCGGCCAGAATCCGAAACGCGTCAGCAATGCCGGAAATGCCAGAAACATCGGCAGGGTCGGGAGCACGTACCAGAACGTGTACCAGGCGTGATTGGCTATTTTTTCCTGGGGCTGGTTTTCCATATGCAACCAGATCAGTGCCAGCACCGTCACCATCGGTAACGCGGCGACAAAACCCCCTAGCCTGTCACTGCGTTTCGCGAGCTCGGAAACCAGCACGACTACGGCTGCGGTCAAAAAATACTTGCTGATGATCCACGCCATGAACAACCCCGTTCCTGGAAGACTCTCCAGAATATAAATTGTTTCAATAAAAACAACCGCTTAATTCATGAGGCCGGCTTTGCCGGGGATTGTACGGCAGGCCCGGCACAGGCGGCGCGGAAGGCAAGTTCACCGACGCTGCCCGGCTCGACCTTGTCCCAGCTGCGCTGGTCGGCGGCGCCGGCATGCACCTCTTCACCCCGGGCCATGGGTTCTGCGTAATAAAACGCAACCAGCACGTCGCTCATGCGCTTCGCACAATCGAAAATCCAGTGCACCTTGATCGAGCGGTGCGGTTTCCTGCCGGGAATGTCGTCCTGCGGCTTGTGGTAATCGTCGATGGTCCACAGCCGCGCTTCATTTCCCGAACGGGTGATCGACTCGCGATCCAGATACGCGATCAATTCATCGTCCTCGAAATACCTGGTGAAATCGGCATGCGCGGTCAGGGTAAAACCGGCGAGCAAGGCTGCAACAATCAATCTTTTCATGGGTGGTCCGGTAAATTGAAACTGATCGGCGAATTCGACCGCGGCTCAGCCTTCGATCTTTTTCTTCAGCTTGGCCTGATACTTGTCGAGATCGACGATAAAACGGTCATGATCGCATTCGCCGACCTGTTCGACATCATCAAACACCCTGATCCTGAAGCTTAGCCGGCGGCGGTCCATGCCGGTCAATTCCACCTCGGCCCGCACCCGTTTGCCGATCGGCGTCGCGCCCATGTGGCGAATCGTCACGACGATGCCGACCTGCCCCTGTCCCGGCTTCAGGTGCGGCGCTACCAGTTCGCCGGCTGAGGCTTCGCAAAACTGCACCATCGACGGGGTGGAAAACACGCGATAGTCGCCGCGTTTCGTGGTCATCGCCTCGACGACCTCCCGTTCGGCCGTGTGTTTCATGCCGACCTGCAATGTTTCCATCAGTGTCATCCCCACCCGGTCAATGTGGCCAGCATTCTAGCCGAGCTGCGCACGCCTTACATGCCGTATGCCCCATCTGGTTCATGAAAAATTCCGGCAGATCCGGCCTGCGCTCATGCGGCGCTACCAGCCCAGGCTGGTGGCCGTAATCAGCAGCCCGAGCTCCAGCGCCGGCAGGATCAGGCCGATCTGGAACGAGCGGCTGAAATGCGCGAATGAGGACTGCCGGGGGTAGGACTTGATCAGCGCAAAATTGAAAATGGCGGTCAATGGAATGCCCACTCCCGAGAACAGCATGGCGGCCAAGCCGACAAACGAGCCGCCGGGCGCAGCCTGGATGACTATCAGCGTCACCAGGCATTGCAGCAGGAACGGAATGCCCAGGCAGGCCAGGTATTTCATTGCGGGTTTTCCGGAGGGGTGATGGACGCGCCCGGAATGCGGGCCCCAAAGCCCTGGCCCGGCGCATCAGCAATCGGGTCTACTTCTCGGGGAAGGAGTCGAAGGCAATGGCGTCGGCATCGCAACCCAGCGCCTTGGCCATGCTGTTGAGGGTGTCTTCGGTCAGCGCGACAACCGCATAATCGGCCTCGATGCCTTTGGCTGCCAGGAAGGCCTTGGCCTTGTCGCCGGAAGTCCACGTCACAACGAGGTCGGCCTGACCCTCCCCCGCGCTGCGGCTGACCGGAAAACCATCGGATTTGCTGACGATCGCAAACATGTCTGGGCCCCCCTGCACAAAGACTGCGGTTCCGCTATCCCGGATTTTTATCATAGAACCCGGGTCCAGGGCACCGGTTTAACGGTTTCGGTCCGCAGCACCCGGGATTTCAGCCGCGCTAGCGGTAAATTTTGTTGAGTCCGGCCACACTGAACCCGTTCATGCGGTGTTTGCCGACAAAAATGATCGGGATACCCCGTCCCCTAAAAGCCTTGTAGGCCTGCCTCGCGGCAGCGTCCTTTTCGATGTCGTACTTGATGTAACGTATGCCCTGCTGGCGAAAATAATTGCGCGCCTGCTGGCAATACGGGCACCAGCTGGTGGCGTACATCTCCACCTGCGGCTGTTCATATGCGGCCATTACCGGGCGCAAGAATCCGTCCGGTGCGGTTCCGGCATGGGCAGGATTCCACAACAGGCACGCCAGCAGGTAACCGTATTTCATTGCTGCAGATTACCTGACTTTGCAGCTTTGAAATATCCGGGCGCAATCGTGCCGGAATCCGGAGTGCAGCACGATCAGCGGTTTGTACCTCCGCTACCAGGCCGCTTCGAGGGTCGCCATCAGCGCCGGCCGCTCTTGCAGGAATTCGCGTTTCGGATCGGCGTTGAAATTCTTCAGGGAATTTTCGAGGATGGCAGCGAGGCTGTTGCGGGGAATATCGAGTGCGCGCAGCTTCACCGGCATCCCGGCATCGGCAAACGTGCGCTCAACGGCCTCGGCTGCGCGTTCATGGGCCGGGCCGCTGCCGGTCACGCCGAAGGCGTCGGCGATCAGTGCCATCGCTTCCGGATCGCGCATGCCGAAACGACGCATCACCGTCGCGGTGAGCGCCGAATTGGCTTCTCCCTGCCCGACATGGGCATGGAGGTTGAACAGCGCGGTCGCCAGCGCGTAGGTCACGCGCGCCGGCCAGTGCTTTTCGGTCAAAGCGCCGCCGTCGTCGGCATCGCGGTTCTGCAAGAAGGCCGCAGCGCACATCTCGATGCGCGCGCCCGCATCGAGCGGATCGCCCATGCGCAGCAACGCGCCGCGCGCGAGACGGAAAGCCTGCAACCGGTCGCCTTCCGAAAGCGGGCCCATGCGCGGCGCGCCGAGGTTCATGATGGCCCGCCACAGCACCGAGGTACCTGTGGTTCGCGCTAGGGACAGCGGAGCCGTCAGCAGCGCCTCTTCGTCCCAGAACAGCGAAACCGGGCGGGTTTTCGGATCGAAGAATTCCATGCGGTGCGGACGTCCCGGATCTTTCACCGCCGAACCGCCGCGATTCTGCGCAGTCGTCGCTGCCGTGGCGACATTGATGATCGGCAGTTTCGGCGCCAGCAGCTTCGGGCTGATGGCCGGCGCGTTGTCCGGATACTGCGTGATGAGCTGATCGACCGGCGCCTTTTCCGCCATGAGTATGGCCACCACCCGCGTGCCCTGGATCACGCTGCCGGCGCCGACTCCGATCAGCAGGTCGGCGTTCGCGGCGCGGGCCGCAGCGCAGGCTGCCTGCACCGAAACGAGCGTGGTGTCCTTTTCGATTTCATCATAGCGACCTGCATAGGCCGGACCGAGGATTTTCTCGATTCGGTCCACCAGATTCGTCTTGCGCGACACACTGCGGCCGGAAACGACGAACGCACGCTGCGACTTGCAGCGCTTCAGTTCCGCCGGCAGGTTTTCCAGTGCGTCTTTCCCGCTGTACAAGCGCAACGGATAAGCTGTTGCGCGAAACTGATGCTGGTAGGCCATCGAAGGGGTCAGGCCCGCGCCGCCTTGAACCGTTCGAACGTCGCCAGTGCCGCCAGCGGGTGGCCGGCATTGGCCATTTCGTCGTACACCGGCACGCCCAGCGCCACCGCCTTGTCGCGGAATTCGCGCTTACGCGCTTCCAGAGCTGGCTCGCCATCGGAACGCAGCACCAGGATGAAATGCGACTTGCCCGAGTGCTTTTCCTGCACCCGCATTGCCGCCGCGACGAGGTTGTCGAGCACTTCGGGCTTGGTGCGACCGACAAAGGCCGACAGGTTCAGATGCATCACCAATGCCTCTGGTTTGCCCTGGCTGTAGATGATATCGAGGATTTTTTCGGCAACACGCCCGTCGTCCTGTTGCAAGGTGCCCACCGGGCAGTCTACCGGGTTGGTGATGCTGGTGCCGGGGGGCAGCTTCATTTCCGCCAGCGCATCGATGACCCCCTGCGCAAAAGGCGTCACATCGAGTCCGAGCCGCGCGTAGTAGTCAGTGGCCAGTACGCTGGTGCCGCCGCCGTTGCCAAACAATACGACATTTTTCGTCGGCCGCTGCGGGCGCGGGATCAGCGACTGGAAGATCAGCAGGGTATCGACGAACTGATCAAGGGTGTCGACCAGCATGCAGCCGGTCTGGCGCGCCAGCGCCACCCATACGCGGTCGTCGCCGGCGAGTGAGCCGGTGTGCGAAGCCGCCGCGGCGAGTCCCTGCTGCGTGCGCCCGCCCTTGAGGATCACCACCGGCTTCGATGCTTTCGCGCGGCGCAGGATGTCGAACAGCCGCCGGCCATCCTTGGCGGTTTCGATGTACATGCCGATGACCCGGGTCGCTTCGTCGGCAAAATAAAACTCCAGCAGGTCGGACGGCGTGACATCGGCGCAATTGCCTACGGTCACCAGCCCGGAAAACTTCAGGCCGCGTGCCAGGCCGCGGCGGATGATGTCGGTGCCCAGTCCACCGCTTTGCGACACGATACCAACCTTGCCGACTTCCTTCGGCCCGATTTCTGTGAAAGTGACGCGGCCGCGCGGCGTGTAGATGCCCAGGCAATTGGGGCCGATCAGGCGCATGCCGCCTTCACGTGCCGCCGCCGCCAGTTCATCCTGCAGGTTTTTCCCTTCGTCGACTTCGCCGAAACCGCTGGAGATCACCTGCGCAAAACGCACATGACCTTTCGCCGCAGCCAGCATGCCGGGAATCTGCGCCCCGGAGACGGCGATGTAGGCGTAATCCACCGGTTTGGGGGTATCAGCCAGCGTTTTGTAAGCGGTGAGGCCGTCAATTTCAGCCGCGGCAGGATGGATCGGATAAATGTCACCGCTGAACCCGAACTCGCGGATACGGCGGATGAACACGTTTGGCAGGGCGTTGCCCTTGGTCGAAGCACCGATGACGGCAACCGTTTTCGGTGCGAACAGCGGGGTGAATTCTTCAATGATATTCATGTTGGTTGATCCCATGCTCAGCCGAGAATGAAACGCGCGTCAACGGCGACCGCCGCGGTCTCGGACACGATCAGTGGATTGATGTCGGCCTCGCTGATATCGGCGGCGTGCTGCATCAGCAAACCGTTTTCTCCGCCCACTTTCAGCAATACATCGATGATGGAGTCCATGGACGCTGGCTTGGTGCCGCGAGCGCCTTTCAAAATCGCAGCCCCTTTCAACTCGGCAATCATCTCCTCGGCATCTATGCGCGTGATCGGGCACAGCCGGAACGACACGTCCTTGAGGATCTCGACGAAGATGCCGCCGAGACCGACCATCACCAGAGGGCCGAACTGCGGATCGCGCAGACCACCGATCACCAGCTCATGTCCGGCGGGCACCATCTCCTCGACCAGGAAACCTTCGATGCGCGCGTTCCTGATTTTCGGCGCAGTGAGCATGCCTTCAATCGCCGCTTTCACTTCGGCGGCATTGCGCAGGTTGATTTTCACGCCGCCGGCATCGCTCTTGTGCAGGATGTCGGGCGACATCACTTTCACCACCACCGGAACCTGCAGGCCGTTCATCACCGCCTCGACATCGGCGACGCCTTTCGCCACGCGCGACTGCGGAACGCGGATGCCATGTGTTGCCAGCAGTTGCTTGCCGGCGCTTTCCTCGAGCGCGCCGCGGCCTGCGGCCTTGGCAGCGGAAATAACAATATCTATTTGATTTTTAATCATATTTTTCTGCCGGTTACTTCGCCGATGATGCCGGTATGCACGCGTCCCTCGCGGAACTGCGGCGAACGCAGGATGTTCACCACGGCCGGGATGTTGTGCTTGAGGCCCTGGATGTCGAATCCGCCCAGCGCCTCGACCAGTTTGTCGATCGCCGCTTCGCGGGTCGTCGCGCGGACGATGACCTTGGCGATCATCGGATCGTAATGCGGCGTGACGTCGCGGCCTTCGGCATAACCGGTGTCGACGCGGATGCCCTCACCCTCCGGCGGACGGAACACCGTCAGCTTGCCCGGTGACGGGAAAAAATTCTTTGGATCTTCGGCATAGACCCGCGCCTGGATCGCATGGCCCTTGATTTCGGCTTGGCCCGGCAGGATATCTCCGAGTTTTTCTCCAGCCGCGGAACGGATCTGCGCACGCACCAGGTCAACGCCGGTGACTTCCTCGGTGACGCCATGCTCGACCTGCAGCCGGGTGTTCATTTCAAGGAAGTTGAACGAACCGTCGGCGCCGAGCAGCATTTCGACGGTGCCGATGTTGTCGTAACCCATGCTGCGCATGATGCCGGCGATCTGGTCGGCGACGGCGACCGCCTTGTCGCGCGGGATCTCCGGCCCCGGCGCTTCTTCTATCACTTTCTGATTGCGGCGCTGGGTCGAGCAGTCGCGCTCGAACAGGTGCATCGCGCCGCCATGCTGGTCGCCGAGAATCTGGAATTCGACATGGCGCGGCCGTTCGATCAGTTTCTCGAGATAGACCTCGGTGGTGCCGAAGCCACGACTTGCCATTGAGCGCGAACGCTCCACCGCGGTCAGCAGTTCCGCCTCGTCCTTCGCAGGCAACATGCCGATGCCGCCACCCCCGCCGGCGGGTTTCACCAGCACCGGAAATCCGATCTTGCGCGCGGCGGCGATGATTGCGTCATTGTCATCCGGCAGCACGTCCGAACCGTGCGACATCGGCATGCCGTACTGTGCGGCAATCTCGCGGGCGCGGGTCTTGTGGCCCATGGCGTCTATCCATTTCGGCGACGGCCCGATGAAGCGGCAGCCGGCGTCGATGACCTTCTGAGCGAAACCGGCGTTCTCCGACAGGAAACCGTAACCGGGATGCAGACCGTCAGCGCCGGATCGTTTCAGCACATCAATAACGGTGTCCTGATTGAGATAACTTTCGCGTGCGGGTGCAGGTCCGATGGCGAAGGTCTGGCTCGCCATTTCGAGATAGGGCGCGTGGCGATCGGCTTCCGAATACACCGCGACCGAAGGAATATTCATGGCGTTCAGCGCGCGCAACACGCGCGCCGCGACAGCGCCGCGGTTTGATACCAGTACTTTATTGAACATCAGACACGGATTCCCGAAACAGGATAAAAAAGAAACGTGGAGCGCGACCGATTGGGTGTTGGGCGCGCGCTCCGCGTTTCACGAAGTCGTCAGTAACTGGTCGGCCAGCTGCGCATCAGGTGCTGCCCTACCCCCTTGGTCATGCGCAGCTTGTAGACGTCGAGCATGCGTATCAGGTAGTCGCGGGTGTCCTGCGGCTTGATCACCGACTGCGCGGCATACACTGCGGCGAGGCCCCAGATATCGGCGCCTTTGCGGATGTCGGCAAGCGCTTCCTCGAAACCGGGTTCGCCGATGCCGACGCCGTGCACGATCTTGGTTGCGAAGTCCGGGCTCATGAAGCTGACCTCCGCGGTCGGCCAGGCGCCGATTTCGTCGGAGTGGCGGCCACCGCCCATGCAGACATAGGCCCGGCCATAGCTCTTGCGCACGATCACCGTGATGTGCGGCACCGTGACCAGCGTCATCGCGTTCATGAAATTCATGATCTTGCCCGGCGCGCCGGCGCGTTCGGCTTCGGTGCCGATCTGGAATCCCGGGGTATCGACCAGCATCACGAACGGGATGTTGAACGAATCGCACATCACGATGAAATCGACGATCTTGCGGCAGGCATCAGCGTCGAGCGCACCGCCACGATGCAGCGGGTTGTTGGCGATGATCCCCACGCTCTTGCCGCCGAGCCGCGCCAGAGCAGTCACCGCGCTCTTGCCGAAGCGCGGCTTCATCTCGAACAGTGAATCCTTGTCGACGATGCACCTGATCACCCGCTTCATGTCGTACACCTGGGTACGGCTCTCGGGCAGTATGTCGAACACTTTCGCCATGTCGGCGCCGGACCCTGCCGGCACCGGCGCGTCGGCCGGTGTTTCGCGATGGTGATTGGGCAT
Source organism: Burkholderiales bacterium (assembly GCA_049433545.1). Classification (GTDB taxonomy): domain Bacteria; phylum Pseudomonadota; class Gammaproteobacteria; order Burkholderiales; family SG8-41. The sequence goes on along the minus strand of JBMTEY010000033.1, from coordinate 4,806 downwards.
GTACGAGAGAAATTTCTTGATCTGGTCGAACACCTCTTCCTCGGTGTCGGCAAACTGATCGATCAGGCCGGTGGTTTCGGCATGCAGGCGCCAGCCGCCGAGGTCTTCGGCAGAAACCTTCTCGCCCAGCGCCATCGACACCAGCCCCGGGCTGGACACAGCCATGATCGCGCTCTTGTGCATGATCGCGAAATCCGACTGGCACATCAGCCAGGTCGAAGAACCGAATGAAGGACCGAAGGCGGCGGCGGCCATCGGGATTTCACGCATGCGGCGGAACTGAGTATTGTCGTTGCCCAGCAACAGACCCATGCCGCGCGAACCCATCGCGTCGGGCAGTCGCGCGCCGGTGGATTCTCCGATCAATACCAAGGGCATGCCGCGCTCAGTGGCGGTGCGTTTCATGTGCGCGATTTTTTTGCTGTTGGTGGCGGAAGTGGACGCGCCCTTCACCGTGAAGTCGTTGACCACCAGGCAGACATCGCGGCCGTCAATCCGGCCAAAGCCGGCGAGCTTGCCGTCAGTCTGGGTTTCGTCTTCCATGTCCGGATAAACCGCCGAAGATCCGAACAGTCCGGATTCGATGAAGGAACCCTGGTCCATCAGGTAGTCGATGCGCTGGCGCGCATTCCAGATGCCCTTGGCCGTTCGCTTCGCGTATTTCTCTTCACCGCCACCGGCCAGCGCCTTGGCGCGGCGGGCTTCGTATTCCTGCAGCAATGCTTCGAAAGCCATTTTATATATCCAATTAAAACAATTAGTTATGAATCAAGGGCGAACGCCGGCGCGGCACTTCGGCCCGAGCTGGCTGGCCAGGCGCCCCTGCATCGCATCGATGAACTGGCACAGATAGGGGCGCGTCTCGCGCGGATCGATCAGGTCTTCAATCGCAAAGGCTTCAGCGGTGCGGAACGGCGAAGCCAGCTGTTTCAGCTCGGCTTCGATTTCGCGTTCACGTGCCGCCGGATCCGGCGCGCTTTCGATTTCACGGCGGTAGGCCGCCTTGACACCACCCTCCACCGGCAGCGAACCCCATTCGCCGGAGGGCCAGGCGATCTTGAAGTTGAGGCCGGCACGGTCGATGAAGCCGCCGCCCGCTACGCCATAACACTTGCGCACGATCACCGTGAACATCGGTACTTTCGCCTGACCGAGGATGTAGCGCGTGCGCACACCTTCGCGCAGGATGGCTTCGGCTTCGGACTCGCGACCGACCATCAGTCCCGGGATGTCGGCGAACAGGATGATCGGGATGTTGAACATGTCACACAGCTCGGTGAAGTGGCCCTGCTTGCGCGCCGCTTTCACATCCATGATGCCGCCGACCATCGGATTGCTGGCGATGATGCCGACGACCTTTCCGTTCATCCGCGCCAGTGCGGTGATCACGGCCTTGCCGAAAGTCGGCTGGATTTCAAACAGCGAATCGCGGTCGACAATCATGCCGACCAGCTTTTTCATGTTGTATGCCTGGCGGTTCGAGCGCGGCACGATGCTGGCCAGCGCGTCTTCGCAGCGATCCACCGGATCCCCGTTGTTCTCGACCGGCGGCAGTTCCCAGACGTTCTGCGGCATGTACGACAGGAAACGGCGGATCTGTTCGAAACAGTCCTGTTCGTTTGCGGCGACATTGTCGATGGTGCCTGCCGTGTCGACCGCGACTTTGGTGCCGCCGAGTTCGTCCTTGTGCAGCTTCTCACCGAAGGCGCGTTCGACCACCGGTGGACCCGCAGCAAAAATCTGCCCCGTGCCTTTGACCATGATCGACCAGTGGGCGAGGATGGCGCGCATCGAAGGACCGCCTGCGGTCGTGCCCATCACTGCCGACACCACCGGAACCATGCCCATCAACTCGACGGATCGTTCGATGCCATCCTGGCCGTAACCCGGGACGACGGTATAGCCCTTGCGCTTGGCGGTGTTGACCGTGCCGCCGGTGCCGTCGATCAGGTTGACCAGCGGAATGCGGTATTCATGGGCGAGGTCCTCGATGAACCCGCCTTGGCCACCTTTGCGGCGATCGCTGCCGAAACCGGTGCCGGCGCGGATGGTGTAATCCTCGCCGCCTATCGCTACCGGCCGGCCATTGATGCGGGCTATGCCCATCACATAGGGCGCCGGTTCAAAACCCGTCAGCTTGCCGGCGACGTCGTAGCTGCCTTTGCCGGCGAGTTTGCCGACTTCACGAAATGAGCCGGGATCTGCAAGTTGGGTGACGCGTTCGCGTACTGTCAGCTTGCCTTGGGCATGATGCCTGGCAACTGCTTCCGGGCCGCCACAAGCTTCTGCAAGCATGCGCCGGTGATGCAATTCATCGATTTCAGGCTGCCAGCTCACAGATCCAGTGATTAGAAAATATTAATTAAAACAATAAGTTATGATTTTTCGGAGCGCATGGGGAGAAAGTCAGCGCTTACTCTTCAATAATGGCAACCACCTGTCCCTCAGCAACCGGATCCTTTTCCTTGACGAGGATTTCCTTGACCGTACCGCCGTCTTCGGTAATTACCGGAATTTCCATCTTCATCGATTCGATGACGATCAATACATCACCACTTTCAACCTTGTCGCCTGGCTTGGCCTTCAGCTGCCAGACCGTACCGGTGATTTCGGATTTCACTTCTATGCGCGCCATGTAGATAACTCCTCGTGAGGGCTCAATATTCTTGCTGGATGCTAGTCCGGCCCCCGATTGTTGTCAAGAAGATTGTTGACAATCATACAATCAGTCCGTATTGTAGGGCTTGAATATGGTCACCGCAGTCCCTCCATTGCCGACTATCGCGGCCTCGCACGGCGAACTGCCCGCTTGGCGGGAAGCGGCGTCACCGCTCACGCAATCACTGCCGGAGCAGATTGCCGCACGCCTGTCCGAGCGCATTGTGTCGGGCGCTTATGTTCCGGGGCAACGCATCATGGAACAGGCGGTTGCCGCCGAATTCGAAGTCAGCCGCGGGCCGGTGCGCGAGGCGCTGCGGCTGCTGGAAAAAGACGGGCTGGTGATCATCCTGCCGCGCCGCGGCGCCCAAGTCACCAACCCGACCATCGCCGAGGTCAATGAAATCTTCGACATTCGCGCCATGCTCAACGGTTTGCGCGACCGTACGATCGCAGAAAGTCCGCAGCGTGAGCCATTGTTGCCGGTGCTGGAACAGGAGATCACGGCACTTGCCGGTCATGCCGCGCTGCCCGACGGCGCCAGTTACATCGATACCGTGCTGCGCCTGAACCGTCTGCTGACCCAGGCCAGCGGCAACCGTCGCCTGCAGGCCATACTCGGCTCGCTGGCGGTGCAAACCGTGCGTTATACGCGCCTCGGCCTGTCGACGCCGGAACGCCGGCGTCAGTCGGTGCAACACTGGCAGGATCTGCTGCGCGCAATCCGCGACGGGAACGGCGACGCGGCAGAACGAATCGCGCGCCGACGCGTGCTTGATTCGCGTGACGCCGCGATCGAACAACTGCTGCGGCAGCGCGCCGCCGCCGACGCCCAGTCCGCCGCCTGACCGCCGACTCCGCAACAGCCGGCGCTGTGTCCTTCCGGTAAACTGGCCGCCTTTGCATACTCATCCGGATACCACTGAAATGACCGCATTGCCGAAACTGAACGACGCGAAACTCGAACTCGACGGGCGCATCGCCGTACTGACCTTCAATCGCGACGACGTGCGCAACGCACTGACCAGCACCGAGCTGGTGTCGGACATCGTCAACACGCTGCAGTGGGCCAACAGCACCATCGACGCTTCGGTGCTGGTCATCACCGGCGCCGGCAGCGCTTTTTCCGCCGGCGGCAACATCAAGACCATGGGTGAACGCGCCAAGGCGCCGCCGCACGAACTGCAACGCAACTACCGGCTGGGCATCCAGCGCATTCCAATGGCCATGCAGGACACCGATATCCCGGTGATCGCGGCAATAAACGGTCCGGCGATCGGCGCCGGCTTCGATCTCGCCAACATGTGCGACATCCGCATCGGCTCGACCGAGGCGCAGTTCGGCGAAACCTTCGTCAACCTCGGGATCATCCCGGGCGACGGCGGCGCCTGGTTCCTCAACCGCCTGCTCGGCTACCAGCGCGCGGCGGAACTGACGCTGACCGGGCGCATCATCAAGGCGGACGAGGCTAAAACGCTGGGCATCCTGCTCGAAGTCACCGAACCGGGCGAACTGATGGCGGTCGCAAAAAAAATGGCCGGCAAAATCGCCGCCAAGCCGCCGCAGGCCATCCGTTACGCCAAGCGGCTGCTCAAGCTCGCGCAGCGCCAGAATCTCGAAGAACATCTTGATGCCTGTTCGGCTTTTCAGGCTATCTGCCACAAGACGGAAGACCACCAGGAAGCCTTGCAGGCGTTCTTCGACAAACGCAAGGGCGAATTCAAGGGCCGCTGATGGATGCCGTGCGTCGCATGACCGCGGCTGCGGTCCTCGTTACTGCGGGGCTGGCGGCTCCGGTGCTGGCGCAGCAGCAAACCGTTCCACCGAAAAGCGGGGAACTGGTCTTTGCGCCGCGGGATGACGCCGCCTACGACCAGTCGTGGACGCGGTTTCGCGACCAGTTGCTCGAAGCTGTACAGAAGCGCGACCTTAAATTCGTGATGGGCATCGTTGACCCCAAAGTGCGCAACGGCATAGACCGCCCGAACGGTCATCCGGAATTCCGCAGGCAGTGGCATGTCGACGACGAAGACAGCCCGTTGTGGCGCGAATTGCCGCGCGCGTTGCACCTGGGCGCTGTTTATTACGGCCACGCCCGCATGCCGCGCAGCCTGTGCGCGCCTTACGTGATGCCGCATTGGCCGAAGA
>JBMTEY010000032.1:0-21243 GCA_049433545.1 Burkholderiales bacterium | reverse complement strand
CCCGGCGAAAACCGCCTAGCGTTCCGCCGGACGCCTGCCGGCGTCAATCCTGTTTCATCACGGCGCGGCGCCGCGATCGCGTGGCCGGCACGGTGTATCCCGCGGGCAGCAGCGCGTTGTCGGCGCTGGTGGTGGCGGCGGGACTGGTGGTGTGGGTGGTGTTCGCGTTCTGGGGGCACCGCTGGCTGATTGGTGTCGGCCCTTTCGGCTAGCCGCACCTGTAGATTAAAAAACAATAAAAACAGATACTTACATGATATTTTTTGGTGCGTTACCGCGCCGTGTGCGGTATTGCACTGGTGCAATGGCGGGGATGACTACAGAATTCCGCGCAAAGGAGTGTTCATGGCGCGCAAAGGCAGCAACCTGCCCGGAAGCATCATCGATGCCATCGCCCGCATGCCGTGGTGGGCGGGCCTCGTGCTGGCGTCCGTCGTCTGGTTCGGTTTTCAGCGGCTGGCACTGATCGAGGCGGAGACCGCGGTCGACGGCGTGTTGCGCGGGCTGGCTGCCGCATTCCAGTACGTGCTGCCGTCGCTGTTGTGCGCGGCGGCGGTGATTTCGGCGTGGGTGCATTACCGGAGGTACCGCAATTACGCCAGTGTCGCCGGCGAGCGCGGCCAGGATGTGCTGGAAATGCTGTCGTGGCGCGAGTTCGAACAGCTGGTCGGCGAATTTTTCCGGCGCAAGGGTTTCAGCGTCGAACACCGCGGCGGACGCCTGCCCGACGGCGGCGTCGACCTGGTGGCGCGCATCGGCGACGACTCTTACCTGGTGCAGTGCAAGCACTGGCGCGTACAGCGCGTCGGCGTCGCGGTGGTGCGCGAGATCTGCAATGTCGCCGCGGCCGAAGGTGCTGCCGGCATGTTCGTGGTGACTTCCGGGTCGTTCACCGACGAGGCGCGCAGGTTCGTCGCCGAAAACCGCATCGACATCGAACTGATCACCGGCGAACGCCTGCACCGCATGATCCGCGGCCTCGAAGCGGCCGCGCAGACGGGTCAGGCCGCGGGTGCGCGCTGAGGCAGCAGCCCGGCTTTTTCGAACTGCAGGTAGAGCTCGCGGCTGACCCAGGCGTCGGTCGCCGCGTAGGTGATCTGCGCCGCCGTCAGCTGCGGCGCTGCCCAGTTGGTGGTCTTGGCGCCCTTGGGAATGCGGTAGCCGAGGAACATGCCGGCGAGGTTGCGCACGCCGCTTTGCCCGTAATCATGGCGTTTCGCGACGATGCCGAGGTCGACGATGGCCTTCTCGCTGAACGTGAACACCTGTTTCAGCGTGCGCAGGTCGTAAGCCAGCGCGACGCCGGCCTTGGCGATGGCGGCTGTTTCGAGCATTTCGGCAATTACGCCGTGGGTGTCGGGATAACGCAGCGGGAAAATGTAGACCGTTCTTGCAGTGGCTACCTGCACGATGCTCGGCAGGTAGCTTTCACCCTTACGGAATGCGGGGCGCGTCTCGGTGTCGAATCCGGCGACGCGTTCGCCGCGGATGTCGGTGAGCGCGGCGTAGAGCCGCTCCGGGGAGTCGACAAAACTGACGGGCCCTTCGTAGCGGCGCACCGGCAGTTCGTGGAGGGACTCGCGCGAGATCGCGCGCGCGGTTGCGGAGGCTGGCGAATGGTCGTTCATGCCGGCAGGGTAACAGGTGTGCGCGTGCTACAGTAATTCCATGGATACGACCGGGTCTGAACGGGCATGAAACCGCGGCTGGCTGCGGCCTGCGCGGCGCTGCTGCTCGCGGCCTGCGGCGGGCTGCCGTTGCATACGACATTGCCGGTGGAGGTGCGGCCCTCGCCCAATTTCGGCGAGAGACGGCCGAACTTCGTGATCATCCATCACACCACCAACGATGCGGTCGAAGAGTCGCTGGCGACGCTGACCAGCCCGCTGCGCGAAGTCAGCGCGCATTACCTGATTGCGCGCGACGGCACGATTTATTACCTGGTCGATGAAAACAAACGCGCCTGGCATGCCGGGCCGTCGTACTGGGGCGGCAACCGCGACCTCAATTCGTCTTCGATAGGCATCGAACTCGACAACAACGGCAGGGAGCCGTTTGCCGACCGCCAGGTCGATGCGCTGCTCGCGCTGCTGGCCGACCTGAAAACGCGCTGGAACATCCCGGCGGCGAACGTGCTGGCCCACGGCGACGTCGCGCCGGGGCGCAAGGTCGATCCCAGCGCCTTTTTTCCGTGGCGGCGGCTCGCCGCGGCGGGTTTCGGCCTGTGGTGTGATCCGCCCTATGAAGCGGTACCCGACGCCATCGACGACCTGACGCTGCTCGCGGCGCTGGGTTACGACGTGACGGTGCCGTGGTCTGCGGTGGCGGCGTTCAAGCGCCGTTACGCGGCCGAAGACGGCGTCGGGGCCCTGTCGCCGGATGAGCGCGGCATGCTGCAGTGCCTGATCCGCAAACAGCAGGCGGGCGGATAAAAAAAGGGCCGCGATGCGGCCCGTTTTTTTGCGTGCGGCTGAAACTCAGCGCAGCGATTTCAGCAGGTCCAGCGCCTTGCCCATCGAGAAATCGTAGGTCGTCTGGTCCCAGGCTTTGGCATTGTTGCGCATCATGTAGCCGTGGTGGATGCCGGGGAATATGTGCACTTCGAGGCTGGCCACTTTCTTGGCTTTCGCCATGTAGGCAGTCTGCACGTCCGGCGGCGCAGCGTGGTCCTGGTCGCCCCAGATCAGGCATACCGGCTTGGTCAGCCCGTCGAATTCATCGAGGTAGTCCTTCATCTGCGTGCTGTGGCAGCCGATGCCGGCGTCGTAGCCGAGGCGTTTGACGCCGATCACCGAATACGGGCCGCCGAAACACAGGCCCATCGCCACCGCCTTGCCGTTGTGCTGGCGCACCTGGCGCACGGCGAGCAGCGCATCGGCCATGTCGGTTTCGCCGGTGGCGATGACCGGCAGCCGCGGTTGCGCGCGTTCGGCGGCGCGCTTGTCTTCACGCGGCAGCGGGCCGGGCACGGTGCGCCAGAACAGGTCGGGCGCGGCGGCGATGTAGCCGGCGTCGGCGAAGGCATCGGCGATGCCCCGCAGGTCGGCGTCGACGCCGTGTACCGACGAGGCGAGTACGATGGCCGGCACCTTGGCGCTGGCCGCGGGTTTGGCGAGGTAGCAGTCGAATTCACCGCCGTTGCGCGAGCGGATTTTGATGTCTTTGCCGGGCATGGTGTTCCTCAGGACTGTCAGTTGATCGCGAGCAGTTCGACTTCAAACACCAGCGTGGCGTTGGGCGGGATCACGCCGCCGGCGCCGCGCGCGCCGTAGCCGAGGTCGGGCGGGATGGTGAGCTTGCGTTTGCCGCCGACTTTCATGCCCTGCACGCCTTCGTCCCAGCCGCGGATGACGTGGCCGGCGCCCAGCGGAAACACGAAAGGATCGTCGCGATCCTTGCTCGAGTCGAATTTTTTGCCGTCGGTGAGCCAGCCGGTGTAATGCACGGTGACTTCGATGCCCGCGGCGGCGGCTTCGCCTGTGCCGGGGGCGAGGTCTTCGATGATGAGTCCGCTTGCTGTGGTGATGCCTGCCATGGTGATTTCCTGTCCCTGATTGCTGTCCTTGACGAGTGTGCATTATGCCCGAGTTGGCAGGGCTGCGATGGCGCCCCGGGTTTTCGGTAGAATCCGCGTTCCGCAATCAGGCAACGGGGACATGCAGGTGGACTGGATCACGCAATTGCTGAAGGATGCGCCGGCAGCGGCGCCGTACCGCGCGCAGATCGAAACGCTGGCGCGCGAACACGCCGAGCTCAAGGCCGAAAACGCGCGGCTGCAGGATGAACTGGCCTGGTTCATCCCGCAGTGGGACACGCTCGACGGAGATGCGGTGTGCACGCTGCAGTACCTGGCGCGCGTCGAACGCGCGCAGCCGCCGGAAATCGCCGCGGCCAACTGTGTCAACATCCAGATCGTTGAGACCTACCTGGCGTACCTGGCGAAGGGGCAGTACGTGCAGGCCCCGGTCACCGGCGGGGCGCACTTCAATATTTCCGCCAAGGGCCGGCGTTACCTCGGCGACCGCGGCCTGCTGCAGGCCTGAGCGACGGCTTCAGCGCCCGGCGTCGTAGGCGCGCACGATCTGGCGGTAGCGGTGGCTCATCAGAGTGATGCGTCCCCAGTCGATGGTGGTGGTGGTGCCGTCGTATTTCACCGAAAAATCCTTCATCTCCCACTCGGCGAACAGCGAGGGCAGGCGCGCGCGGTGGGCGCGGATTTTTTCGCTGCGCTGTTTCTGCGGCGGACCGTACTTGAGCTTCAGCGCATCCATTGCCGGACCCTGCGCCTCGATGCCCCAGGTGTTGATGTGGATGGCTTCGATATGGCCGTCGATGACATCGACGATCATTTCGCCGCGCGGGTAGGGTATCGAGCCGCTGCGCGGATAGAACAGGTGGTATTCCTCCGCGCCCCACGGCGTCTTGCGGGTCATCGCCGCGGCGTAACAATGCCGGCGGGTCATGGTGTCTTCGCCGCTGTTGCAGGTGGGAAACCAGAAACGCGTACCGAGTTCGACGCCGAGCATGGCTTTGGCGGATTCGGCGGCGTGCGCTGTGCCGCACAGCAGTGCGGTGAGCAGCAGAAGCGGCACGTGGCGGAATCGAAGCATAGGCGGCATCATACGCGGCATGCTGTGCATGACCGACATTGAATGACCCGGCAGTCCGCAAGGTGGCAGGTTTATATCGTGCGCTGCGCCGACGACAGCCTCTATACCGGCATCGCGCTGGATCTCGAGCGCCGCATTGCCGAGCACAACGGCAACGGCGGACCGGGTGCGAGTTATACGCGTTCGCGGCGGCCGGTGACGCTGGTCTACTGCGAAGCGGCCGCCGACCGTTCCGCAGCGAGCCGCCGCGAATATGAAATCAAGCAACTGAGCCGCGCCGAAAAACTGGCGCTGATCTTGGCTTCAGCGCGTGCGTAGCAGCGCCAGCAGCAGCAGCGCCGCGGCGGCCCACAGCGCCGCCGGCGCATAGGCCAGCGCCTGCTGCACGCCGGCGTCCTGGTTGAGCTGCGTGGCGATCAGCGCGATGCGCAGCATCGCGGCGAACGCGAACATCGAAAACATGCCGCCGCTGGCATAACCCTCGCGCCCGGTATGGCCCAGCGCCATTGCCGCACCGAAGGCGCCGAACATCACCGCCGCCCAGGAAGCTCCGGCAATCAATTGCGCCGCAACCAGCGGACCCAGCGATCCGGCATGCGCCGCATACAGCACCGCCGCGGCGCCTGCCGCGGCACCGGCGGCGATCACCGTGAAATCTCCGTAGCGGCGGATCAACAGCGTCAGTGGAAGCATCGCCAGGTTGAAACCGACCCAGAACACCGGCATCAGCATGCCCAGTTCCGCCGCTGGCGCATGGCGCAGGTACTGCGCGGCGGTGTTGACCGTGAAGTGCAGCTGGAAACCGAGGCCGGCCAGCGCCACGATCACGAAAAAGCCGGCCAGCGGCAGGCGCCGCGGTGGTGGTGCGATCTGCGCCGGCGCCGCGGTCGCCAGCCTGCGTTCAGCCCAGATCAGCGCACAGGCGGTGATGGCGACCGAGATCGAGGCCAGTGCGAAGGGCAGCCGCGCATCGGCATCGCGCAGCACGCCGGTGAGATAGGGTGCCAGCGCGCCGGCGACGCCGAAGCCGAACAGCCACCAGCCGGCAATCGCGGGCCGGGCGCCTGCCGCGGCGTATTTGCCGATCAGCATCAGCGGCGGCGCGCGCAGTGCCGACGAGGTCAGGGTCCAGGTGAAGGTCAGCAGCAGGAAAGGCCAGGGACCGGCATGGGGTGCGATCCACGGCAGCAGCAGGAACGCCAGCGCTGAAACCAGCGTCACCAGCGCGGCGCGCTGTCCGATGCGTCCGAGCACGCGCGATACCGCGTCGGCGCGGGCGCCGACCAGCCAGTCGGCGATCACGAACACCAGTTGGTCGGCGACGAGTATCCACAGGATCCAGGATTTGGGGATGCCGGCCTCGGCGGCGAGCCGCGGCAGGAAAATCACGTACACCGTCCAGGTCAGCGTGAAGAACAGCTGCAGCAGCGCGAAATAGATGCCGACGGAGCGTGAAACGGGAGTCATCGGATGCGGCGCATGCGGTCAGGAATGGTGGCTGCGCAGTGTGACGAAGCGTTTGCAGTTGGTCAATCGTGCCGGCCTGCTAACATCGCTGCAGGAGGTTTCCATGCCAGACATCAACCAGACGGCCGCTGACGTGTTCGAGGCCGCGCGTACGCGGCGCTCGGTCCGCGCCTACAAAACGGACGCGGTGCCGCGCGAGACGCTGCGCGCCGTCGTCGAGGTCGCGCGCCATGCGCCCAGCGGTTCCAATATCCAGCCCTGGCGCGTGCACGTGCTGACCGGAGCGACGCTCACCCGCGTCGGCGGCGCGATCCGCAGGGCTTTCCTCGACGACGAGCCGGGCCATAAACGCGATTACGAGTATTACACCGACCCGGTGTTCGAACCTTACCTTGCGCGCCGCCGCGCATGCGGCTGGGGCCTTTACGGCACGCTGGGCATAGGCCGCGGCGACCATGAAAAATCGAAGGCCTTTCGTGCCGGCAACTACAATTTCTTCGGCGCACCGGCAGGGTTGGTGTTCAGCATCGACCGCAAACTGGAAAAAGGCAGCTGGCTCGACTACGGCATGTTCCTGCAGACCATCATGCTCGCGGCGCGGGCGCGCGGTCTGCACACCTGTCCGGAGGCCTCGATCGCGAGTTATCCGGACATCGTGCGCCGCGAACTCGGATTGACGGACGAGTGGGTGATCATCTGCGGCATGGCGCTGGGTTATGCCGACAATGATGCGCCGGTGAATACTTTCCAGCCGCCGCGTATCGCGCTAGAGGAGTACGCTGAGTTCCTCGACTGATTAAAAATATAATAAAAACAGATACTTATGGTGAAAATACGCGGCTGCCTGAACGCGGCGGCTGAGTCTGCAGGTGGCACCAGCCCGGTGTGGCGTCAGGATGTTCCAGCCACAGGCCGATTTCCTCGAGCACGTCGAGGTGCGCCATGCACCAGGCATCGAGTGCGCCGCTGCGGTCTTCGAGGTCGATCGCGAGGCAGCTGATGTGTTTGCTGCCCATCGCGGCGCCGGGGATGGTGGCGTTGATCACCGCAGGACGCCAGCCCGAGGACACTGCGGCGCTGAGGCCGGCGCGTTTGAGCAGGCGGTTGACGCGGCGCACGGTGTCGCGCGCGTTGGCGCGCAGCTCGCGCGTGAGTTCGGCGCGATACGGCTTGTCGCGGCCCATGTAGTAATCGGCGAGTTTCAGCACGGGTGGGGTTTTGCGTGCGGTCATGGGGTGAAAGATTACCTGATCCGGCGCTCCGCAATTACACTGTGCGCTGCAATGCACTAATCATCAGGGGAAAGACATGTCCGACGTCTACGGCTTTGATGCGTTTTCGCCGCAGCAGATCGCGGAGCGGGTGCAGAGTGTCGGTGTTGCCAAGGCGCGGCTGCCGCTGCTGTCGATGGTGATGCTGGGCGTGCTGGCCGGCGCTTTCATCGGGCTGGGTGCGCTGTATTACACGCTGGTGGTCAGCGATGCCGGCCTGTCGTTTGCGGCGGGACGCGTGCTCGGCGCGGTGTGTTTTTCGCTGGGCCTGCTGCTGGTGGTGGTGGCCGGGGCGGAGCTGTTTACCGGCAACAACCTGCTGGCGATGGCCTGGGCCGACGGCAAGGTGGGCACGCTTGAAGTGCTGCGCAACTGGACGGTGGTGTGCATCGCCAATTTTATCGGCGCGGCGGGACTGGCGGTGCTGGTATTCCTTTCGGGGCATGCCGGCATGAACGACGGCGCGGTGGGTCGAGCTTACATGGCGATCGCGGCGGCGAAAAGCACCATGCCGCTCACCGAGCTGTTTTTCCGCGGCGTACTGTGCAACGTGCTGGTGTGCATGGCGGTGTGGATGGCGCTCGCCGGGCGCAGTGTGGTCGACAGGTTCATCGCCATCGTGCTGCCGGTTTCCGCTTTTGTCGCCGCGGGTTTCGAACATTCGATCGCCAACATGTATTTTTTTCCGCTGGCGCTTCTGCTGAAGGCCGGCGGCGCCGCCGGCGGCGAGGCGGTCACGGTGTATGCGATGTTCCGCAACCTGGCGCCGGTGATCGCCGGCAACATCGTCGGCGGCAGCGTGCTGGTGGCGCTGGTCTACTACGTGATCTATCGACGTCCGGCGAACACCGGACGGTAAGCCATGAGTCTGCTGATCCATGCCACGCTGACCGTGACCGGCGACCGCGAATCGCTTGCCGCCTGCGATGCGCGGATCAAGGCGCTGCTGGTCGCGGAGGCCTATACCGGCGAGTTCGGCGAGCATCACGGCGATGACGCGCTGTCGTACGATTTCAAGGTGCACGGCGGCATTCCGTTTCCGGCCTTCGCTGCCGCGTCACAGGAATTTCCGGGGCTGACGATCACTGCGGAATGGGTCAACGTCGCCGCCGGCCGCAAGGGGCAGGCGCAGATCGCCAACGGCGCAATCACCGATCACCGCGAAGAAGCGGTGGCGCTGGCGGCGGGCGACACGCGCAACCGCCACCTGCTGGCCGATCCCGACGGCACGCTGCGCATCGCGGTGGCGCTGATGGCGACAGCGCCCGGACGCTGGGCGGGATACGTGCTCGACCATGAACGTGATGCGCTGTTCGACATTGCCCGCGACGGCGACGCCATTGAACTGCTGGCGACCGACGGGGCACCCGACTGGGTGCTGCGCTGGCGGCTTGCCGGCGAGGACTCCGCGCCGGCGCCGGAGGTGATTGCGCCGCAGCGCATCGATCCCGCGCAGTACGCCGCGCTCGAACAGTTCGCGCAGGCCTTTGTCGCAGACTGGATCTGGTTCCGCGACGCACCGGCGGAAAGCAATGCCATCGACGTCGACCGTTTTGCGCGTTATGGATACACCGTGCACGATGCCAACGTGCGCGCGGCGCGGCTGCATGCGCTGCGCAATGAGGCCGGTGAGGGGCGGCCGCTGCTGCACGACACCGTCGATCCCGAATGCCGCTGGATCGTCGGCGTGTTGCTGCGCTGCTGGGCAGGCTAGTTTCCCGGCGGCCTGCGCCGCCATTGGCGGATCAGCAGGTAGCCGCCGATCATGCCGCCGAGATGGGCGAAGTGCGCGACGCCCGCCTGGGTGCCGGTAACCCCGAGATAGAGTTCGAGCAATCCGTAGAGCGTGACGAACAGCCAAGCCGGCATCGGTATCGGCGGAAAGATCAGCATCACCATGCGCCGCGGGAAAAACAGGCCGTAGGCGAGCAGCAGTCCGAACACGCCGCCGGAGGCGCCCACCGTCGGAAAGGGCGGACTGGCGGTCAGCGACTGGATCGCCAGCTGTGCGAGCGCGGCAGCGAACACGCAGCCGAGGAAATAGATCAGGAAGCGGCGTGAGCCGAACACCTGCTCGATCTGGCCGCCGAACATGTACAGCGCCAGCATGTTGAAGCCGATGTGCACCAGGTTGCCGTGCAGGAAACCGTAAGTGAGCACCTGCCACGGCAGGAACTGTGCGCCGAAATCGGCAGGGGCATGGAACGGCCACAGCGCGAACCAGATGATCAGCGTGTCGCCGAGAAACTGCTGCAGCAGGTAAACCGCGACGTTCGCGGTGAGCAGCAGGCGGGTGACGGGCATCAGCATACGTCCCGCATCATATCAACATCGACCGTGCGCGGCTCGCGCACGGCCTGCACCGGCAAGGCTCAGGCCAGTACCGGCGGCAGTTGCGGCGCGAGTTTTGCGCGTTCGGCAGTTGCGGCGCCGTTGAGCGCTAAGCCGAGCAGTTTGCCGTCGGCGCCGAAGAACAGCGACTTGACGCCGTCGGCGCCGGCTTCGGTCTGCCATGCGCCGGTGCTGCCCGCGGCCGGTGGGGAGACGATGGTAGGACACGCCGGCGTCTTCACCAGCACCGGCATCGCCGGGAAGGTGACTGCGGCGCGTTTGCCCGAGAGCGTCTGCGCCAGCGCGCGGCTGGCATGCATGATCGGCATCACGAAAGGCAACACCAGGCTGGCGATCTCGGCGCAGTCGCCCAGGGCGAAGACGTCGGGCGCGCTGGTCTCGAGGTGGCGGTTGACGACGATGCCGCGGTTGACCTTGAGTCCCGCGGCAGTTGCGAGCGCGGTGCGCGGCTTGAGACCTACCGCGGAGAGCACGACATCGACCTGCAGCGTGCTGCCGTCAGCGAGGGTTACGGTGTATGAGTCAGCGGCGCGCGCCACGCTTTGCACGCTGGTGCCCAGATGCCATTGCACGCCGAGCGCGGCAAGCTTTGCCTGCAGCAGCGCGCCGCCTTCCGCGGGCAGCAGACGGCCCAGCGCCTGCGGCGCGATGTCGATGACGTCGACGGCGTATCCGCCCGTGGCCAGGTCGTTGGCGAATTCGCAGCCGATCAGGCCGGCGCCGATGATGGCGACGCGTTTTTTGCCTTCGATGGCGGTGCGGAAGTGCGCGTAATCGTCGATGTCGTTGACGGTGAGGATGTCGCCTTCCGCATCGCCCGCAATCGGCAGGCGGATCTGGTCGGCGCCCAGCGCCAGCACCAGTTTCGAATACGTCAGGGTTTCATTGCCAATGTGCAGGGTGTGCGCGGCGGAGTCGACGGCGTCAACCCGGGTATGCGGCCGCACCGTGGCATTGAGCTGCGTTGCCATCTGTTCCGGGGTATTGAGCGCGATTGCAGCCGCGGTTTTTTTCGAGGCCAGTGCGTTCGACAGCATCGGCTTGGAATAGAACGGCGCGCTGTCGGCGGCGATGATGACCAGCGGCGTCGCCGGGTCGAGCTTGCGCAGTTCCTTGGCCGTGTTGTAGCCGGCAAGGCCGCTGCCGATGATGACAATGGGGTTCATGGAGTTCCTGTTGCAAAATCAGCGTTCGATGGTAACAAACGGCGTCATCGTTCGCATTGCTGTCCTGCGTAACAATGCCCGCCCCGGTTGCCGGGGCGGGCAGCATCAGTGGGATGTGCTCAGGCGGCTTTCAGCACCATTTCGAAGTCGGCCTTGGCGATTCCGCACTCCGGGCAGGTCCAGTCTTCCGGGATGTCTTCCCAGCGGGTGCCGGCCTTGATGCCGTGTTCCGGATCGCCCTCGGCTTCGTCGTAGACGTAACCGCAGACGATGCATTCCCATTTGCGCATTTCAGTTGCCATGTTCATGTCTCCTTGAGTTCGTTTTCGTTCAGGCCGCGACTTTCGCGCGCACCGAGCGGTAGTGGTTGGCGTGGCGTTCCTCGACCTTGGCCAGCGCGGCGAAGCGCTTGGCGGCCTTGGCGAGCGTTTGCTGGAAGCGGGCGGCGTGTTCTTTCGACTCCTCGATCTGCTCGTCCATTTCCTTGACCGCGGCTGCATTGCCTTCCTGTTCGGCAAGGTGGCGGAACTGCGGATACATCTCGGTGTATTCGTAGGTCTCGCCGGCGATCGCCATGTCCAGCGCCTTGGCCGGAGTGAGTTCGGTTTTCGGGTAGAGCAGGTCGAGGTGGCCGAAGGCATGCTGCACTTCCTGTGCGGCGGTTTCCTCGAACACTTTCGCGGTTTCGACGTCGCCCTGTTCGCGGCAGATCTTGGCGAAGTACATGTACTTGATGTGTGCCATGGATTCGCCGGCGAAGGCGGCTTCGATGTTCTTGACGGTGACTGATTCGGGTTTCATCTGCATCTCCTGTGGGTTGAAAGTGGCGCGTTTCGCAACGCTTGGAGCGCATGATAGGCAGGCATGAATTATTAATCCAATTGATTGTTATAAATTAATTGATAGTAATTAACTATTCTACGGGCGAGTCGCACATTAAAATCAAGTATTTGTTTATTAACGGTTTTTTTGTTTTACCGGGGTGGCGCCGCTGAGGGCACAGGTGGCGACCGCATCGCGGATGATGTCGAGCGCCGCGCCGCGCGGAAAACTCGAGCGTGAGGCCAGCACCACGCGGCGGTCGGGCACCGGCCGCGCAAACGGGATGTAGGTCAGCAGGTCGGCCTGTGCCCGCCGCACCGGCACCGCGGAAGCGGGCAGCACGGTGAGCCCCATGCCGGAGGCCACCATCAGGCGTATGGTTTCCAGCGATGAGCCTTCGACGGTTTTCTGCAGCGAGCCCGGGGTCGCGCTGGAACGGTTGAGGGCCGGGCAGGCGTTGAGTACCTGGTCGCGGAAGCAGTGTCCGGTGCCGAGCAGCAGCAGGCTTTCGCGCGCCAGATCGTCTGCGGCGATGCTCTTGCGCGAGGCCCAGGGATGGGTCTTGGCGAGCGCGACGACGAAAGCCTCGTCGTACAGCGGCGTGACGTTGATGCCCGGTTCGCTGAACGGCAGCGCGACGATGGCGGCATCGATGTCGCCGCGCTTGAGTCGCTCGGTCAGCGTCGCGGTGTAGTTCTCCTCGAGGACCAGCGGCATTTTCGGCGCGCGCCGGCGCAGCACCGGGATCAGCTGCGGCAGCAGGTAGGGCGCGATGGTGAAAATCACGCCGAGTTTGAGTGGGCCTTCCAGCGGATCGCCGGAGCTCTTCGCGATGCCCTTGATCTTGTCGGCTTCTTCCAGCGTACGCTGCGCCTGCTCGACGACGCGGTTGCCAGCCGGCGTGACCGTGACTTCGGCGGGCCCGCGCTCGAACAACTGCACGCCGAGCTCATCCTCGAGTTTCTTCACCGCCACCGACAGCGTCGGCTGGCTGACGAAACAGGCCTCGGCGGCGCGGCCGAAATGGCGCTCGCGGGCGACGGCGACGATGTAGCGCAGTTCGGTCAGGGTCATTGCGGCGGAACTTTACCGGAAACGCCCGGTCTAGTTTGATGTGAGCGCTCTGCGGCAGCAGGGTTGATTTTTAAATCCCCTAAAAATCAACGGCCTGTGTGGAACGCAAACAAACGCATGTAGGATCTTCCGGGCGCCTGAGGGCGCCCTTTTTTTGTGCGTGCGCCGGCGTGGCATCCGCTCAGTGTTTGCCAGGTATGGCCCAGGCCTCTTCCTTGGAGACTCCGGGCGGGGGGGTGAACAGGATCTGGGTTTCGCCCAGCAGTTTGGCAGCACCCCCCCAGGCATCCGCGGCCTTGCGCTGGTCGGCCTTGGCGCGGGCATCAACCACCTCGGGGTCACAGACGCTGCGCAACTTCTTTTCCAACGCCTGCACAGTACCGGCATCGCTGGCGGCCAGGTCGCGGGTTTCGTCGGGATCCTTTTCCAGATCAAACAGTTGCGGTGGCATGCCGACGTGGTAGATCAGTTTCTTCGCGCCGTCGCGCAGCACGAAGGCGCCGGCCTTCGAGGCCTGCGCGTGATATTCGGCGAAAGCGACACGGTTTTTTTCATTGCCGCCGATGGCCGGCCACAGGTCGACGCCCGGCAGGTCGGCGTCGCCCGCACCCAGTTTCGCGCCCGCGCCGGCGACCAGCGTCGGGAACAGGTCGACATGCGAGGCGAACTGCTGCACCACGCGGCCCCGCGGCACGCCGGGTCCGGAGATCAGCAGCGGCACCTTGATCGCGCCCTCATAAAGGTTTTTCTTGCCGAAGATGCCCTGCGCGCCGAACAGTTCGCCGTGGTCGCTGGTGTAGGCGATGCGGGTGTTGCCCAGCAGTCCGAGTTCTTCGGCGCTTTTGATCACCTCGCCGATCTGTTCATCGAGATGGGTGATCAGGCCGAAGTAGCCGGCGGCGATGCGCCGCAGCGCCGCTTCGTCGGTCATCACCCGCATGCCGTCCATCATGCGCAGGAATTCCATGGCCGGGTGTTCGGGGCGCTCACCGGGACGGAAGGCCGGCGGCAGCGGCATGTCGGGTTCCGCATACATGTCCCAGAACCGCTGCGGCACGGTGAAGGGCGGGTGGGCGCTGATGTACGACACGTAGAGCACCCACGGCTTGCCGCTGCTGCCAGCGTTTTTTTTCAGCCATTCAACGGCTTTGGCGGTGATCTTGCGGTCGTAGTCCTGGTAATGCGTGGTGCCGACCGTGGAGCGTTCGATATAGAGCTTCCAGAAACTGGCGTCGCCCTTGGGCGGTTCGTTGTCGTAGCCGCGCAGCAGGTTCTTGATTGCGCCCTTGCCCTCGTGCAGGTGCATGGGCACGATTTCCTCGGTGAAACCGTTGTCGTCCTCGCTCGAGCGGTAATGCAGCTTGCCCACCGCGGTCACGTTATGCCCCTGTTCGCGCAGCCGGTGGTGCCAGGTCGGCACCCGCCCGTCGTAGGTGAGCGCGTTGTCCCAGTAGCCGGTCTGGTGCGGATAACGGCCGGTGGCGAGGCTGGAGCGCGACGGGCAGCACAGCGGGCTGGTGCAGTAGGCGTTGGCGAAACGCACGCCGTCCGCGGCGATGCGGTCCATCACCGGCGTTTTCACGTAAGGATGGCCGTAGCAGCCGGTGATCTGGCCGTTGTGGTTGTCGGACTGGAACAGGATCAGGTTGGCGGGTTGCGTCATGGCGGGGATCTCAGTCGAGAGTGATGCCGGCCTGCTTGCCGACGTTGGCGATGCGTGCGCGTTCCGATTTCATGAACGCGAGGAAGGCAGCCGGGGTTTCCGGGCTGGGTGTGGCGCCGTTCTTGTTCATCAGTGCCCTGGCTTCGGGCGACTTGAGCGCCGCCATCAGCTCGCGGTGCAGGAGCTGCGTGACCGCGGCCGGGGTGCCCCGGGGCACGGCAACACCCCACCATTGCACGATTTCGTAGCCGGGCACTGTCTCCGCCACTGTCGGCAGTTCGGGCAGCAGCGGATCGCGCTGCGCGCCGGTCGAGGCGAGCACCTTGATGCGCCCGGCGCGGCCGTGCGGCATCGCCACCAGCGGCGAGGTGATCAGGAACTGGATCTGGCCGCCCATCATGTCGGACATCGCCGGCGCCGCGCCCTTGTACGGGACGTGCGTGGTTTTTACGCCGGCCAGCACGTTGAACATCGCGCCGGCCAGATGTGCGGGTGATCCGTTGCCGGCCGAGCCGTAGTTGAGGCTGCCGGGTTTTGATTTTGCGAGCTTGACCAGGTCGGCGACGTTGTTGACGCCGATGTCCTTGTTGACGGTCACCACGTTGGCGACCCAGGCGATGCGCGTCAGTGCGATGAAATCGCGGTCAGGGTCGTACGGCAGTTTCTTTTTCAGCACCGGTAGCGAGGCGAAGGTGGTGGATGTGACCAGCAGCAGCGTGTAGCCGTCGGGCGCACCGGCCTTCGCGATCTCCACGCCGATGACGCCGCTGGCGCCGGGACGGGTATCGACCACGATTTGCGTTTTCATCTGCTCGCCCAGCCGGTTGCCGACGATGCGGGCGAGGATGTCCGGCGAGCCGCCTGGTGCGGTGGGCACGATGAAGCGGATCGGCTTGCTGGGGTAGGTCTGCGCCTGCGCGGCGCCGGTGAAGATGAGGGTTGCCGCAATCAGCCATCTGAGCATGATGATTCTCCGGAGCCGTGATGTTTTGCCGAATCAGCTTTTCTGGTCTGCATAAAACGCAGCCTTGGAGCCGGGCGGCGGCGAATAACGGAAGGTGCCGAGCTGCTTGATGGCCTCGACGCCGCCGTGCTGCGCGATCCGGGCTTTCTGGTCGGCCATGGCCAGCCGGTGCGCTGCATCGGGATCAACGACTTTGCGCAGCGCACGTTCGCATTCGGCGATGACGCCCGCATGCGCGGGATCGCGCCCGAGATCCTTCAGCTCGTAAGGGTCGTTTTTCAGGTCGAAGAGCATCGGCGGCACGGTCGCGTAGTGGATGTATTTCCACTGGCCGTGGCGGATCATGAAGGCGCCGCACATCGATCCGGCCGCGTGGTATTCGGACAGTATGGTGCGCGCCGGCACCTGGCCCTGCGCGATGTCGAGCAGCGAATTGCCGGGGAGTGTTGCGTCGTCGGGATGTGGTTTTGCGCCCAGCGCGTGTATGTAGGTCTGGAAACCGTCCGCCAATGTCACCGGCGTGTCGCAGACGCTGCCGGCCGGCACGCCGGGCCCGGCAATCATCATCGGTATGCCCGCGGATTCTTCGTACATCGTCGACTTGCCCCACAGGCCGCGGGTGCCGAGGTTGTCGCCGTGATCCGAGGAATAAACCACGCGGGTGTTGTTCATCAGGCCGGTTTCCTCGAGGGTGCGCAGGATCTTGCCGACGTTGTCGTCCATGAACGAAGTCAGGCCGAAGTAGGCGGTGATCGCGCGGCGCACCATGGCGATGTCGAAGAAACCTTCGTCGTAACACTGGCTGGCGCGCAAGGCGTCGATGAACGGATGCTGCGGCCGTTGCGATTTTTCATAGAGATTCGGCAGCGGCACTGCATCTTCCGGATACAGATCGTAGAACTGCGGCGGCGCAATCAGCGGGAAGTGCGGAGCCACGAAGCCCACATACAGCGCCCAGGGTTTTGCTGCAGGGGACGCTGCGCGGGCCTTGAGCCATTTCACCGTTTCATCGGCGATGTCCCGGTCGTACTTGGTGTATTCGGATTCGCCGCGGCCTGCCTCGGGCCCGAGCTTCAGGGCGCCGACGCGGCGCGGCAGTTCCTCGCGGATCATGCCCAGCAGGTCGCCCACGCCGTTGACGATGTGCATGGGCAGGATTTCCTCGTCGAAGCCGTTCCGCCTGGCGTCGGAATCCAGGTAATGCAGCTTTCCGATGGAGGCGACATGGTGGCCCTGGTCCATCAGGCGGTGGCCCCAAGTGGGGATCTTGCCGTCGTAGGCGATAGCGTTGTCCCAGTAGCGGATCTTGTGCACGTACTGACCGGTGGCGAAGGACGCGCGCGCCGGCACGCAGATCGGGCAGTTGGTGTAAGCCGAGGTGAAGCGGGTGCCGCGGGCGGCCAGCGCGTCGAGGTTGGGCGTCTTGATCATCGGATGCCCGGCGCAGCCGAGTACGCGCTTGTTGTGCTCGTCGGACAGTATGAAAATCAGGTTGGTGGCTTGAGTCATTTTTGAGGTTCCCCCGTCAGGTTTATTTGTATTTGGTCTTCAGTATGTCGCCGATGCCGACGCCGGCATCGATATCGGCCTTGCGCTTGGTGTCACCGGCATCGATGCGGAGCGCGGCTTCCAGCACCTGTGCGGCTTTTTCATGCGGGATGAAGGCGACGCCGGCTTCGTCGGCGCAGGCGATGTCGCCGGGTTTGACCTGGATGCCGCAGATCTGCACCGTGCCGTTGATTTCGACAGTCTGCGTGCGCCACTTGCCGGTGATCGGCGTGAAACCCTTGCACCACACCGGCCAGTCCATGCCGCGGTACTGTTCGGGATCGCGCACCGTGGCATCAACAATCGCGCCGATGAAACCCTGGCGTTTGGCGATGGTTGCCGACTGGCCGCCCATGTTGGAACAGCCCATCACCCCTTCGATCACCAGCACGTCGCCGGGCTCGGCGAGGTTGTGCGCCTCGGTTTCGCCCTGGCCGCTGGTTTTGTCGTTGGCGGCCTTGTGGATTTGCGCGCTGTGGGCGACGTTGCGCACGGTCAGAGCCGGGCCGACGATGCGTTTGCCGGTGTTCACCGGCGGCAGGATGTAGCCGGGAATCACCGCGACGATGCCCAGTTCGTCGCAGGCGTCGGACAGCGTGCCGGTGAGGTCGATCAGGTTGCGGAATCCTTCGAGGATTTCCGGTGCGACGCGCGGCAGTTCCAGCATGCGGATGGCGTCGCGCGGCAGTTTGCCGAGCGTGGTCTTGGGCATGGTTATCCTCCGGGTGAGCGGAAGATATTACTACGCACTGCCGCAGCAGCGCGCAGTCACCCGAGCATGTGGACTGTGGGAAACCTCAGCCGCAGGTTCCGGTATAGCCGCAGGCCGAACACCAGTCGCAGCCGTCCTTGCGGATCAGCGTGGCGTTGCCGCACTCCGGGCAACGGCTGCCTTTCATGACTTTTGGCGCGGTGCCGCGGTCCGGCGTTTCGAGGATGCCCATCTGTGTCAGGGGCGCGCCGTGCTCGTCGAGGATGCCGAGCATCGCGTAGCGATGCAGGATCAGCCGCGCGACATAGGCGACGGTGGACGGGAAGGTGGCCTGCTTGCGCTCGCCCGGAACGAAGGCCATGAAGTCTCCCAGCGGTTCCGGGAATTCCAGCAGTTTCTTCAGTTTCATGCCGATCCACGCCGGATCCATGACACGCATGTCGAGCGAGAGGATCTTGCACAGGCCGTCGAGGGCGCGCGGGTATTCGCCCGCGAGCCACATCGAGTACGGACGGGTTACGCCGTCGGGCAGGGTGATTTCCTTGATGCCGAGCACGAAATCGTCGCCGGTGCGCGGATTGAGCACGTCGACGGTCCACGACATCGTGCCGTCGGTGCCGGTCTTCGGTTCCTTGGGCGCGAACATGGCGTCGAGCACCGGCGTCGCCGACTGGCCGAACAGCGGTGCGCCGGGGGAGCTCAGCGCGCCCAGCTGGTCGGCGCGCCAGCGCACCACCTGCGCGAAGGCGGCGACCACCGAGGGCATGCGCTTCACCTCACCCAGCGGCGGGAAGGCCATGTCGAAGGGCTCGTCGCCGCCGGCGCGCGCCAGCGTGTCGAGTTTCAGCTTGAGCCAGCCCGGATCATCGGCGCGCATGTCCATAGACAGCGTCTTGGCGACGGCGCCCAGTCCGCGCGGCTGCTCGCTGCCGTTGACCCAGACTTCGAAGGCGTGGTTGTGCTCGTTCTCGACATGGCCGACGAACACCGCGAAGGCGCCGTGCGGATGCTCGATCATGTAGGTCCACGCCGGATTGCCGGCGGTCATCGACGGCCGGCCCGGCCAGCGCAGGCTGGCGAGCACCGGCGCCGGCAGCGACTGGATCTGGATGCGGCGGTTGACGTCGTCGGCGCGGAAATCCTGCGGCGCTTTTTCCTTGGCCGATGGTTCCACCGACAGCACCGAGCCCAGCACGTTGTTGGGGCGGTAGGTGGCGAGGCCCTTCAGCCCGGATTTCCAGGCGCGGAAGTAGAGGTCCTGGAATTCGGAATAGGGGTAGTCCTCGGGCACGTTGACGGTCTTGGAAATGCTGGTGTCGACGTAAGGCGCGACCGCGGCAACCATTTCCTCGTGCGCGCGCGCCGAGATTTCCAGTGCGGTGACGAACCATGGCGGCAGGTTCTCGGTGTTGCCACCCTCGGCGCGGTAACGCCGCCAGGCGTGGTCCTCGACCGCGAATTCGCGCATGGTGTTGTCGGGCATGCGTTTCTTGCGGGTGTAGGTCCAGGAGAACGGCGGCTCGATTCCGTTCGAGGCGTTGTCTGCAAAAGACAGGCTGATCGTGCCGGTGGGTGCGATCGACAGCAGGTGGCTGTTGCGTATGCCCTGCTTGCGGATCAGCTGCTTGATGTCCTCGGGCAGGCGCGCGGCAAAACTGGAGCCGGAGAGGTACAAGTCGGCGTTGAACAGCGGGAAGGCGCCTTTTTCGCGGGCGAGTTCGCTGGAGGCGCGGTAGCTGGCGTCGCGCATCGCTTCCGAAATCTTCGCCGCCATCTGCCGTGCTTCCGGCGTATCGTAGCGCAGCCGCAGCATGATCAGCGCGTCACCGAGCCCGGTGAAGCCGAGACCGACGCGGCGCTTGTTCATGGCTTCTTCATGCTGCTGTTTCAGCGGCCAGGCGGTGACGTCGAGCACGTTGTCGAGCATGCGCGTGGCGACGGCGACGACCTTGCCGAAATGCTCGTAATCAAAGGTGGCGTTTTCGGCGAAGGGCTGTTTGACGAACTTGGTGAGGTCGATCGAGCCCAGGCAGCAGCAGCCGTAGGGCGGCAGCGGCTGCTCGGCGCAGGGATTCGTGGCCTCGATGGTTTCGCAGTAGTTGAGGTTGTTGTCCTTGTTCATGCGGTCGATGAACAGGATGCCCGGCTCGGCGTGGTCGTAGGTCGAGCGCATGACCTGGTCCCACAGGTCGCGCGCCGGCACCTTGCGGTAGACCCACAGGCCGTCTTCGCGCTGGTATGAACCCTTGGCCATCTGCCGCGCATTGGGTTTCGAGCGGTGGACCAGCTCCACGTCCCTGCCTTTTTCGACGGCCTCCATGAAGGTGTCGGTGACGCCGACCGAGATGTTGAAATTGGTGAGGTCGCCCTTGTCCTTGGCGTGGATGAAATCCTCGACGTCTGGATGGTCGCAGCGCAGCACGCCCATCTGCGCGCCGCGGCGCGAGCCGGCGGATTCCACGGTTTCACAGGAGCGGTCGAAGACGCGCATGTACGACACCGGGCCGCTGGCGTTGGACTGGGTGCCCTTGACCTCGGCACCCTTGGGCCGGATCGAGGAGAAGTCGTAGCCGACGCCGCCGCCACGGCGCATGGTCTCGGCGGCTTCCTGCAGAGCGATGTAGATGCCGGGCTTGCCGTCGACGGTTTCGGAAATCGAATCGCCCACCGGCTGCACGAAGCAGTTGATCAGCGTCGCCGCGAGCTGCACGCCGGCGGCGGAGTTGATGCGGCCGGCGGGGATGAAGCCGTCCTGCTGCGCCTGCAGGAAGCGTTTTTCCCAGGCGGCACGCTGGTCCTCGGCCTCAGGCTGGGCGAGCGCGCGCGCGACGCGGCGGCGCACCTCGGTGATGCTGGTTTCCTTGTTCTTGGCGTATTTCTCGAGGAGCGTGTCGCGGCTGATTTCCTGTTCGGGCAGTTGTACGGTGGTCTTGCTGGCAGCTTCGTTCATGGTTTTCCGTGGTTGGGCGTGGTGGTGCTTGGCAATGGCCCAAGTATGCGCCGGACCGGAGCCGGGGGAAAGGCTTGTGCTTTGATGCCGATCCAGTTAATGCGCGGCTCATTTCCGATCGTGGACGCAGGTTGCGCGAGCGGGGCCACACCGGTATGTTGCGGCGATTCCAGTCTAGCGGGAGAAACCCAGATGTACAAGGACTATCAGGCCATTCAGTGGGAAATCGCCGACCACACCGGGATCCTGCGGCTGAACCGCCCGGAACGGCTCAATGCCATCGACAATACGATGCGCGGCGAAATCGAGCATGTGCTGCGCGCGGCCGAGGCCGATCCGGAAGTCTGGACGATCATCGTCACCGGCAACGGCCGCGGTTTCTGTTCAGGCGCTGACCTGAAGGCGCGCGCCGAGGCGGAAAAGGCGGGGGCGGGCGGCACCTCGCCGCAGCCCATGTTTGACGCCAAGTACTACTATGCCATCGGCCTCAGCCTGATCACCAAGCCGGCGATCGCCGCGGTCAACGGCGTGATGGATTACCTGGACGCCGTCGCGGACCGGCACGGCTGCGACGGCCAACCGGTCCAGGCCCGGGCCGCCGCGATCAGGAAGCTGATTCACGATCGCGAGACCGCCTTGCTGCC
>JBMTEY010000031.1:0-21697 GCA_049433545.1 Burkholderiales bacterium | reverse complement strand
TGATGATGTGATCGTCACCGAAGCGCCAGCGCCCACCCATGCGGCGCGTTACGAAGGCACGGTGGTGACGCCCAAGGGACTGCGCAAGGGCATCCGTATCGCGACCGTGCCGGCATCGCGCGCAGCGCAGGCGCTGGCGGCGCTGAGGCCGCTGCTGCCCGATCTGGAGGCCGCCCCTTCGGTGCTGGTGACCGGACTCGAAAACCTGAACCTGATCGTGCATCCGGCGATGGTGCTGCCGGCCATCGGCATGGCCGAACGCGCCAAGCTCGAAGGCCGGAAAATGGGCTTCTACCAGGAAGGTGTGGTGCCCGCGGCCGGCGTGTTCGGCGATGCGCTCGATGCCGAGCGCAAGCGCGTGTGCGAGGCCTACGGCGTCGTGCACACCCCGATGGCCAAAGCCATCGAACAGTACTACGGCTACAAAAGCGGAACCTTCTACGAGGCGATGCAGAATCCCGTCTACAAATCTTTCCCGCCCTTTGTGCCGGATGTCTGGCGCACCTGGGTCGGCGACGACCTGCCCTATGCCATCGTGCCCTGCGTACAGCTGGGTGAGCAGGCCGGTATTGCCACTCCGCTGCATCGCGCCTTCGCCGAAATCTTTGGCACGCTGATTGCTAAGGATCCGTGGACCTGCGGACCCTCGCTGGCCGACATGGATCTTCAGGGCACGCCTGAAGCCGTCAAGAAACGCGTACTCGGTTAAACCTGAAAGGAACACTGATGAAATCTGCCCTGATACCTGCGCTGGCGTTGACCCTGTTCAGCGCTTCCGCTTTCGCACAGAGTGCCGCCGATTATCCCGTGCGGCCGATCCGCATGATCGTGCCCTTCGCGCCAGGCGGCGGCCTCGACATCACCACACGGCTGATCGGACAGAAGCTAACCGCCAAATGGGGACAGAACGTCGTGGTCGACACCCGCCCCGGCGCTGCCACCATCGTCGGCACCGAGATCGCATCGAAGGCCGCGCCCGACGGCTACACCTTGCTGATGATCACCACGACCTTTGCCATCAACCCCGGATTGCGGGCGCGCCTGCCCTACGATCCGTTCAAGGACTTTTCCCCTGTCACCCAGCTCAATGCGCAGCCCAACGTCATCGTGGTGGCGCCTGGGTTCTCCGGAAAATCCGTCAAGGACCTCATCGCACTGGCCCAGGCCAAGCCCGGCGAACTCACGTTCGCCAGTCCCGGCGCCGGTTCCGCGCCGCATCTGTCGGCGGAAATGTTCCAGCGTGCCGCGGGCATCCGCATGATCCACGTGCCTTACAAAGGCATACCGCCGGCCGTGACGGATGTACTCGGCGGGCGCGTCGCCATGCTGTTCACGACGACGATCTCCGCCGCGCCGCACATCAAATCAGGCAAGATGCGCGCCCTCGCCCTCACCAGCGGCAAACGGCTCGCCAGCATGCCGGATGTGCCCACCATCGGCGAAACCGTGCCGGGCTACCGCGCCGAAGCCTTCCAGGGCATGGTCGCGCCCGCTGGCGTGCCACCCGCCATCCTCAACAAGCTCGCCGCCGAGGTCATCAGCATCGTCAAGTCACCGGAGGTCGTGCAGCGCTTCCAGCGCGACGGCGCCGAAGTCGTGGGCAGCACGCCCCGGGAATTCTCGACGTTCCTGAAAACTGAAATGCAGAAGTGGAGCAAGGTCATCAAGGATGCCGGCATCAAGCCGGATTGAGCGTTCAGCCGGGAAAAAGGGGCCGAAGTCGGCCCCTGAAACTCATAAGAAGCTGTCTTAAAGAACTTTTATTCCGACGCCAGTCCCGGCACCGGCCGCCGCCGCTCGAGGTGGAAACGCACCAGTGCGACCAGGCGGTAGAGCCCGTGCACGAACTTGCCGTAGGGCATGGTCAGGAACAGCGCCATCACCGTGCCGAGATGTACCGCCAGCAGCGTGCCCATCGCCGCAGTCTCGCGGAAGGCCAGCAGCAGCAGCCCGGTCAGGCTGATCAGGAACAGCAGCACGAGGAAGCCCGCGTCCATGCCGGTCTGCGGCACCGATACGAGCTCGGGATCGCGCTGTGACTTCAGCCACAGCAACCCTGCCGGCCCGACCAGCAGGCCGATGCCGCCGACGGTGCCAAGCAGCACCGGCAGGCTCCAGAACGGATATGGCGCCGGATATTTCAGCACGTAGTGGTAAACCGTCGCGATGCTGGTGGCTGCAAAACACAGCAGGAAGCCGTAGAACGTCAGGTGGTGGAAGGTCTTGCGCGCGAAGGACTTCTGCTCGCCGGGATAGGTACAGCCTTCGCGCTCGCCGCCGCCACCAAGGTTCTTCAGCGTGAAGGCGTCGTGCATGCCCTCGGCCAGCGGCCGCGGCTGCAGGAAATCACCGAAGTCCTCACCCATGTCGGGCCAGAAGCGCGCGAGACCAATCACCAGCGCCAGCAGCACGAAAACCGACACGCCGCCGAACACGGCGGCCATCACGTTATGCGGGATCACCGCGTAAAAGGAACCCTTCGCATCCGAATGCGCGGAAAAGAATGTTTCCGGGCTGGCGTAGCCGGCGGTGAGCAGGATCGCCATGCCGATGGCGAAGGCAGTGATCAGGCTGACCGCCAGGCCGTTTCTCTCGTAGAGGGCGCCCAGGAAACCCGGCCAGGCGTATTTGCGGTAGGTCTCGCCGCGCACTTTCGCCATCAGCCGCGGAAAATTCACCTGGAATTCGTGCGGCGGTGCGAACTGGCAGGCGTATAGACAGGAGCCGCAGTTGTGGCACAGGTTGCCGAGGTAGTGGATATCGTTCTCGGTGAACTCGAGGCGGCGCGCCAGCGCCGGGAACACCGCGCAGTAACCTTCACAGTAGCGGCAGGCGTTGCACACGCGCAGCACGCGCTGCGCGTCCTCGATCAGTTCGTCGAGCGACATCGGTTTGTCTTCAGCCGCGAACATGTTTTGCCGCCTCCTCGCCCGCGATGCGTCCGAACGTGGTGCCTATGGACATGCCGATGCCCGCCAGGTACCCCTTGCCCAATACGTTGCCCGCCATGATTTCCCCTGCCGCGAATATGTTTTTGCAGGGCTTGTCGTCCTGCAGGATCATCCGCGCCTTGTCGTCGACGGTGACCCCGAGATAGGTGAAGGTGATGCCGGGCCGCAGCGGATAGCCGAAAAACGGCGGCGTGTCGATCTTCAGCGCCCAGTGCGTCTTCGGCGGCGTGATGCCTTCGGTGACGCAGTCATCCTGGATGGTGTGATCAAATGTGCCGGGACGCACCGCGGCATTGAATTCGGCCACGGTTTTTTCCAGCGCGTCGGGGCTGATTTCCAGCTTGGTGGCGAGTTCACGCAGCGAGTTGGCGCGGATCGGCGGATACACCGGCGGCATGAACTTGCCCATCGCCTTGGCGTCGACGATCGAATAGCCGATCTGGTCCGGCTGCCCCGCCACCAGTCGCCCCCAGATCGCGTAGCGCTTGGGCCAGAAATCCTCGCCCTCGTCATAGAAGCGCTGCGCATTTTTGTTGACTACGATCCCCAGCGACACTGCATCGACGCGGGTGATGATGCCGCCGTCGTATTTTGGCGAGCGCGCATCGATCGCCACGCAATGACCCTGCGTCGCATCGCTGACGGTTTTGGCGCCTTTGGCGATCAGCAGCTTCAGCACATCGCCGCGGTTGTACGGCGTGCCGCGGACGAGAAAGTTGTCAGCGGGCGGCCCCCAAGCTTCCTTCAGCCAGTCGAGATTCGCCTGGAAACCGCCGCAGGCGAAAACCACCGCCTTCGCGCTGACCCTGTGCTCGGCGCCCTGATAAGTGAATGTCGCGGACCTGAAAGTATCGCCGTCGATGTCAAGGCCGGTGACCTTGGCTTCGTAATGGATCTCGACGCCGAGTCGTTCGGCGGAATCGTAATAAGCGTTGACCAGCGCCTTGCCGCCGCCGAGAAAAAACGCGTTCGTGCGCGACAGGTGCAGCGTGCCGCCCAGCGGCGGCTGGAAGCGCACCCCATGTTTGTACATCCAGGGCCGGCATGTCTCGGTATGCTTGAGCACGGTGCGCGCCAGGTGCTCGTCAGTAAGGCCACCGGTGACTTTCAGCAGATCCTGCCAGTATTCTTCTTCGGGGTAAGCATCGGTGAGCATGTCCTGCGGCTCTTCGTGCATGCAGCGCAGATTGCGGGTGTGACGGCTGTTGCCGCCGCGGAACGGCTTGGGCGCGGCTTCGAGCAGTATCACACTGCAGCCCGCCTCGCGCGCCATCAGTGCGGCGCACAGCGCGGCATTGCCGCCGCCGACGACCAGCAGGTCCCAGGTTTTGTTGGAATCCAGCATTCAGGAAAATTCCGGCTTGGAAAAGTACGCGAATTATACCTGCGCAGCCGCGGTTTTACTCCGTCGCCGGCACCACGCTCTCACATGCTGAACAGTTCGTCCACGGCAAAGCGCCGCGGGATCAGCCCCTGCCGGAACGCATAGTGGATGATCAGTTCGAGGGTCGGTCGCAGCGCCTCGATGCCGGAGAGGATGGAATCGGCGCCGGGCATGTCCGGCGCGCGCGCTGCACTCTGCTCCAGCAACTGCACCATTTCACCTGCCAGCCAGGGCTGCGCACGCGCGAGGTCGCGATGCAGGACCACCATGTGGTTGAGCGGCCGCACGTTGTGCCGTTCGCGCCAGCGCGCCAGTGCATCCTGCGGATCGGGAATCACCGGCTGCAGGCCGCCGTCCTTGAGGTCGCGCGGGGAAACAACGCCGGCATCGATTTCTCCGTCTTGGAGCATGCCAAGCAGCGTCTTGCCGGGCGGCGCGCGTTTCACGTTCGGCGGTTCCACGCATTCCGGTACATGTGGATCCTCGAAAGCCACCCAGTTGATGCGATCGAGATCGACGCCGTAATCGCCGGCGAGGATGCCGCGCACCCAGGTCACCGTGGTCACCGAATGGGCGCGGATGCCGACGCGCCGCCCTGCGAGATCGGCCGGGCGCAGCGCGCCGTAGACGGTGTTGTAGGCCAGACAGGGATGCGGCGGACCGGCCATCACCACCGTCGGCAGCAGCATCACCGGCTTGCCATGCGCCAGTGCCTGCAGGTAGGTCACGATCGCCAGCTCTCCAACGTCGAATTCCCCGCGTACGACCGCCTTGAAAGCGGTCTGCGGCAGCTTGACGTCGGCGAAGTCGAATTTCAGCCGCTCCGAGGCGACTGCCCCCGATTTCAGCGCTGCGGTATTGGGATAATCCCCGAGCATTGTACGCAGGCGCAGTTTTTCTGCGGCATCAGCCATGGTCATTTTCATCCGGTTGTGTCATTGCGGCAAACTGTCACGGCAATGCGATGTCGTCCTATAATCGCCGCTGCACGTTGTAACCCGAAGCAGAAGATACCAGAGGAGCATCCATGGTTCAGCACCGCCTGTTGCATCGTACCCTTGCCGCAGCCGCCATCCTGGCGGCTGGCGCCGTCGTACCGGCTTTCGCCGACGAGGATTACCCCACGCGCCCGGTGCGCATCATCGTCGGCTTCCCGCCGGGCGGGGCTACCGACCTGGTCGCGCGCATCATCGCTCCCAAGCTGGGCGAATCGCTGAAGCAGCAGGTGGTCATCGACAACCGCGCCGGCGCTAATGGCACCATCGGCGCCAAACTCGCCGCCGACGCCACTCCCGACGGCTACAACCTGCATCTCGCCACGCTGGGCGCCATGGTAATCAGCCCTGCCATCACCAAGGTGCCCTATCACCCGATCCGCGACTTCGCGACCATCACCATGGCAGTGCAGTTGCAGAATATCTTCATCGCCCATCCGACTGTGGCCGCGAAATCGATACCCGAACTGATCGCGCTGGCCAAAAAGAAACCGGGAGCGTTGAATTACGCCTCGTCGGGCCTGGGCAGCCCCGGACATCTCGCCGGCGAACTGTTCAAGTCCATGGCTAGGGTCGACATGGTGCACATCCCCTACAAGGGCGGCGGCCCTGCCCTGACCGACCTGATGGGTGGCCAGGTCCCGCTGTTCGTTGCCGTGATCTCCACGGCAGTACCCCCGGTCAAGGCCGGGCGTGCAGTGGCGCTGGCGGTCACCGGCGCCAAACGTTCGCCGGCATTACCCGACGTACCCACGGTCGCCGAAACGCAGGGACTGAAGGGTTACGAGGCCAGCAACTGGTATGGCATGGTGGCGCCCGCGCGCACGCCGAAACCCGTGCTTGAACGGCTGCACAGGGAACTGACCGCGGTATTGACTTCGGCTGCGGTCGGTGACGCCCTGATTTCGCGCGGCATCGAGGCCACGGTATCGACATCGCAGGAATTCACTGCTTACATCAAGTCTGAAGCGGCGAAATGGGGCAAGGTGATACGCGCGGCGAACCTGCGTGCGAACTGAGCATCGTCTGATCCGCAGTCCTCAGGGCCGTCGCGATCCTGAAGTGCGCAGCCACAGCACCAGTCCGCCGCCCATCGCCAGTATCGTCAGCGCAAAATAGACGCGCAATCCGAACGCCGGCCCGATGAGTCCGGCCGCAAAGGGCGCGATGCCCATCGCAAAAAACTGGAAGGCGGTCGAGTAGGAAATCGCCCGCGCATCCGTGCCGTCCGGCGCATGCATGCGGATCAGCTGCACGATCGCCGTCGGCATCGCCGCCGCGCTCAGTCCGAAGGCCGCGCGTGCGATGACCAGTTGCAGCGGCGTCTCGATGAACAGCAGCGGCAGGTGGGTGACTACCGTCGCCGCAGCAGCAAACACCATCACCCTGCCCGGCCCGATGCGGTCGATGACCCGTCCCCACAGCGGCAAAGCGATCACGGTGCCGGCAGCCATTCCCATCGCCGCCGCCCCCACCCAGTAAGCCTCCTCTGCGGCATCGGCGCCCTGCGTCTCGAGCAGCTGCAGCACGAATATCGTGATAACCGTCACCCCGCCGTACCACATGATCATGAACAGGAAGTTGAGCAGGTAGAGCAGGCCTATGCGGGGCGCCGCCAGCATGTCGCGCAGGCCGCCGATCCAGCGCACACGCCACGGACCGGCAGCCAGCTGCTTGACCTCCCCTGCAAAAAAGGCAACCAGCCCGCCGCCGGCGAACATCAGCGCCGCACTGATCCAGAACACTTGGTGCTGAGGCTCGAACATTGCGATCAGCATCGCGCCCAGCGCCGGCCCCAGCGTCTGGCCGACCAGCCCGCCGGTCTGCGCCAGCGCGACGACGCTGCCGATGCGCTTGGGCGGCGTATTGGCAACCAGCAGCGACACTCCGGCCGGCGTGAAACCGTTGAATACGGCAATCAGCATCAGCAGCGCCGCAAACGACAGCGGCGTTTCGGCAAAAGGCATCAGCAGCATCGCCACGCCGATGCCCAGCATCGCGCGCAGCACCATCAGCTTGCGTCCGTAATGATCGGCGATACCGCCCCAAACAGGACTCACGGCGAAGCTGACGAGATAGAACACCAGCAGCATGTAGCCGACCCAGGTCTCGAGATTTTCGCGCACACCGAGGCCGCGCACCAGCAGCGGCACGAACGGCCAGACCAGGTTGAAGCCAAGTCCGCAAAGCAGGTTGGCCGACGGCAGCACAAGCCGGTTGCTGCGCCAGTAGGGATACCGCGTCGACTCGTCGCCGGAAGTGTTGATGTTCATGAACCTCGAAACCGGATTCCGTCATCTCCGCCAGCACCGGGCACGCTGTCCCGGATCAATCGCGGAAAAACGTGCTGAGTTCACCGTAGACCAGATCCGGCACCTGCTCCGCCGGGTAATGACCGCAGGGCAGCGGCTTGATGCGCCGGATGTCCGAACAGTACTGAGGCCAGGCCTTGAACGGATCGTAGAACTTGTTGGTGTGGCTGTGCTCGCCCCAGTAGATCGCCGAAGGGCAGTCAATCCTGCGGCCAGCGTCGAAATCCGCGGTATCCATCGCCATGTCCACCGTGACGCCGGCGCGATAGTCCTCGCATACCGCGTGGATGTTCTCCGGCGTGCAGACTCGCGCGTATTCCTTCAGCGTTTCTTCGGAGAAACCGCCCTTGCCGATGCCCATCTTGGTGAGTTTTTTGAGGATGTAGTAATCCTCGTTGCCGGCAATCAGTTTTTCCGGGATGTCGTAGGGCTGCGCCATGAAAAACCAGTGGTACGAGTTGACGGCCCATTGCCAGGTGGCGTGGGTCAGCACGTGGTGCGTGGGCAGGATGTCGAAGGTCGCGAGCTTCTTCACCTTGTCGGCATGATCCAGCGCCATGCGATAGGCCGCGCGTCCGCCACGGTCATGGCCGGCAACGCAGAAACTGTCGAAACCCAGGTGCTGCATGACTTCGACGTTGTCCTGCGCCATGCGGCGGAAGGAATAATTGCTGTGGTCTTCACGCCCGCGCGGCTTGCCGCTGTCGCCGTAGCCGCGCAGGTCGGTGCATACCACTGTGAAATCCTTGGCCAGACGCGGCGCCACCAGGTGCCAGTGCACATGCGTCAGCGGATTGCCGTGGATCAGCAGGATCGGCGGTCCGTTGCCGCCGTAGCGCAGGTTGATCTTGACTTCGGGATCGCTGGTCTGGACCTGGATCTGCTTGAATCCTTCGAACACGGCATTTCTCCATTCATGATTTCGCAATGCGTCCGATGCTAACCCGTCCGGCATCCGCAGCAGTCCGTGTGACCGCGATATGGACAAACACCCGGCCGGCAGCAGGATGAGCCGCCGTGCATGCGTGATAACATCAAAACACGGGCTGCAACCATCGCACGGCACTCCGCAGCAGCACCGGCCCGGCATCGGGATTATTTAAATAATTTAATAAAATCAGATACTTAATATAGAGGATCGTTTGCGACATGTATAACCCGTTCAAACCGCTGGAACACATCCACGCCGAAGTCTTCACCTCCATGCCCGGCAAGTTCCGCAAGAAGAGCCGCAGCAGCTGGTCCGACCCTAATCGCCAGAATGCGGAAGTCGAGTGCTTCCTTGAGGCGCCGGCATTCGACCGCGAAGGCAACCTCTACGTCTGTGACATCCCGTTCGGCCGCATTTTCCGCATTGACCCGAAAGGCAACTGGGAACTGGTGGTGCAGTACGACGGATGGCCCAACGGCATGAAGTTCCACAAGGATGGCCGCCTGTTCGTCTGCGACTACAAGGAAGGCCTGCTCGTCCTCGACGTCAAGACCGGCAAACTGGAAACGCTGCTGCGCACGGCCTACAGCGAGAGTTTCAAGGGGCTCAACGACCTGCACTTCACCTCGAACGGCGACCTTTACTTCACCGACCAGGGCCAGACCGGCATCGTCGATCCCACCGGCCGCGTTTATCGCCTGAAGGCCAACGGCGAACTGCGCCGCCTCGTTGAGAACGCGCCCAGCCCCAACGGCATCACGGTATCGACCACCGAAAAACATGTCTATGTCGGCATGACGCGGTCGAACTCGGTATGGCGGCTGCCGCTGATGGCCGACGGTTCGGTATCGAAAACCGGCGTCGCGATCCAGCTCTCCGGCGGCGTCGCCGGGCCCGACGGCATCGAAATGGACGGCGAGAACGGCCTGCTGGTGTGCCAGCTCGGCGTCGGCATCTGGCGTTTTGATGCCAACATGCTGCCAACCCACCTGATTTCTTCGAAGGACCACGACCGGCACCACCATCTCGATAACGTCGCCTTCGGCGGCCCCGACCACAAGCAGATTTTCATCACTGAAGCGTTGACCGGCGACGTGCTGACGGCGAAAGTGCCGTTTGCCGGCAAGAAGCTCTACGGCCACATGTAAGACGGCGGCATCGGCGACAAAAACGGCGCACCTGCTGGTGCGCCGTTTTTCATGATCGCAGGCAGGGCATCCGCCCGGTCTGCGTCGCCCGCTCAGTGATCCATGGCCACGCTATAGCGCGCCAGTTTCTCCTCATCGAGCGTGATCCCCAGGCCGGGACCGGTTGGCACGGCAATGTTCCCGCTGCCGATGTCCAGCCTAGTCGTGGCCACGGTATCCACCACTTTCAGCGGCCCCACGCACTCCAGCCCCGGCACGACATTGCGTGAAGTGGCGGCGAGCATGATCTCCGCAGTGGTGCTGAGGTCCAGTCCGAAACCGTGTCCCAGTACGACGGGGAGCCCCGCCGCCTCCGCGGTGGCCAGCATGCGCGAAGCCTGCAGCAGGCCGCCGGCCTGCTTGATGCCGAATTTCACATAGTCGGCGCAGTCCGCCTTGATCACCCGGATCAGGCTCTGGTGGTCGCTGATGGATTCGTCGGCCATCACGGGAATGCCGCCTTCCCGCCGGATCCGTGCAAGGGCCGCGAGGTCATCCTTGGGCGTCGGCTGCTCGAACAGCTGCATGTCGCAGGACTTGACCGCCTTGCACAGCGCCAGCGCCTGCTCCACGGTACATTGCATGTTGGCATCCATGCGCAACTGGATGTCCTTGCCTACCGCTTCCCGTACCGCCTTCACCCGGGCGCTGTCCCTGGCGACATCATGACCGACCTTGATCTTCATCGACTTGAATCCGGCGGCCTTCCAGCGCAGGGCTTCGGCAACCGCTTCGTCAGGCGGCAATTCCCCGACCCAACCGTTGAACAGCACCCGGTCATGAACGGCACCGCCGATGTAGTCGTGAAGGGCGATGCCCTGCCGCCGGCATATGAGCTCGATGCAGGCCAGCTCCGCACCGACGACGGCTCCCGGCTGCTGCGGTGTCAGCTTCGAGGCGATCTCGAAAATCCGGTTGACGTTACCTGGATCCTGTCCGATCAGAGCCGGAACGATACGATCCCGAATGGCAACGGCCAGTTCAGGAGCGGTATGAGGCGACTTGGCCGTGGTGGAAGGATCGATGCTGCTGATGCCTGTCACGCCGTCGGAATCGGTCACCCGCACCACGACGCACTTGGTGACGCTCTTTGAAACGCCGCCGCTGGTGAACGTGCCCACCAGGGGCATGCCTATGCAGAACACTTCCATCTTGGTGATTGTTGCAGTCATTCGATACCTCTTCTGTTATTTTCTTCGGGACTTCGGGGTGCCGCCAACGCCTACCCGGGCAAGGCGGGATTTCAGGGAATGCCTTACATGCTCACGAGCCACTGCTGCGGCGCGTGCGGCGTCGCGACGCCCTATCGCATCGACGATGGCCCGGTGCTGGGCATGCGCCTCGCGGGCATGCGGACCGTCAAGCAGGTTCGAATCGCCCAGCAGCGGGATCAGGGAATATACCGCTGCGATGGCCCTGGCGAGGAACTGGTTGCGCGCAGCCTCAAGCATAATGTCGTGAAACTGCCGGTTCAGCGGAATGAGCGCAGCCGGGTTGCTGAGGACCTTCGCTTCGAGCCTGAGCACCTCCCGCAGTGCCTGGATTTCCGCTGCAGTCGCATGCAACGCGCAGGCGGCGGCAGCGGCCGGTTCGAGCAGTTCGCGCACTGCGAACATCTGCCGCATGTCCTCGACATCGAGGCGCATCACCAGCGCACCGCGGAAGGGCTGGTTGAGCAGCAGCCCCTCGCTCTGCAGGCGCCGCATCGCCTCACGCACCGGCGTACGGCTCATGCCCAGCCAGGACGCGATGTCGACCTCGGTCAGGTGCGCCCCGGTCGGAATGCGGCCCTCGCGGATCGCCCGGCGTATCTCGTCGCAGGCCACTTCCGCAAGCGAACGCGCATCGCCGCCGGCAGGACTGCGCCGCGCGCTGATGCGCTGCAAGGCACCTTCATCGGGAATGCTGCGGACTGGGCGTTTGCTGCGGCTGCGCGGCGCCATCAGCCAGGAATCACAGTTTCGCCGTTGATCACGGTGCGATGCAGGACGCGCGGCTGCTTCGCATCGACCTCGGACCGATAATGCATCGCGCAGCGGTTGTCCCACAGCACCAGGTCGCCGACCTGCCAGCTGTGTTTCCAGGCGTACTTGGGCTGGGTGGCGTGCGCCCACAGCCTGTCGAGCAAGGCTTCGCTGTCTTCGTTCGACAGTCCGATGATGTAATTCGACGGCCAGTCGCGACGGCGGCCCAGGTACAGCGCGCGTTTTCCGGTCACGGGGTGAATGCGCACCAGCGGATGCGCCGGCCCCGGCACTTCTTCCGGCCGGGTCGGCATTTTCACTGTCGGGCGCAACACACCGGCGCTGTTGCGGCTGGCGTCGTGAATTTGGGACTTTCCCTTGATTGCCGCTTTCAGTTCGTCGGACAGGTCGTCATAGGCCATGTACTGGTTGTTGAACCAGGTATCACCGCCACCGTTGCTGGGAATCACGACCGAATACAGCATGCTGCCCGCCGGTGGCACTGCGACATAGGAGTTATCGCTGTGCCAGACCACTTCGTAGCTGCCCAGCGTGCCATTGTCCCGGACCGGCACACCGTTTTCGTCGAGGTTGCTGATCAGCGACAAATGGGGATGCAGCGGAACGATCTTGCCGCCGATCCTGTAGCCACCGGCAACCTGGTATTTGCGCGCAGCAGGTTCCTTGGTGACACCGAAGATCCCGGCCGCATCCAGCAGAGACTCATCGGGCAGATTCTGGCCGCGCCACAGCAATACCTGGTGATCGGCCCAGGCCTGGCGCAGCAGTTCACGGCTGGCTTCCGGCACCGGCTGCGACAGGTCCATGCCGCGGATTTCCGCGCCTAGCGCGGCGCCACTGGGTACCACCTGAATCTGCCCGGGCAGGTTCTGATTGACGGGCGACTGGCGTTGCGTAGCTTCCATGGCTGGCCTCCTCGATGGCTGTGGCCTACAAATTGTATACAATGAATACAATCCATACAAACATATTCAGCCCCCCCTCCACGTCCACAACCGTTGGCGGTAAAGACCGCAATCCTATCGGAGTGTTCAGGCAATCATGCTGACACTGTCGCCGGTGCGGACCTCGCTGCCGGCGCCGCGCGTCAGCATGCCGACGCCTAGCACGGGCTCCTTTTGCGCAAATGCGCGCATCAGCTGCTGCATGACCTGCAGGTCACGCTCACCGGTGACTGGATTGGCATGCGTCGCCAAGCAGCGCACCTTGGGCTTCACAACGTCGAACTCGACATCCCCGATGCGGATACCGCGCCCGAGCCAAGTTTGCTCCTCCCACGCTTCTACACCTTCGATCACGATGTTGTGGCGAAAACGATATTCGCTCAAATTCGGGTCGCGCAACGCTGCGGCCGCCGAGGCAATGGTTTCGCGGCTGTGCAGCGTCACCTGCCCGGCCTCGTTGTCCTGGTAACGCGGCGCGACACCATCGCCAACCAGTTTCAGCGGCAGCCGGTCGGGATGGTAACGCAGCGGGTGTTCCCTTACGCTCAACACATACGCGGTCAGCGCCTCCACCAGACGCGCACGGCCGGCATCATCCAGTTTTTCTTCCGCCAGCACCTGGCTGCCCAGCGCGATCTTCAATCGCAATTCGCGGTGGTCAAACTGCGCAGTCAGCCGCGCCAGTTCAGGCGTGTTGGCCAGCACGATGCCCTCGTACTTGCGGCACCACTGATCATCGGCAACCGGCGCATTGGCAAAACGAAATGCGAGCACGCGGTCACCCGCAACCCGGCCTTCAGGCAGCACGGTCAGCGCAGTGCAGGGTTCGGGGGTAAAACCCTTGACGGGATAACGATAGAGGGCGACAACGCGCGGCATGTGATGGACTCTCGATGGTCAAAGCGCACCGGGCCATCCGGCAGCGCTGCTACAATTCCTGTTCCACCATAACAGGTATCGCAATGAAAATCCTCGTCCTGCCCGGTGACGGCATCGGCCCCGAAATCACCCGCGCCACACTTGCAGTGCTCGATCGCGCCAATGCGAAATTCAAACTCGACCTCGAATGGGACCAGCGCGAGATCGGTTTTACCGCGCTGGAAAAACACGGTTCCACCTTCCCCGAGAACATCCAGCAGGCCGCCCGCCAGGCGCCAGGCATCATCCTCGGCCCGGTGGACCACTTGCAGTATCCGCCGAAGGAACAGGGCGGCATCAATCCCTCGGGCTGGCTGCGTGTGCAGCTCGACCTGTTCGCCAACATCCGTCCGGCAAAATCACGCATGGGCGTCGGCTTAACCGGGAAACCGCTGGACCTGGTGATCTTCCGTGAATGCACGGAAGGTTTCTACGGCGACCGCAACATGTTCATGGGCCGCGGCGAATTCATGCCGACCGAGGACGTGGCCATCGCCATCCGCAAGGTCACCGCAAAACAATCCCGGCGCATCGCCGAAGTGGCATTCGAGTGGGCGCGCCGCCGACGTAAAAAAGTCACTGCCGTGCACAAGGCCAACGTGCTGCACATGTCTGACGGCCTGTTTCTGCGCGAAGTGCGCGCAGTGGCGAAGAATTACCCCGACGTCACTCTCGACGAGAAAATCGTCGACGCGATGGCTGCGCTGCTGGTACGCATCCCGGACCAGTTTGACTGCATCGTCACCGGCAACATGTTCGGCGACATCCTTTCTGACGAGGCCTCTGAATTATCCGGCGGACTGGGCCTCGCCGGCTCGACGATGACCGGGGACCATGCCTGCTGCGCCCAAGCCCAGCACGGCTCGGCGCCGGATATCGCGGGACAGGACCGGGCCAATCCGGTATCGTTGATGCTGTCGACAACGATGCTGCTGGAATGGCTGGCGGGAAAACACCGTCGTCCTGAATTCGACGCGGCCGCGAAAGCCATTGAAAGCGCGATAGATGCCGCGCTGCAGTCACCGGAAACGCGGACGATGGACCTTGGCGGCAAGCTCGGGACCATGGCCTTCGCCAGAGAGATCAGCAGCGCGTTTTAATCGCAGCAGGGCGGCAACATCGTTGACCAAGGGGGGCTACAATGCCTACGTCAGCGCAATTAATGCAGTGGTTCGAGGACTGGAGCCGGCACCTCCAGACCTGCTTCAACCTGCCGATGGCTGCGCCGCAATGCAGGCCGCTGTGGGAAGGCGTGATGTATTCCAGCGCCGCAGTTGCCGCCGCAATCATCCTCTGGCTGGCATGGAAATGGCTCGACTACCGGCTCCAGTACGCCGCCGCGCTGAAAGCGCAGCATGAACGTGAAAAGATTGCCGATCCCGAAATCATGCAGCAGCACACCTTTAAGGAAGCCGGCGACCTGATCGAAGACGTGACCGACCCCCAGCTCGCCGAAAAAATCCGCCGCGAACTGGAGCAGCGCAAGCTGGAAAACATGCGCAGGCATTAATTCCATAAAAACGGGGCCGCTGACTGTCGCGGCCCCGCCCGGAAAACATCCGCGTTGCCGCGGGCCTGATGCGCGTCAGGTTACTACTTGTTGACGTCACCCATACACAGGTATTTCACTTCGACGAATTCGTCTATGCCGTATTTCGAACCTTCGCGGCCGATTCCCGATTCCTTGATGCCGCCGAATGGCGCGATCTCGTTGGAGATGATGCCGACGTTGATGCCGACGATGCCCGATTCCAGGCCTTCGGCGATGCGCCAGATGCGACCGATGTCGCGGCTGTAGAAATACGCCGCCAGGCCGTATTCGGTATCGTTGGCCAGCCGCAGCAGTTCTTCCTCGGTCTTGAAACGGTAGAGCGGCGCCAGTGGCCCGAAGGTTTCCTCGCGGGTCACTTTCATGTCGGTCGTCACATCGGCCAGCACGGTGGGCTGGAAAAACTGCCCTCCTTTTTCATGGCGTTTGCCGCCGGTCAGCACTTTGGCGCCTTTGGCCAGAGCGTCCTCTATGTGCTCCTCGACTTTTTCGACGCCCTTCATGTCGATCAGCGGGCCCTGGGCATTGCCGTCCTCAAGCCCGTTGCCGACCTTCATCTGGCCGACCCGGTCGGCGAGCATTTTTGCGAATTTGTCGTAGACAGCGTCCTGCACAAAAATGCGGTTGGCGCAAACGCAGGTCTGGCCGGTGTTGCGGAACTTGGAAGCCA
The DNA here is from genome assembly GCA_049433545.1 of Burkholderiales bacterium. Classification (GTDB taxonomy): domain Bacteria; phylum Pseudomonadota; class Gammaproteobacteria; order Burkholderiales; family SG8-41. The sequence continues at coordinate 5,871 of JBMTEY010000031.1, read as the reverse complement.
TCGCGCCCTCCACAGCCGACGCCAGGTCGGCATCGTCGAACACGATGAACGGAGCGTTTCCGCCCAGTTCCAGCGACACCTTCTTCACCGTGCTCGCGCACTGCTGCATCAGCAGCTTTCCGACCTCGGTGGAACCGGTGAAGGTGAACTTGCGCACCAGCGGGTGGGTGGTGAGTTCCTTGCCAATCGGTCCCGATGAACCGGTCACCACCGACAGCACCCCCTTGGGTATGCCCGCGCGCTCAGCCAGTTCGCACAGCGCCAGAGCGGAATACGGGGTCTGAGACGCCGGCTTGATCACCATGGTGCAGCCGGCGGCCAACGCAGGCCCAGCCTTGCGGGTGATCATGGCGTTCGGGAAATTCCACGGCGTCACCGCGGCACAGACGCCGATCGGCTGCTTGATGACCACGATGCGCTTGTCCGGGGCATGTGTCGGTATCGTGTCGCCGTAAATACGCTTGCCCTCCTCGGCGAACCATTCGATGAATGACGCGCCATAGGCAATCTCGCCGCGCGACTCGGCGATAGGCTTGCCCTGCTCCACGGTCATCAGCTTCGCCAGGTCCTCCTGATTGGCCATCATCAGGTCGAACCACTTGCGCAGGATGTTGGCGCGCTCTTTGGCGGTTTTCGCCCGCCAGGCCGGCCAGGCCGCATGCGCCGCCTCGATCGCGCGCCGCGTTTCCGGCGCACCCATTTTGGGCACGGTGCCGACCTGCTCACCGGTTGCGGGGTTATGCACTGCGATGGTCGATTTGTCGTCGGCATCTACCCATGCGCCATCAACATAACACTGCTGACGGAACAGATTCTTGTCCTTCAGTTCGACCGCCGGTTTGGCTTTCTGCAACATGGCTCAACTCCTTGCGCAAGCTGGAAAAAAGCGGGGGCGCCAGTGGACGCCCCTCGATACGCAACGAGTATAACAAAGGCCCTGCGACCAATCGCCGACCAATCCGCAACCCTGTCCCTGAGACCACACACGATGCGGCAAATGGTTGTATATAATGGCGAAAGCATTTTTTTGCAGCACGCAACATAGCCCATGACAAATTTCACTGACCTTGCCCGCCGCCTGCGCCCGGCACTCGTTGCCGCCATCATCAGCCTGGGCATGCTCGGCGGCTGCGCCAGCACCGGCGACCCGCGGGATCCGCTGGAACCGCTGAACCGCGGTATTTACAAGTTCAACGACGGCGTCGATACCGTGCTGATCAGACCCGCCGCCGAAGTCTACAAGGGTGTCCTCCCGCCGCTGGTGCGTACCGGCGTCAGCAACGCATTCTCCAACCTGAACGACGTCGTGGTCGCGCTCAACAACCTGCTGCAGGGAAAATTCGAGGCCGCGCTGTCGGATGTGGGCCGGGTGCTGATCAACACCACCGCCGGCCTGCTCGGCATATTCGACATCGCCACTGAAGCGGGCCTGGAAAAACACGACGAGGACTTCGGACAGACACTGGGCTGGTGGGGCATCGGCGACGGTCCTTATCTGGTGCTGCCTTTCCTCGGCCCGCGCAATCTGCGCGATACCGCGGGCACCTTCGCCGATCTGCAAGTTGATCCGGTTTCTTACATAGACCCCTCCCGCGACCGCAACATCGTGCAGGGCACCCGCATCATTTCCCGCCGCGCGGAACTGCTGGGTGCCAGCCGCATTCTGGAAGTAGCCGCCATCGACGAATATGAATTCGTGCGCGATGCCTACCTCCAGCGCCGCCGCAACCTGATTTACGACGGCAATCCGCCACGGGAGAAGGATGATGGCGCAGGCATGACGCCGCGCGACAGCGCCGTCGAGGCGCGCGGTGTCAACCGGCGCGCCGGCGACGCGGAAATCGACTTGCCGACATTCTGGAGCGGCACGCCGCCAACGCCGGCGGAAGAAGCAGCACTGCAGAAACAGCCGCCCGGACCATCCGCCGCCGCACCCGCCCGCAGGGCCGTTCCCGCCGGCAATGCGGAGCAGCCGGTGGTCCGCGTCTGGCTGCCTAACCCGCGCTAGTCCCGCCCGCAGCCGGTGTCGGGCCCGGCATGCCTTTCTTGACGTTGTCCATCACCGCCATTGCCGAACTGACCAGCGTCGCCACGTCGGCCACATTGGCCGGAACGATCAGCGTGTTGTTGGTCCGAGCCAGGTGCGCGAAGGCGTTGACGTAGAGCTTGGCCACTTCGAGGTTTGCCGCCTGGGTGCCCCCCGGACCGTTCAGAGAATTCGCAACGGTGCTGATCGCCGTCGCCGTCGCCTCGGCGATCAGCTGGATGCGCGCGGCCTCGCCCTGCGCGCGGTTGATCGCCGCGGTCTTGTCACCTTCCGACTTGAGCACCGCCGCCTGCTTCTCGCCGTCGGCAAGGTTGATTTCTTCCTGGCGCTGGCCTTCGGACTTGGCGATCAATGCGCGTTTCTCGCGTTCGGCAGTGATTTGCGCCTGCATCGCGCGCAGGATGGAATCCGGAGGCGTCAGGTTCTTGATTTCGTAGCGCAGAACCTTGACGCCCCAAGTACGCCCGGCCTCGTCGAGCACTGCGACCACCTGGCGGTTGATTTCGTCGCGACTCTCGAAGGTTTTGTCGAGTTCCATCTTGCCGATCTCGGAACGCAACGTGGTCTGGGCCAGCTGCGTGATCGCCGAGATGTAATCCGAAGACCCGTAGGACGCGAGACGTGGATCGGTCACCTGGTAATAAATAATGCCGTCGACGCCCAGCTGGGTGTTGTCCCGCGTGATGCACACCTGCTCGGGCACATCGAGCGGCACCTCCTTCAGAGAGTGGCGATAGGCGACGCGATCGAGGAATGGCACGATCACGTTGAGTCCGGGTTCGAGTACGGCGTGGAACTTGCCGAGACGCTCCACCACCCAGGCCATCTGCTGCGGCACCTGGCGTATGGATTCGATGGCCACCACCACACCCAGCGCCACCACGAAAAACGGCACCGCAAAAGAACGCTGGTCGAATGCGATCAGCAGGCCGGTGATGAATACGACGATGATCAGCTTAGGAAACATGTTGGACTCCCTGGTTCGGACTTGAGATGCGGGCGACCCGTTTCATGAATGCCCGGGTTTTGCGGCGGATACGCGCAGGGTGTTGCCATCGACCGCATGAATGTAGAACACCTTGCCGCCGGGCACCCGCTCGCCGGTCACCCGCGCTTCCCACTGCGCATTGCGGTAGTTGACTCGGGCCAGACCGTCGGCTTCGCTGATCCACGATTCCAGAGTCACGCTCTGGCCGATATCCAGGGTCTGCCGCGATGCCGGTCCGCCCTTGCCGCGAAAACGCTTGACCATCAGCACCCCCGTGGTCGCCACGGCGGCGATGAGCACGGCCTGTACCCAGAAGTCATAGCCCAGCCAGGCCGCCCCCGCGGCCACCAGTGCCGCGATGCCGAGCACCAGCAGGTAAAAACTGCCGGTGAGCATTTCAACAATGATCAGCGCAATGCCCGTGATCGCCCACGCCAGATATGCGTCCATAGTCCTCCCGTCGGTCATCCGGACAGGTCCGGATTTTTGCCGCACCAGCATAACCAAGTTGCCGGGCATCGTCCATGCACGGCGCTACCGGGTGCAGCCTTCAGTTCAGGCGCGCCACCCGAGGCGCAAGCTCAGCTATCCGCGCACGGATGTCTTCCACATCGGCTGCGCGCGGGCATTGTTTCAGATAGGTATGAAAATCGCCCATTGCGGCGCGGAAACACTCCAGTTTCAGGTAAATGCCGCCGCGGTCGCGGTATTCCTCGCCGGCCTCATCCGGCAGCAGCGCAATCAGCCGCTCGCTGGAAGACAATGCCCGCAGCCAGTCGTCCTGCCGCAGGTAGATGCCCTTGAGGTTGCGCAGCATGCGCGCCAGCACTTCCTTGTTCGATGCCGCCCCCAGCAACTGGCCGAGCAGCGCATCGTCGACCTCCCCAGCACCGCCGGCGGCACGCAGGCGCTGCTGCAGCTCATCGACGCCCAGCGACACACCATTGCTGTACGGATCGAGTATCACAATGCCGTCGCGCAGTGCGCACTTCACCAGGAAATGCCCGGGGAAAGACACTCCGTGCAGGCCGATCCCTATGCGCCGGCCAATCTCGATGTAAATGACGCCCAGCGTGATCGGGATGCCCAGCCGGCGCTCGAGCACGTCGTTCAGGAAACTGTTGCGCGGATCATAGTAGTTCTCGCCGTTGCCGCTGAAACCGAGTTCGTCGAAAAGGTAATGGTTAAGCGCCATCAGCTTTTCCGCGGTGGCGACGTCGGCGCGCAGGCGGCCGCGCAACCGCGTCGCCATCTCGTGCAGCCGCGCGAGGTAGTCGTCGACCGCGAGGCCGGGATATTCACCTGCGGCTATCCACAGCGCCCCCTCCGCCAGCGACACGTCTTCATCGCGCATGCGCGCGATGCGTCGCCACTCCTGGGCTGCGCGCGCCTCAGCTGAAACGCCCCCCGCCATCACGCACGCCTCGCCAGCGGCAGATTCATCAACAGGTTCTGCGGTTTCATCCGCAGATTGCCGTCGGTGCTCATCGCCATGCCGAGGAACACCGGCGCGCCCTGCAGTTCGGACTGCAACACGCCGTCATCGGTGAAGTCCATGCGGAAAAGGCCGACCACGCGGCGCATGTTTTCCTCGTCAACCTCGTTGCCTGCGTAAATCTCGTTGAGCATCACGCTCGCCTCGGCATCGAGTCCGACATGCCACACCCATTCCTCATCGGGAATCTCGCGTATGGGCGTGACCTTGACGCGGACACCGTGGAAATGCGCGACCCAGCGGGCGATGATCTCGCACAGCGCCAGCGAACCCGGCAGTCCCGGATTGATCTGCAGCACGGTGTCATGCCGTTCGTCGCGGCGGAAATATTCGGCCTGGTTGTCTTTGCCCAGCACGTCGAGCTCCAGTGACCGCAGCGGCGCATTCACTTCGCGCAGCATGCGCCCGAGATTGCCAAGTCCGCCGCTCTCGGCATGCCGGTTGACGGTCTCGGCATCGGCCAGCATTACCGCACCATCGTTGATGCTGACGCGCTGCTGGCGGAACAGGATCTCGGCTGCGCGCACGAGCAGGCCACTGTCCGTGCCATCCAGCATGCCGCGCAGGATGACCTCCACGGTATGGTGGATGAACTGGGGCGGCACCGCGATGTCCTGTGTGAACAGCCGGGAATAGAAACCCTCCAGCGTCGGCGCCGCGAGCAGCTGGTCACGGAAACGCAGCATGACCCGGTAATTGTCCTGCGCATCCGCATCGGCCAGGGAGGAAATTTCCCCTGCGGAAACCGCGCGCCGGGGTGTATCAAGCAGGGACTGGTGGAGACCCCGTTCAGCAGCGCAGGATTCTGCCACCGGCGCGAGTTCCGGCCGCGAATAGTACATCCGCAGATAATCGTCAGTGACAAGCAAGTGCCCGTCGGATGCCCGATCGAGCAGGTGATAGCCGCAGTGCTGCCAGAAATCCATGATTGAGCGCCCGATTACGGACGCATTATGCCACGGCAGGTAAGCACTCCTGCCGGGATCCTGATCGGATCAACGATCTGCACCCTGGAGACGAATCGAGCGTCCGGGATGCCCGCGCTATAATCGCGCCCGTGCCCTGGTAGCTCAGTGGATAGAGCAGCCCCTTCATAACCCCGGATAGAGAATTCAGGGAGTTCTGAAAGCTCAGTAACTTAGCCACTGTAGCAACGTCCGATTCAGTGATCCGCCACAGTTTTGCCACACCTCATGAGGGCAAGCTGTGGCAGCAATCCGGAAACGCGGTAAGTCTTGGCGGGCTCAAATCCGCCGCCGTAACCATCCCCCGCAGTTCAAAGCCTTCAGTGACCTGACTGGCTTTTTCTGTGCCAGGTTGAATGTTGTATTTTTCAACCTG
>JBMTEY010000030.1:0-22855 GCA_049433545.1 Burkholderiales bacterium | reverse complement strand
TGCTGAGTGCCGGCGCCGAACGCTGGCGCGGTGCCATTGCCGACGCACTGGCGGCCTTGCCGGGCGTGGTGCGCGTGATCGAACGCTCGGATGCCGACGTGCGTGCGCTGGAAGGCTTGCCGCCGCAATCGGGACTGCTGCGCGGCAGTGCGGCCACCGGCCCGATGAGCGTACGCGAACACGGTCTCGAATACGCGGTCGATGCGGAGCAGGGCCACAAGACCGGCTTCTACCTTGACCAGCGCGACAACCGCCTGTTGTTGCGTGGCTTGGCCAACGGGCGTGCCGTGCTCGACTGCTTCTGCTACAGCGGGGGGTTCGCGCTAAACGCGCTGGCCGGCGGCGCTGCGGCAGTGACCGCGATCGACAGTTCGGGCCCGGCGCTGGCTGCGGCGCAGGCCAACGCCGCGCGCAACAAGCTGGTGAATCACGAAAGCAAAATGGAATGGCTGGAAGCCGATGTGTTCCAGACCCTGCGCATGTTCCGCGACTGCGGCCGTAAATTCGACATCATCGTGCTCGATCCGCCGAAACTCGCGCCCACCGCCGCCCATGCCGAAAAGGCCGCGCGCGCCTACAAGGACATCAACCTGCTGGGGTTCAAGCTGCTGAATTCCGGTGGCTTGTTGATGACGTACTCCTGTTCCGGCGGCGTCAGCCCCGACCTGTTCCAGAAAATCGTCGCCGGCGCGGCACTGGACGCCGGGGTCGATGCGCGCATCGAGCGCTGGCTACACGCTGCTGACGATCATCCGGTGGCGCTGAATTTTCCGGAAGGCGAATATTTGAAGGGGCTGCTGCTGCGCGTCAGCGTTTGACGGGGGGCACGTTGTCGATCCCGCCTTCATGCCAGGGATGGCATTTGCCGAGACGGCGAATGGTGAGCCAGGTTCCTTTGATGGCGCCGTGAAGTTCGATGGCTTCACGCGCATAAGCCGAGCAGGTTGGCAGGAAACGGCACTGCGTGCCGAAGAAGGGCGACAGCAGCAGGCGGTAGGCGTCGATCAGCGCGATCAGCAGGGTTTTCATGAATGAAATGAGTATAACGCGGCTTGCAGCAAGCCCGGATTGCGCAATCGCGGGCGCTCTGCTTTAATCATTCGCAATGAATCCTCTTCCTGACATGACCCGTCTGCTGCGTTCCGCCCCGCGCGCGCAATGGCTGCGCGGTGCGCTGGCTGCGCTGCTGCTGGTTGCGCAGCACGGCGCGTTGACGCATGCCCTGATGCATGCGGGCAAGCTCGCGCATGGCCAGACTGCGGTTCATGTTCAGGCGGCTCTGGCGGATCACGGCCACGACAACCGCGCCAGGCAGGCGACAGAGTCCTGTGCTTTTGACCTGGTCTACAGCCAGGTGCTGGGCGGTGTGCATGGCAGCCATGACCTTGCCTTTGCCGCAGCCGAACATGTGCTGGTAGTTACTGCCGCATTTGCGGTTCGCAGTTGCGTCACCGTAGTCCCGTACGATTCCCGCGGTCCTCCCGTCATCTCCTGACGTATCGCCGGTCTCACCGGCTCCCTTTTTATTGTTCAGGTCGTGCGCATCCCTTGCGGGTGCGCGCGCCGTACGTCATTCAGAGATCATATGAAACACGGGAAATACGTGCTGGCCGTTATGGCCGCAGCGGTGCATGCCGCAACAGTTCATGCGCAGGTCAATAACAACAACGCAGCACCCGTCACGCTGCCGGAAGTGGTCGTTACCGGCAATCCGCTGGGCAGCGAACTTTTCGAGCTCGCCGCACCGGTTTCGGTAATCGGCGGACAGGATTTGCTGCTGCAGCGCAAATCCACGCTGGGTGAGACACTGGGTGAAATGCCCGGGGTGAGTTCCACCAGTTTTGGTCCCAATGCCAGCCGGCCGGTAATCCGCGGCCTCGATGGCGATCGCATCCGCATCCTGCAGAACGGCGCCAGTACGCTGGATGCATCGTCGCTGAGTTTCGATCACGCGGTCAGCATCGATCCGCTGGTGGTCGAGCGTGCCGAAGTGGTGCGCGGACCGGCCGCGCTGTTCTACGGCGGCAGCGCGGTCGGCGGCGTGGTCAATGTCATCGACAACCGCATTCCGCAATATCAGCTGAACGGCGTCAGCGGACGCGCGGAGATGCGTTATGGCGGCGCGGATCGCGAAAAGGCGACAGGCCTGGTGTTCGAAGCCGGCAACGGCAGCCTCGCATTGCATGCCGACATGCATACGCGCGACACCGACGACCTGAAGATCAAGGGGTTTGCGCGTTCGGCGCGCTTGCGCGCAGCCCATCCGCAGCCGGTCGAGGCGCAGGGCACGCTGCCCAACAGCGCCGCGAAGACGGACGGCGGCGCGTTAGGACTTGCGCATACCTGGGCCAACGGCTACATCGGCATTTCGAGGTCCGGATTCAATACGCAGTACGGTACGGTGGCGGAACCGACGGTGACCATCGACATGCAAAGCAGTCGTTGGGATATCGTCGGAGAAATGCGCGAGCTGGGTAGCGTAATCAATTCGCTGAAGTTCAAGGCCGGCAATACCGATTACGAGCACACTGAACTCGACGCGGGCGTGCCGGCAACGCGTTTCCGCAACAAGGGCAATGATCTGCACATCGAGGCGACGCATGGCAAGCTCGGGCCCCTGCAGGGCGCCGTGGGCCTGCAGTTCACGGACTTCGACTTTTCTGCGCTGGGTGCGGAGGCTTTCGTGCCGACGACCAATACCAGCGTGAAGTCCGGGTTTTTCTACGAGGAACTGCCGCTGGGCAAATGGAAGTTGACCTTCGGCGGCCGCCACGAACGCACGGAGGTCCGCAGCGAAGGCGGCGGGCCGGTGGCGTTCGGTGCGGTGAATCCGCGTTTTGATCCGGCGCAGACGCGCAACTTCAGTGGCAACAGCGGCGCGCTGGGCGCGGTGTGGAGTTTTGCGCCGGGACTCGCGCTGGCGGTCAACGCTGCCTATACCGAACGCGCGCCGACCTACTACGAGCTGTATGCCAATGGCCCGCATGCCGCCACCGGCGTCTACGAGTTGGGCAACGCCGGCTTCGGCAAGGAAAAATCGAAGGCCGTCGACATTTCCCTGCGTCTGAAGTCCGGCAAACACTCGGGCAGCATCGGCGTGTTCCAGAACCGCTTCGATAATTTCATCACGCTGTTTGATTCCGGTAACACCCGCGGCGCCGACGGCGAGTTGAATCCGGTCGATGCCGGCGATGGCACCTCGCTGAATACCGGTGAGGAGATCCTGCCGGAGTTCGCCTACCGTGCCGTGCCGGCACGTTTCCGCGGCATTGAAGGCGAGGGCCGGTTCCGTGTGATGGAGCGCGGAGGCACGGTCGATCTGCTGGTCAACGCCAGCTACGTTCGTGCCGAAGACAAGAGAACCGGTCTGCCGCTGCCGCGTATTGCGCCATGGCGTTATGGGGTCGGCCTTGATTACCGGCGCGATCGCCTGGGCGCGCGCGTGGATGCTGCATTCTTCAGCGATCAGGATCGTGTTGCTGCCGGTGAATTGCCGACGGAGGGTTACACCATGCTCAATGCCGCGGTGACTTACCGTCTTCCTGCTGCGGGTATGAGGCTGGAAGCCTTCCTGCGCGGCGTGAATCTGCTTGATGAAGAAGCGCGCAACCACGTGTCCTTCCTCAAGGACATTGCGCCGCTGGGCCGGCGCAGTGCGCAGATCGGTGTGCGCGGACGGTTCTGACGCGCCAGCGCCATGCTCCGCCGCGGCCATTTGGCGGACTGCCGGGTACGGGCTGATAATGCCCGTCCCTTTTTAGCGGTCTGACGAAAGACGGTGCATCCGGCAATGAACGGCGCAATCCAGGACGGGGCGCGCGGCAATGCGCCCGGGGCGCATGCGCCGCCGCAACTGCTGGCCTGGTGCCTGGCCACCAGCCTCGTGCTGCATGCTGCGGTTTTCTGGGGATTGCCCGGCTGGCAGCGCGATGCGCTGATGCCGCCGGCACCGGTGCTGGAAGTGGTGATGGTGACGCAGGCCGCGGTAGCGGAACCGTTGCCGCCGCGTGAACCGCCGCCGCGGATTTCCAGGCGCGCTGAGCCCCGGTCGCAACCGGTATTGCGCGATTCGGTACGGCAACAAGTGCCGCAACCGGTGCCGGCGCCTGTTGCAGCGCCCGATCCGGAGCCGGTGATCAGCATCAGCAAGCCTGCCGAACCGCAGCCAACCGCGGAAGCGGTCGTAACCAAATACGCCGCAACAGTCGCTGCTGCCCCGGTAGCGGCATCGCCGCCGCTGTTCAATGCAATCTATTTGCGCAATCCCGCGCCGGTTTATCCGGCGGTTGCTCGCCGCAACGGCGATGAAGGCACGGTGATGCTGAGGGTGCTGGTCAATGCGGAAGGTGCGCCGGTGCGCGTGGAACTCGATCAGTCCAGCGGTTCCGGACCGCTGGACGGCGCCGCGCTTGCCGCGGTGAAAGGCTGGCGTTTTGTGCCGGCGCGGCGCGGCACGCAAAACATCGAAGGCTGGGTGCGGGTGCCGGTCGTTTTCAGACTGGAGTCCTGATCGGAGTTCTGCGCTGCGGTTTGACGGTGATCGACCGCGCCGCGTAACATCGCTGCCCATGCGACTACACGCACATCGCCGTTTCATTGCAGGAACCGCCCTGCTGGCGTTCCTGTTCGCCGTCATGTTCCCCGCGCTGGCGGTGGCGCGCCAGGCGGTGGATCCGCTGGCCTACACGAAGATCTGTCGCATCGACACCGGGACTGCCGGTGAATCCGCCGGTGGCGCCGGATCGCTGCAGGACAAGCTCAAAAAAGCACACTGCGTGATGTGCGTGGGCGCAGCCAGCCCGCCGCCGGCCATTTCGCTAGCGCCGATCGTTGTCGTCATCCTTCCGGAACTGCTGCTTCCTGTCGATCGCCGCCCGCCGGTGATCAGCGAACCGTTCGTACTCCAGCCGCTGAACCCGCGCGCCCCGCCGCGCGCCTGACTTCATTGCATTGCTGTATCCGGCCGCGCTTTCGATGATGCGCGGCGAGGTCGCCTTGCTTCAAGTGGCGAGTATATTATAAGTATTTGATTATAAAGGATATTTTATGATTTCCGCTTGCTCCGGAAATATCTTGCGCGGCGTGCTTGTGTCGCTGCTGTTGTGCGCCGGTTTGGCGCATGCCCAAAGTGTCACGGTCAAGGACGCATGGATCCGCGGCACGGTACAAGGACAGAATGCCACTGGCGCATTCATGGAACTCTCGGGAAAGTCGAAAGCACGCCTGGTCGGCGTGACCACTCCGCTGACGGCGAACGCCGAAGTGCACAGCATGAGCATGGAAAACGGAGTCATGCGCATGTCGCCCGTGGACGGCATCGATATTCCCGCAGGCAAGAGCGTGAAACTGGCCCCGGGCGGTTATCACGTGATGCTGATGAATCTTAAAAAACCCCTGAACGCCGGCGACAAGGTGCCGTTGCAGCTCACCTTTGAACTGGCGGACAAAAAGCGCGAGACCGTCGTTTTGACGGTCGAAGTGCGCGATATCAGGGGCAAGCCGGCAGTCCACGACCACCGACACTGATCGTTCCGGTCGCTGCAGTGCGCTAGCGGCTGATGACGACCGGTTTGACGCCCAGCGTCTGGCCGGCGCGTTCGGCGGTTTCGCGTGCCGCGGCATCGCTGGCGTAAGGGCCTGCCTGCACCCGGTAGATGCCGTTGCTGTGGTGGACACGCAGCGATCCTGCCAGCCAGTCGGCCTGCGCCTGCAGTCGTGACAGGTAACTTTCGGCATTGGCCTGCACGCCGAAGGCACCGAACTGGACGTAGCTGCCCGTGGTCGCCGATGCAACCGTCGTCGGTGCCGCGGCAACCGGGGGCGCTGTGACAGGTGTCGGCGGCGGCAGCGGTATCGCGGTGACCGGTGCTTCAACTGGAGCCGGCGTTGGCGGGGCGGATGCCACGGGGGTCGGCGGCGGTGCGGGTGTGGCGCCGGGAATGATGCTTTCCACCTCGACCGTGCCGCTGCCGGCGCCGATGATGCCGAGCTTGTGCGCGGCGGTGTACGAGAGGTCGATCAGGCGATTGTCGATGAACGGGCCGCGGTCATTGATCCGGACGACGATCGACCGACCGTTCGCGACGTTGGTGACGCGCGCATAGCTGGGGATGGGCAATATGGTATGCGCGGCGCTCATCGCGTACATGTCATAGACCTCGCCGGAGGCGGTCTGCTTGCCGTGATAACGCCGCCCGTACCAGCTGGCTATGCCGCGGGCCCGGTACGGTTCCAGCCGTGTCATCGGCACGTAACTCTGGCCCATCACGGTATACGGGCGCATCGTGCCGCGTCCCAGCGGTTCGATCCTCGGCACCGCGTCGGGTATCGAGTTGATGTCGGCCGGCGCGTTGGTGCCGGGGCCGTCATCAAGGTAGTACCCGCCGCCGGTGGAAGGTGCGCGGTCGATCGCGCCGCGTTTGGGTGCGCCGCCGCAGGCCGCGAGCAGCGCGACCAGCAGCATCACGGCTGTCCGGGAAAGAACGGATGTCACGACTGGCTCCTCATTCTTCGACCCTCAATCTAGGTTTGCACCAGCTTCTTGTGGGTGTTGATGCTCATCAGTATCCCGAAACCGAGACAGATGGAAACCAGCGAAGTTCCGCCGTAACTGATCAGCGGCAGGGGTACGCCCACCACGGGCAGGATGCCGGACACCATGCCCATGTTGACGAAGGCATAGGTAAAAAACGTCAGGGTGATTGCGCCGGCGAGCAGTCGCGCGAACAGCGAAGGCGCGTTGGCGGTGATGACCATCGCCCGCGCGATCACGAACAGGAACAGCCCGAGCAGCACCGCGTTGCCGAGCAGGCCGAATTCTTCGGCATAGACCGCGAATATGAAGTCCGTGGTGCGCTCGGGAATGAAGTCGAGGTGGGTCTGGGTGCCGTTCATCCAGCCCTTGCCCAGCATGCCGCCAGAGCCGACCGCGATGGTCGACTGGATAGTGTGGTAGCCGCTGCCCAACGGATCCGCGGCCGGATCGAGCAGCGTCAGTATGCGCTGGCGCTGGTAGTCATGCAGGGCGGACCACAGGAAAGGTGCGCTGACGAGCGCGGTGACGCCGAGCGCGGCGATGATGCGCCACGGCAGCCCGGCGAGGAAAATTACGTAGCATCCGCTGGCGGTGATCAGCAGCGCGGTGCCGAGGTCGGGCTGGCGTGCGATCAGCGCTGTCGGCACGGCAAGCATCAGAGCGGCGATGAAATAATTGCGCAGCTTCAGTGAAGCCTCGTTGCGGTTGAAGTACCAGGCGAGCATCAGCGGTACGGCAATCTTCATCAATTCCGACGGCTGGATGCGAGTGACGCCGATGTGCAGCCAACGCCGTGCCCCGTTGACCACGTCCCCGAACAGCGCCACTCCCACCAGCAAACCGCAGCCCACCACGAACAGCGGCGGGGCGAGGCGCATCAGGTAATGAGGCGGGATGTTGGCAAAAATCCACATCACGCCCAGCGCGATCAGCATGTTCGCCAGCTGGCTTCCCGCCCGGGCGAAATTGCCGTTCGCGGCGCTGATCAGCACCAGCAGTCCCGTGAACATCAGCAGCAGGACGGCGGACAGCAGTATGCCGTCGATGTGCCGGGTCATGAAACGCGTGAAGCGGATGACGATGGGATGCATGGGGTCAGCCGCCGGCCGCCGGCTTGCCGGGCGCCTTGCCGAGCAGGTAATAGTCGAAGACCTGGCGCGCGATGGGCGCCGCCGCCCGCGCGCCGAAGCCCGCGTTTTCCACCACCACGGCAAGCGCGATGCGCGGTTTTTCGGCGGGTGCGTAGGCGATGTACAGCGCATGGTCGCGGTGTTCCTCGGCGACCTTGCTCTCGACGTATTTCTCGCCCTGCTTGATCGCGATGACCTGCGCGGTGCCGGTTTTACCGGCGCTGACGTAGGGGGCGCCGGCGAAGGCCAGCGCCGAGGTGCCTTCCTTGACTACCCCGGCCATCGCCTGCTTGACGACATCGATGTGTTCCTGGCGGAGGCCGATGTTGCGCAACGATGGGGTTTCCATCAGCTGTTTTTCACGCGTGCGTATGTTCTCGATGTGATTGACGATGTGCGGCCTGTACGCCGTGCCGTCATTTGCCAGGGTCGCCATCGCTGAGGCCAGCTGCAGCGGCGTGTAACTGTTGTAGCCCTGGCCGATGCCGACGCTGATGGTTTCCCCGGGGTACCATTTTTGCCGGTAGCGGCGCAGCTTCCATTCGGTGGAAGGCAATACACCGGCGGATTCGCCGCCGATGTCGATGCCGGTGCGGGCGCCGAAACCGAACAGCGCCATGAACCGTGCAATCGGGTCTATGCCGAGTTCGCTGGCGAGCATGTAGTAGTAGACGTCGGAAGACATCACGATCGACCGATGCATGTCGACGGTGCCCAGCGGAACGGGCCTGCTGTCGCGGAAGCGGTGGCCGCCGAAAATGAAATAGCCGGGATCGCTGATCACCTGCTGCGGCGTGCGTTTGCCGTAGAACAGGGCGGCCAGCGCCATGAAGGGTTTGAATGTCGAACCCGGGGGATAGGTGCCGGCGGCGGCGCGATTGAGCAGCGGCTTGTCCTTTGAGCCGTTGAGTTCGGCCCAGCTCTGCGGATCGATGCCGTCGACGAACAGGTTGGGATCAAACCCGGGCTTGCTGACGAAGGCGAGCACTCCGCCGGTGGCGGGATCCAGGGCCACCAGTGCGCCGCGGCGGTCGCCGAAGGCCCTGTAGGCGACTTCCTGCAGCCCGGCGTCCAGGTTGAGTACCAGGTTGTTACCGGACACCGGGGGCGTGCGCGACAGGGTGCGCACCGCGCGTCCGCCGGAATCCACCTCGACCTCCTCCACGCCGGTGATGCCGTGCAGGAATTTTTCGTAACGCTGTTCCAGTCCGGTCTTGCCGATGTAGTCGCTGCCGCGATAGTTGGCGAGCCGTCCGTCCTCGTCGAGCTGGTCGATTTCGCGTTGGTTGATGCGGCCGATGTGGCCGACGACATGCGAAAAAATCTCGCCCTGCGGGTACTGGCGGAACAGACGGGCCTTGGCTTCGACGCCGGGATAACGGTAGCGGTGCACGGCGAAACGCGCGATTTCCTCGTCGGACAGGCGGGTGCGTATCGGCAGGCTTTCGAAACGTTTGCTTTCCTCGAGCAGTTTGCGGAAACGCCGCCGGTCGCGGGGGGTGATTTCGACGATGGCGGCCAGGTCATCGATGGTGGCCTCCAGGTCCTGCACCTTGCTCGGCGTGATTTCCAGCGTGTAGGCCGCATAGTTGTGGGCGAGCATGACGCCGTTGCGGTCGACGATGATGCCGCGGTGCGGCGCGATCGGCAGCACCGAGATGCGGTTGGCCTCTGCCAGCGTGCTGTAATGGCCGTGCTGGTACACCTGCAGGTACGTGAAACGCAGGAACAGCAGCGAAAACAGCGTGAGCACGAAGATGCCGAGCAGCGCCAGGCGCCGGCGGAAACGGTCCAGTTCGCGTTCCGAATCGCGGATCTCGATGCCGGGGTTGATCGACAGCTCAGACACGGTCGGGATCCGGGGGCGGGCGCTGCGGCAGCTTCAGCAGGTGCGTCAGCACCGGCCACAGCGCGGCGCCGGCGATGCTGCCGAGGAAATAGGCATAACCGGGAAAGTCGGCACCCGCCATTGCGCGCACCAGCAGCACGACAACGTCGGTGAACAGCAGTAGCGGGAGGACGTGCAGCATCTGCGGAACTAGAGGGAACCGCTGCACCCGGCGGTGCAGCGCCATGCCGGCGTAGGCGAGGATGACGTAGGCCAGCGCGTGCTGGCCGAACAGGCTGCCCTCGGCGATGTCCATCAGCAGACCCAGCCCCCACGCGGCGATGAAACCCATTTTCCGAGGTTCGTGTATGCACCAGTACAGCACGATCAGGGCGACAAAATCGGGTGCCAGCCACATCATCCAGCCCGACCAGTGGAGCAGGTTTGCCAGCAGTGCCGCCACCAGCGTGAACACGATGAAGCCGGGTTTGACCGGGAGCAGCAGTTCCTGCGGTGTCATCGGGCGCGCCGGCGTCATGATTTTTTCTTCTTGCCGCGCGGCGCCTTCGCCGGCTGCTCTTCCTGGCGCCCGGGCCTCTCGGGCATCGGGCCCAGTACCAGCACCTGCGCATGTGCGTTGACCCCGGCCAGCGGCTTGCAGGTGATGTTGGCGAACAGGTATTCGGTATTGCGCTCGACGTTAGTGACTTCGGCCACCGGCAGCCCCGGCGGATAGGTGCCGTCGATGCCCGAGGTCACCAGCTGGTCGCCTGCCTGGAAGTCCGCTGCCAGCGGAATGAAACGCAGTTCGAGGCGACCGTCGTCGCCGGTGCCGGCAAGCACCGAACGCAATCCGGTGCGCACGTTGAGTACCGGCACCAGGTGTCCCTTGTCGGTGATCAGAGTGACTTCGGAGAGCCAGGGATAGACGCGCGTGATCTGGCCGAGGACGCCGATATGGTCGATGACCGGCCGTCCCGGGGCGACGCCGGCCCGCAATCCCCGGTCGATCATCACCTTGCGTGAAAACGGATCCCGCGCGGCATAAAGGATTTCGGCGGCGGTCGACGGCGCTGCAACCCGTTCACGGGCATCCAGCAATCCGCGCAGGTGGGCGTTTTCCTTGTGCAGGGCACGCGCCTGCTGCGCTTCGCGCGCCAGCTCGAGGTTCTGCCCGGTCAACCGCTGGTTGTCGTGGCGCAGCGCGCTATGGGTGACAAAGAAGCCGGAGATGCGTTCGCCGACTGCGGCAGGCATCGCGGCGAGCTGCTGCAGCGGATAGATGATGACGGCAGTGACCTGGCGCAGCACGGTCAGGTAGCCGAAGCGGGCGTCGGCGATCAGCAGCGTCACCGACAGCAGGGTGAACATCATCAGCCTTGCCAGCGGCGTCGGTCCGGTGCGGAACAGGGGCGGCGGGGTATGTTCCATCGGGCCTTACCGCGGGCCTGCGGGCTTGGGTTCGCGGCCCGCGGGGGGCTGGATGCGAACGCAGGCCGGGTTTTGCAGCATCAGTCGTTGGCGAAGATGCTTCCGAGATGCTCGAGTTTTTCGAGCGCCTTGCCTGAACCGCGAACGACGCAGGTCAGCGGATCCTCGGCGATGATCACCGGCAGTCCGGTTTCTTCCATCAGCAGCCGGTCGATGTCGCGCAGCAGCGCGCCGCCGCCGGTGAGCACCATGCCTTTTTCGGCGATGTCGGCTGCAAGCTCGGGCGGTGTCTGTTCGAGCGCGGATTTCACCGCTGAGACGATGCTGTTCAGCGGATCGGTCAGCGCTTCGAGAATCTCGTTGCTCGAAATCGTGAAGCTGCGCGGTATGCCTTCGGCGAGGTTGCGGCCCTTGACTTCCTTTTCGCGGACTTCGGAGCCCGGGAAAGCAGAGCCGATTTCCTTCTTGATCAGTTCCGCCGTGGTCTCGCCGATCAGCATGCCGTAGTTGCGGCGGATGTAGTTGATGATGGCTTCGTCGAACTTGTCGCCACCGACGCGCACCGATCCCTTGTAGACCAGGCCGCCGAGAGAAATCACGCCGACCTCGGTGGTGCCTCCGCCGATGTCGACCACCATCGAGCCGGTGGCTTCACCCACCGGCAGGTCGGCACCGATCGCAGCGGCCATCGGTTCCTCGATCAGGTAGACGCGCGAAGCGCCGGCACCGATCGCGGCGTCGCGGATGGCGCGGCGCTCGACCTGGGTGGAACCGCAGGGCACGCAGATGATGATGCGCGGCGACGGCGAAAAAAAACGGCTCTGGTGAACGCGTTTGATGAACTGCTTGATCATCTGTTCGGTGATGATGAAATCGGCGATGACGCCGTCTTTCATCGGCCGGATGGCCGTGATGTTGCCGGGCGTGCGGCCGAGCATCTGCTTTGCCGCGAGGCCGACTTCCTGGATCACTTTTTTGCCGTTCGGTCCGCCTTCCTGGCGGATCGCGACGACGGAGGGTTCGTCCAGCACGATGCCTTTGCCGCGTACGTAAATCAGCGTATTGGCCGTGCCCAGATCGATGGCGAGATCGTCGTTAAAGTAACTGCTCAGGAAACCGAACATAAAGTCTTTCGTATTAACGGATTTTGGTGCCCGGAGGCGCGCCAGTATGATACCCTACACCGCCCTGTTTTTTTACGGTTTTTTCATTCTGATCATGGCGTTGACGCTCGATGATGTGAGGCGCGTGGCGCACCTGGCGCGGATCGCGGTTGACGATGCCGAAGCCGGGGCTGCACTGGCGCAGCTGACGCGCGTATTCGGCCTGATCGAACAGATGCAGGCGGTTGATGTCAGCGGCATCGCGCCGATGTCCCATGCCCAGGACCTGATGCTGCGGCTGCGCGCGGATGCGGTGACCGAGCAGAACCAGCGTGAACTGTTCCAGTCGGTTGCGCCGGAAGTCGAGGCCGGGCTTTATCTGGTGCCCAGGGTGATCGAGTAAGCTGAATACACGGTCCCGCGCCTGCGGGGCTGCAGTCCTGCCATGTCCAACGCCACACTCAAAGAACTGTCTGCACTGCTGGCCTCCGGGGCTGCTTCCAGCGTCGAACTGACGCAGGAATTCATAAATAAAATCAATAAGTTAAATAATGCCCTCGGGTGTTTTGTCACGGTCGATGCGCAGCGCAGCCTGGACCAGGCCCGGGCCGCTGATGCGTGCCGCGCCGCGGGCCGGGCGGAACTGCTGACCGGCGTGCCGCTGGCGCACAAGGACATTTTCTGCGCGCAGGGCTGGCTGACCACCTGCGGTTCGAGAATGCTGTCGAACTTCGTCGCGCCCTACGATGCGCACGTGGTCGAGCGCTGCAATGCCGCAGGCATGGTCACCCTGGGCAAGACCAACATGGACGAATTCGCGATGGGTTCGTCCAACGAAACTTCGCATTACGGTCCGGTGCGCAATCCGTGGAATCAGGCGACGGTCCCTGGCGGCAGTTCCGGCGGTTCTGCGGCGGCCGTGGCTGCGCGCCTGGCGCCGGCCGCCACCGGCACCGACACCGGCGGTTCGATCCGCCAGCCTGCGGCACTGACCGGCATCTGCGGACTGAAACCGACTTACGGGCTGGTATCGCGCTACGGCATGATCGCGTTCGCATCCAGCCTCGACCAGGCGGGGCCGATGGCGCGCAGCGCGGAAGACCTGGGCCTGCTGCTCAACGTCATGGCCGGGCACGATATGCGAGATTCGACCAGCCTGGAGCGTCCGAAGGAGGATTACAACCGTGACCTGGCGAAACCGCTGAACGGACTGCGCGTCGGATTGCCCGGGGAGTTTTTCGGCGCCGGGATATCCGTCGATGTGCAGAAGGCCGTTGAAGCGGCGATTGCCGAGTATAAAAAGCTGGGTGCGACCGTCGTCGATGTCAGCCTCCCCAACATGGAGCTGTCGGTGCCGGTGTACTACGTGCTGGCGCCGGCGGAAGCGTCGAGCAACCTGTCGCGTTTCGATGGCGTGCGTTACGGGCATCGCGCAGCCGAATATACCGACCTGCTCGACATGTACAAGAAAACGCGCGCCGAGGGTTTCGGCGCGGAAGTGAAGCGCCGCATCCTGATCGGCACCTACGTGCTGTCGCACGGCTATTACGACGCCTATTACATTCGCGCGCAGAAACTGCGGCGGCTGATCGCGCAGGATTTCACGGCGGCGTTCAAACAATGCGATGTCATCATGGGGCCGACCAGCCCGACGACCGCGTTCAGGCTGGGCGAGAAAAGCGCCGACCCGGTGCAGATGTACCTGTCGGACATCTACACCATCGCGGTGAACCTGGCGGGACTGCCCGGCATGTCCATACCCTGCGGTTTCGACGGCGGCGGCCTGCCGGTCGGACTGCAGATCATCGGCAATTATTTCGACGAAGCGCGCATGCTCAATGTCGCCCACCAGTACCAGCTGGCAACCGACTGGCACCGGCGCGCGCCGGAGGGCTTCTGAGCATGCAATGGGAAGTGGTCATCGGGCTGGAGACCCACGCGCAGTTGTCGACGGTGTCGAAGATCTTTTCAGGGGCTTCCACCGCGTTCGGCGCCGAACCGAACACCCAGGCCTGCGGTGTCGACATCGCGTTGCCCGGTGTGCTGCCGGTGCTCAACATGGGTGCAGTCGAGCGTGCGATCCGTTTCGGGCTGGCGGTTGGCGCGAAAATCAATTCGCCGTCGATTTTCGCGCGCAAGAATTATTTCTACCCTGACCTGCCCAAGGGTTATCAGATCAGCCAGTATGAACTGCCCATCGTCGAGGGCGGCACGATGACCATCCGCGTCGGCGAATCCGAGAAGATCGTGCGCCTGACCCGCGCCCACCTCGAGGAAGACGCCGGCAAGTCGCTGCACGAGGATTTCCACGGCCGCACCGGCATCGACTTGAACCGCGCCGGAACGCCGCTGTTGGAAATCGTGTCAGAGCCGGACATGCGATCGGCGGAAGAAGCGGTGGCCTATGCCAGGGCGTTGCATGCGCTGGTGCGCTGGATAGACGTCTGCGACGGCAACATGCAGGAAGGGTCGTTCCGCTGCGACGCCAATGTTTCGGTGCGGCCGGCGGGATCAACGGCGCTGGGCACGCGCCGCGAGATCAAGAACCTCAACAGCTTCCGTTTCCTGCAGCAGGCGATCGAATACGAGGCGCAATGGCAGATCGGCGAATTGGAAGAAGGGCGCACGATCCAGCAGGCCACGGTACTGTTCAATCCGGACAGCGGCGAAACCCGCATGATGCGCACCAAGGAAGATGCGCATGATTACCGCTATTTTCCTGATCCAGACCTGTTGCCGCTGGAAGTGACGGCGCAACGTCTGGAGGCAGTGCGTGCGGCGATGCCAGAGTTACCGCAAGCAATGCGGACTCGATTTGTTCAGGAACACAGACTCGCTGAATATGACGCTTTGCTGTTGACCGCAAGCCAAGAGACCGCCGTCTTTTTTGAGGAAACGACGAGGTTAACGATTGCGGCAAGTAAGGTCTTGCTCGCCATGGATGGGAAAGAACCCGTTAAACCGGGGGTTGCGAAGCTTGTTGCTAACTGGATCAATGGAGATATTTCTTCGCGACTCAATGCCGAGGGCATTGAGTTACGAAACATACCAATCACGCCTGGGCAATTGGCAAAAATGCTAGCGAGAATCCTTGATCAAAAGATTAACAACAAGCAGGCGAAAGTGGTGCTGGAAGCCATGTGGTCGGGTGATCATGATGGCGATGCCGACAGGATAATTGCGGTTCTAGGCCTTGAGCAGATTTCCGATGGCGGCGAGATTGAAAAAATCATCGATCAGGTGCTTGCCGCCAACGCCCGGCAGGTCGCCGACTTCAAGTCCGGCAAGGAGAAGGCCTTCAACTCGCTGGTCGGCCAGGTGATGAAGGCCAGCCGCGGCAAGGCCAATCCCCAGCAGGTCAACGACATCCTGCGCCGCAAACTCGCCGGCTGAGCGGCTGCCCGGCGATCGGGCGGTTCATTTTTTGGCGACAGGTTTGGCGTCCGCAGCCGGAATGCCCTTAAGTTCTAGAAACCGGGATTTCTGCTGCGCGTAACTCGCGCTGATGCGTTCCTTGTCTTGTTCCTTTTCGGTAATCCGCGTTTCGATGCGGTTTTTTTCCTCGGTGGCGCGCGCCAGTTCGTCGCGCACGATGTCGGGGGCCGGTTTGCCGGTTTTGGCGTAGCCGTCATGGCGCGCCTGGGCCTTGGCGTGGGCTTCCGTTGCGCCCTTCAGCGAGGTCTTCAACTGGGTGATCTGCAGTTCCACCACCTGCAGCTCGCGGTCGCGCCGCTGGTCGATTTCCTTGCCCGAAGTGTAGGTGTTGATCAGCGCCGAATCCTGCCGGCGCTGCTCGGCGATGCGCCGGCCCTGCGCGGCTTTCTCCGCCGCCTTTTTGCGTTTTTCCTCCTCCAGCCGCTCTGCCTCTTCGGCTGAGACCACGGTACCGCGCGACAGGCCGCGGCTGTCGAGCAGCTTGGCTTCGTTCTCGCGGAATTCCGGCGGCACGCGGTCGCCGCAGCCGACCACCTTGCCGGCCTTGTCCTTCCAGCAGACGATTTTCTGCGCGTGGGCCGCGGGTGGTGAGAGCAGCACCGTGAAGATGAATACAGCGCCACCAAGCGCGAGGAAAAATTGCGTGCGGTCAGGCATGTTCTACCCCATATTGTTTCCGGTAAGCGGCGACGGCGGCGAGCTGCGCCGCCATGTTTTTTTCGTTGCCTAGAAATCCGATCAGGTCATCCAGGGTGGCGATGCTGATCACCGGCATCCCGTACAGCTGTCCGACCTCCTGCGTGGCCGACAGTTCCCCGGCGCCGCGCTCCATGCGATCCAGCGCGATCAGCACGCCTGCCGGCATTGCGCCCGCCGCGCGGATCAGTTGCACCGATTCACGCACCGAGGTCCCGGCCGAGATCACGTCATCGACGATCAGCGTCCTGCCGGCGAGAGGGGCACCGACCACGCTGCCACCCTCGCCGTGGTCCTTGGCTTCCTTGCGGTTGTAGCTGAACGCGACGTTGCGGCCGGCCTCTGCCAGCGCGATGGCGACGGCGGAAACCAGCGGTATGCCCTTGTAGGCGGGGCCGAACAGCATGTCAAACGGCACATCCGCCGCTGAAATCGCTTTCGCGTAAAATTGCGCGAGTTGCCGCAGCGAATTGCCGTCGCAGAACAGGCCGGCGTTGAAAAAATATGGCGACAGGCGTCCGGCCTTGGTCTTGAATTCGCCGAACAGCAACACCCTGGTGTCGATCGCGAAACGGATGAATTCCTGTCTGAAGCTGGCGGCCATATTCGAATGTCAACCGGCGTGCCCGCGGTGAAAAAATAGGCGTATGAGGCGGCAGCACGACTCCGCCAGACTGAAAACGATGAAAATTATAACCCTGAATCTGAATGGCATCCGCTCTGCGGCGCGGAAAGGTTTTCTGCAGTGGCTGCCCCGCCAGCGCGCCGACGTGATCTGCGTGCAGGAAATCAAGGCGCAGGCCGCCGACATGACCGACGAACTGCTGGCGTGCGGCGGGTATCAGGGCCATTTCCATTACGCGGAGAAGAAGGGTTACAGCGGAGTCGGCATTTACGCGAGGACTGCGCCAGACCGGATCACAGCCGGACTGGGTATCGCCGAGATCGACGCCGAGGGACGTTACCTGCGCGCGGACTTCGGCAAGCTGTCGGTGATCTCGCTGTATCTGCCTTCGGGTTCCAGCGGCGAACACCGGCAACAGGCCAAGTTCAGTTTCATGGAAAAGTTCTATCCCCATCTGAAACGGCTGAAGGCAGGCAAACGTGAAATTGTGCTTTGCGGCGACTGGAACATCGCACACCATGAAATCGATCTGAAGAACTGGCGCGGCAACCGCAAGAATTCCGGATTCCTGCCCGAGGAACGGGCCTGGCTGACCCGCGTGTTTGACGACCTGGGCTGGGTCGACGTTTACCGCCGCCTGCAGCCTGAGGCTACGGATGCGTCGTACACCTGGTGGTCAAACCGCGGCCAGGCCTGGGCCAAAAACGTGGGCTGGCGCATCGATTACCAGGTTGCGACGCCCGCCCTGGCAGCGCGCGCGAAACGTGCGGCGATATACAAGGACGAGCGGTTTTCCGATCACGCGCCGCTGATCGTCGAATACGACGGGAAGCCGGTTTGATCCAGCAACCCCGTCCGTCGTGGCGCGAAACGCTGGAGACGGTATTCAGCGGGCGCATGCTGGTTGCGCTGCTGATGGGGTTCTCGTCGGGGTTGCCGCTGCTGCTGACCGGATCGGTGCTGCAGGCCTGGCTGAAGGATGGCGGCGTCGATCTGACGCGCATCGGGCTGTTTGCGCTGGTCGGACTGCCGTACACGCTGAAATTCCTGTGGTCGCCGCTGTTCGACCGTTACACGCCGCTGCTGGGCCGGCGCCGCGGCTGGCTGGCGCTGATGCAGGTCGCGCTGGCCGGCGCGCTTTTTCTGCTGGGCAGCGCGCAGCCGACAGCCGATCACCTGTCGCTGGTGATGGTTGCCGGCCTGCTGGTCGCTTTTTTCTCGGCTTCGCAGGACATCGTCGTCGACGCCTACCGCCGCGAAAGCCTGGGCGAATCCGAGCTCGGGCTGGGGTCCGCGCTGTACGTCAACGGTTACCGGGTGGGCATGCTGCTCGCCGGCGGCGGCGGCCTGATACTGGCCGACTGGCTGTCTTTCGAAACCATGTACCGGCTGATGGCCGGCTGCATGCTGGCCTGCGTGGCGGTGACCCTGCTTGCCCCCGAACCGCAGCTTCCCGACGGCCGTCCCCGTTCACTGCGCGAAGCCGTGGTGCTGCCGTTCAAGGACTATTTTGCGCGGCAGGGGGCTTGGCTGATCCTTGCTTTCATCCTGCTCTACAAGCTGGGCGACACCATGGCCTCGGCGATGACCGTGCCGTTCTATCTGGACCTCGGTTACAGCAAGACCGAGATCGGCGCCGTGGTGAAACTGTTCGGATTCTGGGCCACGATTGCCGGAGGAACGCTAGGCGGCATCTGGATACTGCGTGCGGGCATGCGGCAGGCGCTGTGGGTGTTCGGTATCGGTCAGATGCTCTCGACGCTGGGATTCGTGATCCTGGCGTATTCCCCGCTCAGCGCCGGTGCGCTGGCGGCGGTGGTCGCCGTCGAGAACCTGACGGCAGGCATGGGCACGGCGGCTTTTGTCGGGTTCATGGCGGCGCTGACCGACCGCCGGTTTACCGCGACCCAGTATGCGCTGCTGACAAGCCTGATGGGCGTGCCGCGGGTGCTGCTCGCCGCGCCGACCGGCTGGTTTGCGCAGGAACTGGGCTGGCCGGTATTTTTCCTGCTTTGCGCGTTGATCGCGATACCTGGCCTGCTGCTGCTGCGCCCGGTGACGCAAATGGCGGCGATTCAGCCGCCGAAGTGATAAACCGCCAGTTCGCCGAGCAGGTTGGGCCACGCTGGCGCCGGCCTGCTACCGGTGAGCACCGTGCGCCCGATGATGCGGATGCCGCGCTCGGCGCAGAAGCGCTCGAAATCGGCGATCGTGCACAGGTGGATGTTCGGCGTATCGAACCATTCGAACGGCAGATTTTCCGAAACCGGCATCCGTCCGCGCAGCACGTGCAGGCGGTTTTTCCAGTAGCCGAAGTTGGGAAAGGTGACGATGCCGGCGCGGCCCACCCGCAGCATTTCGCGCATGATGCGCTCGGTGTTGCGCATGGCCTGCAATGTCTGCGAGAGCACCACGAAGTCGAATGAATTGTCCTCGAATTCCGCAAGGCCGCGCTCGAGGTCGCTCTGGATGACGTGCACGCCGTTGTTGACGCATTCCAGCACGTTGCGGTCGTCGATCTCGACGCCGTAGCCGGTGACGGCCCGCGCCTGCTGCAGGTATTTCAGCAGCGTGCCGTCGCCGCAGCCGAGGTCGAGCACATGCGCGCCCTGACTCACCCATTGCGCGATTGCTGCGAAATCCGGGCGCTGTGCGCCGTCGCGGCCGGTCACGGGGTGATCTCCCGGTGCACGCGGTCGAAATAGGCCGCGACCAGCCGGTGGTAACGCGGATCGTCGAGCAGGAATGCGTCGTGGCCGTGCGGCGCGTCGATCTCCGCATAGGTGACCAGGGCGCGGTTGTCGAGCAGCGCGCGAACGATCTCCCGCGAACGTTCCGGCGAGAACCGCCAGTCGGTGGTGAATGAAATGACCAGCACGCCGGCGCTTGCCGGTTTCAGGGCTTCAGCGAGATTGCCGCCGTGATCCGCGGCAGGGTCGAAGTAGTCGAGCGCCTTGGTGATGCGCAGGTAGGTGTTGGCATCGAAATAGTCGGCGAACTTGTTGCCCTGGTGGCGCAGGTAGGACTCGATCTGGAATTCGGTTCCGAAATCGTAGTTGAGCTTGCCGTTCTTCAACTGCCGGCCGAATTTGTTGGCCATTTCATCGTCCGACAGATAGGTGATGTGGCCGACCATGCGCGCAACCCGCAGCCCGCGACGGGGGGCGACCCCCAGCGCATGGTAATTGCCTTCGTGAAAATCGGGATCCGTGACGATGGCCTGCCGCGCCACCTCGTTGAAGGCGATGTTCTGTGCCGACAGGTTGGGCGCGCAGGCGATGACGATGCTGTGGCGCAGCCGCTGCGGGTGGCGGATCGCCCAAGCCAGCGCCTGCATGGCGCCGAGGCTGCCGCCCATGACAGCGGCAAAGCGGGTGATGCCAAGTTGGTCGGCCAGGCGTGCCTGGGCATCGACCCAGTCTTCGACGGTGACCATGGGGAAGTCCCCGCCCCAGATGCGCCCGGTCGCCGGATTGACGCTGAGCGGGCCCGTGGAACCGTGACAGCCGCCGATGTTGTTGACGCCGATCACGTAAAAGCGATCGGTATCCAGGGGTTTGCCAGGCCCGATCATGTTGTCCCACCAGCCCGTGTTCCCGGGGTCGTCGGCATAAACGCCGGCGACATGATGTGAAGCGTTGAGGGCGTGACAGACCAGCACGGCGTTGCTGCGGTCGGCATTGAGGGTGCCGTAGGTTTCATAGACCAGGTCGTAATCGCGCAGCACAGCGCCGCTGCGCAACGGTAGCGGGTCGGTGAAATGCGCGGTCTGCGGCACTACCGTGCCGACCGACCGTACCGGGTTCTGTGGTGTGCTGGTAGCCATAAAAAAACCCCGAAAGCCTGCGCCCGGGGTTATCAGAAATCACTGATCTCTTTAGCCGGATTTATTACGCGCCCGCAAGCTGATTTCAAATCGGCGCGAAAACTGCGGAGAAACGTTACCTGCGCGGCCGCGCATTGTCAAATCGGCGCATCGGGGCCCTCAGGCGTTGAGCTTGTCCAGCATGTTGCGCAGCTTGGCGGGATCCGACGCCTTGAGCATGCGCCGGGCGATGGGATAGGCGTCGGCAAGGTTGGTTTTCAGCACGCGCTGCTTGACGTCGAGCAGGTGCGCGGAGTGCATCGAAAAGCAGCGCAGGCCCAGCGCCAGCAGCAACCGGGTCAGCGCGACGTCGCCGGCCATCTCGCCGCAGACGGCAACCGGAACCTGCGCCTTTCCCGCGGTCGAGAATATGTGTGAGAGCACGGTCAGCACTGCGGGGTGCAGGGGGTCGTAAAGATGCGCCACCGTGTCGTCGGTGCGGTCGATTGCCAGCAGGTACTGGATCAGGTCGTTGGTGCCTACCGACAGGAAATCCAGGCGCCGGGTCAGCATGTTCAGTGCCAGCGCCGCGGCGGGAATTTCCACCATGCCGCCGACAGGCACATTGCGGTCATAGCTGATGCCGTCATCATCCAGGCTGCGTTTTGCCTGGGCGACCAGCTGCAGTGCCTGCTCGATTTCGCCCGCATTCATCAGCATCGGTATCAGGATCTTCATGCGGCCGTAGCTGGAGGCGCGCAGCATGGCGCGTAACTGTGTGATGAAACGTTTGGGTTCGGTCAGGCACAGGCGGATGGCGCGCAGTCCGAGGGCCGGATTGGGCGCCAGCCGGACCGTGTCGTCCGCCTGTTTGTCGGCGCCGAGGTCGTAAGTGCGGATGGTGACCGGGCGACCGTCCATTTCCTGCATGACGTGGCGGTAGGCCTCGAATTGCTCGTCCTCGTCCGGCAGGTCAGAGCGGTTGAGGAACAGGAATTCGGTGCGGAACAGCCCGATGCCCGTGGCGCCGCTTTCCCGTGCCAGCGCAACGTCGCCGGGCAGCTCGATGTTGGCATGCAATTCGATTTCGGCGCCGTCCAGCGTGCGTGCCGGCGTATCCCGCAGCCGCTTCAGCTTCTGCCGTTCCAGCCCGAATTCCCGCTGCCGCAGCTGGTATTCCGCCAGCACCTGCGGATCCGGGTCGACGATGACGACCCCCTGGCTGCCATCGACGATGATGATTTCGTTTTCGCGCACCAGCTGGCGGGCATGGTGCAGGGCGACGATGCACGGGATGTTCAGGCTGCGCGCGACGATGGCCGTGTGCGATGTTGCGCCCCCCAGGTCGGTAACGAAGCTCGCGAAGTGATGCTGTTTGAACAGTACGACGTCCGCGGGAGACAGGTCGTGGGCGACGAGCACGAGATTGTGGTCTTCGGTGCCGGCCGGGGCCTGCGCATGGCCCGGTTGTCCCAGCAGCACCTTCATCACGCGCTGCGCGACCTGGATGACGTCTGCGCGGCGCTCGCGCAGGTAGGCATCTTCGATGGCGTCGAATTTGGTGAGCAGTTCGTCGGTCTGTGTTTTGAGCGCCCATTCCGCGTTGCAGCGTTCCGCGGCAATGATGGCGCGCGGCGCCTCCGACAGCGTCGAGTCGTTGAGTATCATCTGGTGCAGGTCGATGAACGCGGCGAACTCCGCGGGGGCGTCGGCCGGAACCGCGCCGCGCAACTGTTCCAGCTCGCTGCGCACGGTGAGTATGGCGACATCAAACCGCGCTGATTCCTCCTCAACCTGTGAAGCGGGTATTTCGTAGTGGGCGACTTCGAGGTTGGTGTGCGATACCAGGTGCGCATGGCCGATGGCTATGCCGCCAGAAACGCCGATGCCGTGTATCATGAAGCTCATTTGGAATGTCGAAGCGGAATGTCGGGGCCGGGATGCGGGTGGCCGGAACGCCGGCCATCCCCTGCGTATTCTGCCCGCGCCCGGGTCACACCTCAATGCCGGCGTTTACTCGCTTTCGCCGAAGCGTTCGGAAATCAGCTTGCGCAGCGCCTGCATCGCCTCGGTCTCATCGGGGCCGTCGGTCTCGACGATGATTTTCGAGCCCTTGGCCGCAGCCAGCATCATTACGCCCATGATGCTTTTGGCGTTGACGCGGCGACCGTTGCGGCTCAGCCATACCGCGCTGGAGTAGCTGCCGGCGACTTGCGTCAGTTTTGCCGATGCCCGGGCGTGCAGCCCGAGCTTGTTGATGATCTCAG
>JBMTEY010000029.1:0-23440 GCA_049433545.1 Burkholderiales bacterium | reverse complement strand
CCGACCATCATGTCGATCACATTGCCGTCGCTCATGCGCTGGCCCCAGCGCAGGCTGGGCATCAGGTAGCCGCCGCGGCTCATTGATTCGGCGCCGCCGCCGATCGCAGCGTCGCAGTCGCCGAGCATGATGCCCTGCGCTGCGGAGACGATGGCCTGCATGCCGCTGCCGCAAAGGCGATTGACGGTGAGCGCAGTGGTGTCCTGCGGCAGTCCGCCCTTGATGCAGGCTACGCGCGAAAAGTACATGTCCTTGGCTTCGCCGTGGATGACGTTGCCGAATACCAGTTGGCTGACCTGTTTCGGGTCGATTTTGGCGCGACTCACGGCTTCCCTGACCACCTGTCCGGCGAGTTCGGTCGGTGCGACGTCCTTCAGCGCGCCGCCGTAGTCACCGATCGCGGTGCGCACGCCGCTCAACACGACCACTTCGCGTCCGTTAGCCATAAAATTCTCCATAACTAATTGATTTTAAACGAATAATTGCCGTACATACGAGCGGCAACCGGGGGGAAGCCAAAGTTTACGCCGGCCCCATGGCAGTGTCGAGGTCATGCCGCGGGGCGACATGGGTGTCAGTGGCGCGTGTGGTCGGCAGGTGCTGCAATCGCCGACGCAAAAATTTCCTCGGCATCGACCGCGTCGAAGGCGTAGCGCCGGTTGCAGAATTCGCAGTGCACTTCGACTTCGCCGCGCTCGGAGATCACGCTGCGTACTTCATCGGGACCGAGCATGCGCAGCATGCCGGTGACGCGCTCGCGCGAGCACGAACAGCGGAAAAACACCGGGCGCGGTTCGAACACGCGGAGATCTTCCTCATGGAACAACCGGTGCAGCAGCGTACGCGGCGCCAGCGCCAGCAGTTCGGACGGCTGAACGGTGGCGGCGAGGAGCCCGGCGCGCGGCCAGGCATCGGCATCGGCCGTTTCCGCTGCCGGCAGCTTCTGGATCAGCAGTCCGGCGGCACGCGTGTCGTCGCAGGCCAGCCACAGGCGCGTATCGATCTGTTCGGAGGTCGCCATGTAATGCTCCAGCGCAGCGGCGATGCTGTCGGCGTCGAGGTCGACCACGCCCTGGTAACTCTGCTTGCCCGATTCGGGCACCAGGTTGATCACGAAACGGCCGGCACCCAGCAGCGTGCGCAGGTCGGCCTCGGGCAGCTCGCCGTCCCATTTCGCGGTGGCGCGCATCGCATGGTCTGCCGCGCATTCGACGACAACCAGTTTCACCGGGCCGTTGCCGTGCAGTTGCAGGATCAGTGCGCCTTCGAATTTCAGCGTGGCGGCGAGCAGCGCTCCCGCCGCCATCAGCTCGCCGAGCAGTTTGCGCAACGGCGCGGGATAAGAGTGGCGTTCGGTAACCGCCTGCCAGGTGGCGGCAAGCTGCACCAGTTCGCCGCGGATCGGCGCATGTTCGAAGATGAATCGCTGCAGGGTATCGCTCACCGGCTGATTATATTGCCTTGATGCCGGAGACTGTGCCGCAGGCCCGGATGCGGCAGCCGCAAGTCTTCCGCACGGCTATTTGCCTGACCTGCGCTGGTAGAGTCTGAAACGCTCGTCCTTGTCGCCTGGCCGGTGGCCTTCCCAGATTTGCCGCCATTCGCCGGGTACCAGCAGCTCGTCGAGCGGCAGGCCCTGGGTCAGCAGCAGGTCGCATTCGCCGGAGCGCGACACCACCTCGACGCGCTGGCTGCGGATGCCGGCAAAATAGTGCAGCATCGCGCGCTGCGCTTCGCCCAGATCGCGGCTGGCGAGGCAGGTGTATTTTTCGGGCATGGCGCGCGTCATGCCGGCGATCATCGTGCGGTAACTTTTTGCGGTATCCACCCAGCCGATGAACAGCGTGGCGAGCAATGCCCACATCGCGGTGAGGCCCGCCGCCCATATGATCAGCGGCCGCTCGGCGTTGCGCGGCAGCCGGGCGAGCAGAGTGAACCAGCCGGCCGTGTAGGCGAGGCCGAGCAGGAACGGCAGCCAGCGGAATCCGAAATCGTAGCCGGGTCGTATGGTGTGCAGGTGGGTGTGCAGGCGCGCCGGCACGCCGAGTTCCAGCGCGCTCCAGTAAAACCAGCCGACGGCGATGAAGAAAGTGAAGCCCATCACGCTGAACCAGTACCAGCCGTTGGCGGCGCCGCGGCGCAACGGCTCGATGCCCGGCACGGCGAGCAGTGCCAGCGGGACCAGCATCGGCAGCGCGTAGAGTTCGCGCGATTCCGCCGCGCCGCCGAGCATCAGCAGCGATGCGAGGAAACCCAGTGCCGGGAGCACTATGCCGGGCGTGGAAAGCTGCTGCATGCGGTATGCGCGCCACAGTGCCCACAATGCCAGCGGCCACGCCGGAAATGCGTACCAGGGGAGGATGCGCAGGTAATAACCGATGCCGCGATGCAGGTTGCGCACATCGAAGAAGCGCGCGAGATTTTCCGCGGTAAGCCAGGTGTCGAACAGCACCGGCGCGCGCTGCAGCAGCAGCAGCGGCCAGATCGCCAGCCACGGCAGCGCCGCCGCGACGGCAATGGCCAGTGTCAGTGCGAACTGCGGGGTGCGCCAGCGGGGGCTGAGCAGCGGCAGCCCGGCGGTGATCACCGCGATCATCACCGCCTCAGGTATGCCCATGGTCATGAATACCAGTCCGCAGGCGGTACCCAGCCAGAATCCTCCGGGAACGGCGCGCCGCGCGGCGAGCGCCGCGCCGTAATAAGCCATCGCGAAGCCGGCGAGCGCGGCAACGTCGGCAATCAGCTGATGGCTGCGTACCACCAGCCCGAGGCAGCCGAGCAGCAGCAGCACCGCGGTCAGGCCGTGGCGCTCGCCGTGCAGTTCGCGCGAAGCCAGCGCGGTGAACAGCAGCGCCAGTGCGATATAGAGACCGGCGACCAGGCGCGCGGCGTCGTGCAGCGGCAGCAGGGGGGAAAACAGCACCGCGCTGGCGGCCGCGCTGAGATAGAACAGCGGCGGCTTGTCCATGAACGGTTCGCCGGCGATTTGCGGCACCACCCAGCTGCCGCCCTGGAGGATTTCGTAGACCGCGCCGAAGGTGTAGGCCTCGTCGGGTTTCCACGGATCGTGCGCGACCAGGCCGGGCAGCAGCCAGGCCAGGCACAGTACGGCGATCAGCAGGGGGCGCAATGCAACGCTCAAGGGATTATCCGTTCAGGCATTTATTGTTGTTGCCGCGGATTATCGCATCCGCTGCAGACCGTCATTTACGCGGCGGTTCCCGGGGCTTCGTTCGCTGACTCTGTGGTCTTCGCGGTGACCGGCGCCGATTTTCCGCGATCCGGACATGGTCACGAAACCGGGATTACCCGTGACCGGGTTGAACGCGCGGTTGGCGAGCGTCAGCGCTGCGGGGATCGCGCCGGTCCGCATGTACATGGGTAGCGGCATGCCGGCATTTTAGCTTGCGACGGATTTGTCATGACAAACCCTGCACCATTCGGGCGCGGTGCGCCCGCAATCAGTGCGGCCATGCACCGTTGTGCGGCACGCAGGCCTGTGCCGTGCACCGCACTGTCGCGGTTTGTGGCAGCACCCATCCGCAAGTCCGGAAAAAATCCCGTTCTAAAACAATTTATTAGGAGTCTTCCTGCGACAGGTCCACGGGTTGGCACGCTTGCTGCAATAGGCAATGCGAACACAACAACTCGATCAAGGAGATTGCAATGTCCTCATTCAAGGATCCGTTCGATGCCGGCACGTCGCTGACCCGTGGTTGTTCCTGTGGCCAACACCACAGCGAAGCCGAACACCAGGCTGACCTCGCCGGTACAACGACAGATTCGGAGGCACTGGGCAACCGCGTGGTCGAGGCCGCGGTGATGCGCGCACTGTTCCCGCACGACGAGACTCGGCGGCGCTTCCTCAACGCGGTGGGCGCCAGCACGGCGATGGCGGCGATTTCCACATTCTTCCCGATGGGCATGGCCAAGGAAGCCTTTGCCCAGACCGGCAAGCTGGAAAAAACCTCGCTGAAAGTCGGTTTCATACCGATCACCTGTGCGACGCCGATCATCATGTCGCAGCCCATGGGTTTCTACGCGCGCCAGGGCCTCAATGTGGAAGTGGTGAAGACTGCCGGCTGGGCGGTGGTGCGCGACAAGACCATCAACAAGGAATACGACGCGGCGCACATGCTGTCGCCGATGCCACTGGCGATCACGCTGGGCGCCGGCGCGCGCCCGCTGCCCTACACCATGCCTGCGGTGGAGAACATCAACGGCCAGGCGATCACGCTGGCAATCAAGCACAAGGACAAAAAGGATCCGAAATCGTGGAAGGGATTCAAGTTCGCGGTGCCCTTCGACTATTCGATGCACAACTACCTGTTGCGCTATTTCGTTGCCGAGCACGGCCTCGACCCGGACAAGGATATCCAGATCCGCTCGGTGCCGCCGCCCGAAATGGTGGCCAACCTGCGCGCCGACAACATCGACGGTTTCCTCGCGCCGGACCCGGTCAACCAGCGCGCGGTCTATGACGGCGTCGGCTACATCCATACCCTGACCAAGGACATCTGGCTGGGTCATCCCTGCTGCGCGTTCGCCGCCAGCAAGGAGTTCGTGACCACGATGCCCAATACCTACCGCGCGCTGCTGAAGGCGATCATGGAAGCGACCGCTTTCGCTTCCAAGGCCGAGAACCGCAAGCAGATCGCCGAGGCCATCGCGCCGGCGAATTACCTGAACCAGCCGGTCACCGTAGTCGAGCAGGTGCTGACCGGCACCTTTGCCGACGGGCTGGGCAACATCCGCAAGGAGCCGAACCGCATCGACTTCGATCCGTTCCCCTGGCATTCGTTTGCGGTGTGGATACTCACCCAGATGAAACGCTGGGGCCAGATCCAGGGCAACGTCGACTACGCCAAGGTCGCGCGCGAGGTCTACCTCGCCACGGACGCTGCCAAACTGATGCGGGAAGTCGGCATGAAGGCGCCGACCACCACCAGCAAGAAGTTCACGGTAATGGGCAAGGAGTTCGACCCGGCGAAGCCCGAGGCCTATCTCTCCAGTTTCGCGATCAAGCGCACATGATCGCGGCGTCCCGGTGAGCGGAGGAGAACGATGAACCGACTGATGAACTGGCGTGCGCCGCTGCTGTCGCTGATCATTTTCATGCTCGGCATCGGCATCTGGCATGCGCTGACGCTGCCCAAGGCGGCGCCGCAGACGGTGAATGCCGAATACGCGGCGCTGGTCGGCGCCGCGGCGGCCACCGGACAGAAGTCGGCGTTTCCGACGCCGGCCGATTTCGGCAAGAAGATCTGGCAGCACCTGAACGAGCCGTTCTATGACCGCGGGCCCAACGACAAGGGCATCGGCATCCAGCTCGGCTATTCGATCGGCCGGGTGCTGGTAGGTTATCTGCTGGCGGCGCTGGTCGCCGTGCCGCTGGGTTTCCTGATCGGCATGTCGCCGACGGTGTATCGCGCGCTCGATCCGTTCATCCAGGTTCTGAAGCCGATTTCGCCGCTGGCGTGGATGCCGCTCGCGCTGTTCACGCTGAAGGACAGCGCGGTTTCGGCGATTTTCGTGATTTTCATCTGTTCGGTGTGGCCGATGCTGATCAACACCGCATTCGGTGTCGCCAGCGTACGCCGCGAATGGCTGAATGTCGCGCGCACGCTGGAAGTCGGGTCGTTTCGCACGGCGTTCCGGGTGATCCTGCCCGCGGCGGCGCCTACCATCATGACCGGCATGCGCATCTCGATCAGCATTGCCTGGCTGGTGATCGTGGCCGCCGAAATGCTCGTCGGCGGCACCGGAATCGGTTATTTCGTGTGGAACGAATGGAACAACCTGTCGATCACCAACATACTGACCGCGATTCTCGCGATCGGGCTGGTGGGCATGCTGCTTGACCTGATGATGGCGAAGCTGACGAAGCTCGTCACGTTTCCGGAATAAGGGGAAAACACCATGAGCGAACCCCTGATCCGCATCGAAGGCATCAGCAAGAAGTTCACCGGCCGCGACAGTGCGGTGACCACGGTGTTCGAGGATCTGCATTTCTCGGTTGATCCGGGCGAATTTGTCTGCCTGATCGGCCATTCCGGCTGCGGCAAGACCACCATACTCAACGTGCTGTCGGGCCTGGACCAGACGTCCTCCGGTTACGTGTTCGTCGGCGGCCGCGAGGTCAACGGCCCCAGTCTCGACCGCGCGGTGATTTTCCAGAGCCACGCGCTGATGCCCTGGCTGACGGTGATGGGCAATATCGCCTTCGCCGTGACGTCTCGCTGGCCCGAGTGGAGTAGGGAAAAAGTCCGGGAGCACTGCCAGCAGTACATCGACCTGGTCAACCTGACGGGATCGGAGAAGAAGCGCCCGGCGGAACTGTCCGGCGGCATGAAGCAGCGCGTCGGCATCGCCCGGGCGCTGTCGATACAACCCAAGATTCTGCTGATGGACGAGCCGTTCTCGGCGCTGGACGCGCTGACCCGCGGCGTGCTGCAGGAAGAGGTGCTGCGCATCTGCGCCGAGACCCGGCAGACCGTGTTCATGATCACCCACGACGTCGACGAAGCGATCCTGCTCGCCGACAAGATCGTGCTGATGACCAACGGCCCGTACGCCAAGATCGCGGAAATCGTGGTCAACACCATGCCGCGCAGCCGCACCCGTCACGACCTGCACAAGCATCCGCATTACTACCGCATCCGCAACCACCTGATCGATTTCCTGGTCGACCGCTCGAAGGCTTTTGCCAGCGATTCGCCGGATTACGACCCGCGTTGTCCGCCGCTGGTGTCGCCGGGCCTGGATCCCGCCGAAGCCCCGGTCGTCGATGCAAGCAAACCGCAGCCGGCCGGCAAGCCGCTGGTTGCCGTCGTCAAATGAATATCCACCCCTGAACAAAGGAGACTGCCGTGAAAAAAAATGATGCACCCGAAGCGCTGCTGGCCGCGGCCAGCATGGCAAAACCGATGACCCGCTATGACGTGACCGAGCTGGTGGTCGAGGCGAAGATCAAGAAAGGTTTGACCTGGACCAAGATCGCCAAGGCGGTCGGTGAAAGCAAGGAATGGACGACCGCTGCGCTGCTCGGCCAGATGCAAATGACCAAGGCGCAGGCCGAGGCCGCCGGCAAGCTGCTGGGCCTGCCGCCGTATGCCGTGCTGCTGCTGCAGCAGGTGCCGTACAAGGGTTCGCTGCCGACCGCGGTGCCCACCGACCCGCTGATCTACCGTTTCTACGAACTGGTCAGCGTCTACGGCACGACCTTCAAGGAACTGATCCATGAAGAGTTCGGCGACGGCATCATGAGCGCGATCGATTTCAAGATGGATCTGAAGCGCGAAGCCGACCCCAAGGGCGACCGCGTGCAGATCGTAATGAGCGGCAAGTACCTGCAGTACAAAACCTACTAAGCGCGGACATTTCCCGCGGCATCCACCCTGCGGGATGAATAGCGGTTTTCACCGCTGTTTCATCCCGCTTGCATTTTCAACACAGGAGCCTGTCCATGACAACTGATCGCAGAAAATTCCTTAAAGGCGGCGCCATCGCCGCAACCGGCACCGCCATCGCCGGTTTTCCGATGATTTCACGGGCGCAGTCAGCCCAGACCTTTACCTGGAAAATGACCAGCGCCTATCCCAAGGGCGCGCCGTTCTACATGGACGGCCCCGGAAGTGCGACCGACCTCGCCAAGCGCATCGAGGTGATGTCCGGCGGCAGGCTGAAGATCCAGGTGTTCGGAGCCGGGGAACTGATTCCGGCGCTGGAAGGTTTCGACGCGGTGCGCTCCGGTACGGTGGAGATGAACCATGCCAACAGCTATTTCTGGACCGGCAAGACCTTTGCCGCGCAGTATTTCACCGCGGTACCTTTCGGACTCAATTTTCAGGGCATGAACGGCTGGCTCTACGACGGCGGCGGAATGGCGCTGTGGAACGAGGTCTACGCGCCGTTCGGCATGGTGGCGATGCCCTGCGGCAACACCGGCGTGCAGATGACCGGCTGGTTCAAGAAGGAGATCAAGTCGGTCGCCGATTTCAAGGGTCTGAAAATGCGCATCCCCGGACTGGCCGGCAAGGTCTATGCGGCGCTGGGCGTCGACGTGAAGCTGCTGCCCGGCGGCGAGATATTCCCGGCACTGGAGCGCGGGGTGATCGATGCCGCGGAATTCGTCGGACCGTACCAGGATCGACGACTCGGCCTGCAGAAGGCGGCGAAGTACTACTACACCACCGGCTGGCATGAAGCCGCCACGGTGTCGGAATTGCTGATCAACAAGGCAGCATGGATGAAACTGCCCAAGGACCTGCAGGCAGTCGTCGAAAACGCCGCGGCGGCCTGCAACGTGATCAGCGAGGCCTGGTGTCAGCGCACCAACGCCGAGGCGATGGAAGACCTGGTGAAGAACCAGAAAGTCATCGCCCGGCCGCTGCCGGATGCAGTGGTCAAGGCATTGCGCGAGACCACCGGCAAGGTGCTGGCCGAAGCAGTGGCCAAGGACCCGCTGGTGAAGAAGGTGCACGAATCGTACATGGCGTACAAGGCCAAATACGACGCCTGGGCCGGCTACAGCGAAACCGTGTACCACAACAAGATCCGCGGCTGACCGGTGTCCGTTTCCGCGGTGCGCTCGCGCATCGAGCGATTCATCGACCTCACCGGCCGGGCCACCTCGTGGCTCGCGCTGGTGATCGTGGTGCTGATGGCGACCAACGTGTTGCTGCGTTACCTGTTCAGCTACGGCACGGTGTGGGCGCAGGAACTCGAGTGGCATCTGCTGTCACCGCTGATCCTGTTCGGCATGAGTTATGCGTTGCTGCATGGTGAACATGTACGGGTAGACGTGCTCTACGGAAAATTCAGCCCGCGCAAACAGTTGCTGGTGGATTTGCTGTCCGTCGTGCTTTGCATCGCCGTTTCCGTGACTGTGATCTGGCTGTCGATCAATTACGTGCAGCAGTCGTGGGTGATCAACGAGCAGTCGCCGGATCCTGGTGGCCTGACCCACCGGTGGATACTCAAGTCATTGATTCCATTGGGATTTATTTTTCTGATCCTGCAGAGCATCGCGTACGGAATCGCCACGCTTGAAAAGCTGAAGGCCTTGCGGCCATGAGCGGCACCGAAATCCTCGCCCTGCTGATGCTGGCGGGGTTTTTCGTGCTGCTGCTGATCGGCGTGCCGGTGGCGCTGACGCTGGCAACGACGGGTTTCGTGTTTGGCTTGCTTGGTTTCGGTACCAGCCTGTTCAACCTGCTGCCGGCGCGCATTTTCGGCGTTGTCGCCAATTACCAGTGGCTGGCGATTCCGTTGTTCGTGTTCATGGGCGTCATGCTGGAGAAGTCGCGTCTTGCCGACGATCTGCTTGATGTCGTCGGCCATCTTGCCGGCGGACTGCGCGGCGGCATGGCGATCGGCATCGTCGCGGTAGGCGTGCTGATGGGGGCGACCACCGGCATCGTCGGCGCCACCGTGATCACGCTGGGCCTGCTGACGCTGCCGACGCTGCTCAAGCGCGGTTACGATCCGGGCATCGCCTGCGGCGCGATCTGCGCCTCGGGCACCCTGGGCCAGATCATTCCGCCGAGCCTGATCCTGATCCTGCTAGCCGACATCCTGCAGCTGTCGGTGGGCACCTTGTTCGCCGCGGCCGTGGGGCCTGGCATGCTGCTCGCCGCGATCTACTGCGTCTACATCATCATCATCGGCATGCTGAAGCCGGAGCTGGTGCCGCCGCTGCCGGTCGCCGAACGCGACGCAGTGTCGCGCCGCGAACTGTGGACGCGGTTTTTCAAGGTGGTGGTGCCGCCGGTGCTGCTGGTGATGTCGGTACTGGGGTCGATCATCGGCGGCATCGCGGCACCCACTGAGGCGGCGTCGATGGGCGCGCTGGGGGCAATCCTGGTCACGGCGTTTTCCGGACGTTTCTCACTGAAGGTACTGCGCGAGACCTGCCAGGCCACGACCAAGATTACAGCGATGATGATGTTCATCCTGATCTGCGCGCAGGTATTCGCGCTGTCGTTCCGCGGCCTGCACGGTGAGGACCTGATTACCGATCTCTTCGAGTTTCTGCCCGGCGGTGTGAACGCCGACATCTTGTTCCTGATCCTGCTGATCTTCGTGCTCGGGTTTTTTATCGAGTGGATCGAAATCAGCTACATTGCGGTGCCGCTGTTCCTGCCGATATTCGCGCAGCAGGGCGTAGACCTGGTATGGCTGGGGATGCTGATCTGCGTCACCATGCAGACTTCGTTCCTGACGCCGCCGTTCGGCTGGGCGCTGTTTTTCCTGCGCGGCGTGGCCCCGCCGGAAGTCACCACCCGCCAGATGTACTGGGGTGTGTTGCCGTTCGTCGCGATGCAGATGCTGGCGGTACTGCTGGTGTTCCTGTTTCCGCAGGTTGCGCTGTGGTTGCCGAAGGCGATCGGCTGGTAAGCTGGTCGTGCATTGGCGAAAGTAGAATTCGGAAATGATCAACTCGATACGTGGCACCCGTGGCATGGCGGTCGCACCGCACGCGACGGCAGCGCAATCGGCGCTGGCGGTGCTGCGCGAGGGCGGCAATGCGATCGAGGCGATGATCGCGGCGGCGGCGACCATTGCCGTGGTCTACCCGCACATGAATTCCATCGGTGGCGACAGCTTCTGGCTGTTGCACGTGCCAGGCGAGGCGCCGGGCGCGATCGACGCCTGCGGTGCGGCGGGGTGTCAGGCCACACGCGCCTGGTATGCGGAACGCGGACTGACGAAGGCAATTCCTGCCCGGGGTGGCGTTGCCGCGAACACCGTGGCCGGCACGATTTCCGGTTGGGGCGCCGCTTACGAACTGTCACGCAAAGCCTTGGGCGGACGCCTGCCGCTGTCAAGGCTGCTGGCCGACGCCATTACTTATGCCCGCGAGGGAACTCCGGTAACAATCAGCCAGTCGTCTTTGACGGCGGCTAAATTGGGCGAGCTGCTTGCCCAGCCGGGTTTTGCTGAAACTTTTCTCGACGCCGGCGGCGCGCCACCGGCAGGCAGCCGGTTTTACCAGCCCCGCCTGGCCGATACGCTGGAGCGGATCGCCGTTGCGGGCACGGCGGATTTCTACCGCGGTGAACTCGCGCAATCGCTGGCGGTGGAACTGGCACGGGTGGGCAGTCCGCTCACCGCCGGCGATCTGGCCGCGCACCGCGCGCGCCTGGTCGATCCGCTGCAGCTCGCGCATTCCGTGGGTACGCTGCACAACATGACCCCGCCGACACAGGGCGTGGTGTCTTTGCTGATCCTCGGCATACTGGATGTTCTGGGCATCGGTGAAGTGTCGCCAGCCAGCGCTGATTACGTGCATCTGTGCGTCGAGGCCACCAAGCTGGCTTTTCGCGTCCGCGACAGCCGGGTCACTGATCCGCGTTACATGACGGTTTCCGCCCAGGACCTGCTGGCGCCGGATCATGTGCGTAAGCTGGCGGCGCAGGTGGATCGCCGCCGCGCCGCACCCTGGGGCGCGCACACTCAGGCCGGCGACACGGTGTGGATGGGCGTAATCGACGGCGCCGGACGCGCGGTTTCGTTCATCCAGAGCATTTATCACGAGTTCGGCTCCGGCATCGTGCTGCCGGGTTCGGGCGTGAACTGGCAGAACCGCGGCTGCGGTTTTTCGCTGGATCCGGAGGCGCTGAATGCGCTGGAACCGGGACGCAAGCCGTTTCACACGCTGAATCCGGCACTGGCGCGGCTGTCCGACGGACGCACGTTGGTGTACGGCACCATGGGCGGCGACGGCCAGCCGCAGACGCAATGTGCATTGTTCACGCGGGCGATCGTCCACGGCATGCCGCCACAGGCGGCGATCAGTGCGCCGCGCTGGCTGCTCGGGCGCACCTGGGGGCAGAGCAGCGAGACACTGAAACTGGAATCACGGTTTGATGCCGGCGTGGTGCGTGAACTGGGTGAACGCGGGCATGATGTCGAAATCATCGGGGCCTACGATGAAACCGTCGGTCATGCCGGGATGATCATCCGGCATGCCGACGGCATACTCGAGGGCGGGGCTGATCCGCGCAGCGACGGCGCGGTGGCGGCTTACTGATTCGGGA
The DNA here is from genome assembly GCA_049433545.1 of Burkholderiales bacterium. Classification (GTDB taxonomy): domain Bacteria; phylum Pseudomonadota; class Gammaproteobacteria; order Burkholderiales; family SG8-41. The sequence goes on along the minus strand of JBMTEY010000029.1, from coordinate 11,399 downwards.
TCAGATTGCTTCGGCTACTGCTTTGCCGAGATCCGCGGTGCTTGCCTTGCCGCCGAGATCCGGGGTTTTCGGGCCTTCGCGCAATGCGGTTTCTATGGCCTTGACCACTGCGGTTCCCGCCTCGGGGCAGCCCAGGTGGTCGAGCATCATCGCGCCGGCCCAGATCTGGCCGACCGGATTGGCGATTTTTTTGCCGTAGATGTCGGGCGCGGAACCGTGCACCGGCTCGAACAGCGACGGAAACTTTTTCTCCGGATTCATGTTGGCTGAGGGTGCGATGCCGATGGTGCCGGTCGCGGCGGGACCGAGGTCGGACAGAATGTCGCCGAACAGATTGGAGGCAACGACGACATCAAACCAGTCCGGGTGCATCACGAAATGCGCAGTCAGGATGTCGATGTGGTACTGGTCTGTTTTCACGTCCGGGTATTTCGCCGCCATTTCCTTGACCCGTTCATCCCAGTACGGCATCGAGATCGAGATGCCGTTCGACTTGGTGGCCGAGGTCAGGTGTTTTTTCGGGCGTTTTTTTGCCAGTTCGTAGGCGAACTTGAGGATGCGGTCTACGCCTTGGCGCGAAAAAATCGCCTGCTGGGTGACGAATTCGCGGTCGGTGCCGCCGTACATGCGGCCGCCCACCGAGGAATATTCGCCTTCGCTGTTTTCGCGCACCACCCAGAAATCGATGTCGCCGGGCTTGCGGTCGGCCAGCGGGCATTTCATGCCGGGCATCAGGCGCACCGGGCGCAGGTTGACGTACTGGTCGTAGCCGCGGCGGAAGGGGATCAGCAGCCCCCACAGCGAGATGTGGTCGGGCAGCATGGCTGGCCAGCCCACAGCGCCGAAATACACCGCGTCGTGTTTCTCGAGCTGCTTCAGGCCGTCTTCCGGCATCATGCGGCCGTGTTTGGCATGGTAGTCGCAGCTCCAGTCGAGTTCGTCGAACTTGAACTGAATGTCGAATTTGCGGCCGACGGCCTCCATGACGCGCAGGCCTTCGGGCATGACTTCCTTGCCGATGCCGTCGCCGGGGATGACTGCGATGCGAAATTTTTTCATTTGTAGGGTTCCTGTGATGTCCTGTGCGCGATGCGCCGTGTTTTATGCCACAAACACAAAACAAAGGGCAGCCGCGTGGCTGCCCTCATAAAAACTGCACCAGACCAGTAAGGCTCAGGCGGCCTTGGGGCTGGCCGGCGTTTTTTTGCCGTATTTCTGATTGAATTTTTCGATGCGACCAGCCGTATCCAGCGTCTTTTGCTTGCCGGTATAGAACGGATGGCATTCCGAACAGACCTCGACGCTCAGATCCTTGCCCATGGTCGAGCGGGTTTGCCACTTGTGGCCGCAGCTGCAAGTGACTGATATTTCAACGTATTCCGGATGTATGTCGGCCTTCATGGCGGTATCCTGAGCAAATGCCCGCACGGGCGGGAAACCAGGAATTATCGGCGATTCCGGGTTTTCGGGCAAGTGCGACGGTCGGCCGGATCCCACGAATGCGGCGGTTACTGGCTGATCAGCGCGGTTATTTCCCCGCCCATGACTAGGGCGCGTCCGTAACCGGCATCAACCAGGCGGAAGCTCGAGCTGACGAAAGTGCGGTAACCGTGGGCACTGTGCTGTACGAAGTAGAGTTTCCCGGGCTCGGTGTCGAGTTCGATATCGCCGGTGTCCCCGGCGATGCCGCTCAGTCGGTGTCTGCCCGCCGGCACTTCGATGCGGATGTAGGTGCCCCGGTAAGTCGAACCGATCATCTCTTCGTCCAGCGCGACGGGGGCGATGAAACTCGGCTCAAGCGCATGCCGCGCGAGATAGATCACGGCCTTGCCGGGCACCGGTTCGAAACGTTTGGCTGCCGCATCTTCGGGCATCGGCGGCAGCGGCGCCACGCATCCGGCGAGCAGCAAGAGCAGCAGGGCGGGTATCAGCGGCAAACGGATCTTCATGGAGGTCTCCAACGGGTCGTTGCAGTGACCGGAACAGCTGCCGGATTTGACAGGCAAACAGGCGGAGGCGCGCCGAAATTCCGCGCTGCAGGGGAGGAGCAGGGGCTCCGCTTGCAGGGATGCTGCCCGGCAGGCAGGCAGGGAATTCGGAAGAATGTCGCGGCCGGTGATCCGGCCGGATGACTAGCCGCGCCGCATCGAGTCGAAGAAATCCGCGTTGCTCTTGGTGGCGCGCACCTTGTCGAGCAGGAATTCGGTCGCTTCGAGTTCGTCCATCGGGTAGAGCAGCTTGCGCAGTACCCAGATTTTCTGCAGCACGTCTTTCGGGATCAGCAGTTCCTCGCGCCGCGTGCCGGAGCGGTTGACGTTGATTGCCGGGAAAATACGTTTTTCGTACATGCGCCGGTCAAGATGGATTTCCATGTTGCCGGTGCCCTTGAATTCCTCGTAGATCACGTCGTCCATCCGCGAACCGGTATCGATCAGCGCGGTGGCGAGTATGGTCAGGCTGCCGCCTTCCTCGACGTTGCGCGCGGCGCCGAAGAAACGCTTCGGTCGCTGCAGCGCGTTGGCGTCGACGCCGCCGGTCAGCACCTTGCCTGAAGCCGGCACCACGGTGTTGTAGGCGCGGGCAAGGCGGGTGATGGAATCGAGCAGAATGACGACGTCCTTCTTGTGCTCGATCAGGCGCTTGGCTTTTTCGATCACCATTTCGGCCACTTGCACGTGACGGCTGGCCGGTTCGTCGAAGGTCGAAGACAGCACTTCACCCTTCACCGAACGCTGCATTTCCGTGACCTCTTCCGGGCGTTCGTCGATCAGTAGCACGATCAGAACGACTTCGGGATGGTTGGCGGTGATGGCGTGGGCGATATGCTGCATCAGCACGGTTTTGCCTGCCTTGGGCGGCGAGACGATCAGCCCGCGCTGTCCCTTGCCGATGGGGGCGATGATGTCGATGATGCGGCCGGTGAAGTTTTCCTCGGCCTTGATGTCGCGTTCGAGCTTTAGGTGTTCCGTCGGGTGGTACGGCGTCAGGTTCTCGAACAGGATCTTGTGTTTCGAGTTTTCGGGCGAGTCGTCATTGACCTTGTCGACCTTGACCAGCGCGAAGTAGCGTTCGCCTTCCTTAGGGGTGCGGATCTCGCCTTCGATGGTGTCGCCGGTGTGCAGGTTGAAACGGCGGATCTGCGAGGGCGACACATAGATGTCGTCGGTGCCGGCGAGGTAGGACGTGTCCGGGGAGCGCAGGAAGCCGAAGCCGTCGGGCAGCACTTCGAGGGTGCCGCCGCCGTAAATCGATTCCCCTTTCTTGGCCTGGTTCTTCAGCAGCGCGAAGATCAGTTCCTGCTTGCGCAACCGGTTGGCGCCGTCGATTTCATTCTTGACGGCCATATCGACGAGTTCGCCGATGGGCAGATTTTTCAGATCGGATAAATGCATGGACTTCGGGCGCTGATCGCAGGGGAAATCGGGATTTTGGGGAAGAAAACGGCGGTGCTGCTAGGTTCGCCGGCGCTTGTCGTGCTCTTGGTATTCGCTGCCGGGAGCGGCTATACGATCAAGCGTCGGCGGAAGGGTATAGCGTTCAGATATGGCTGTCAATGAATGCCGTCAATTGCGACTTCGACAGGGCGCCGACCTTGGTCGCTTCCACCGAGCCGTTTTTGAACAGCATCAGCGTCGGGATGCCGCGAATGCCGTATTTCGGCGGCGTTGCCTGATTGTCGTCGATGTTCAGCTTGGCGACTTTCAGTTTGCCCGAATATTCGCGGGCCACTTCGTCCAGTATCGGCGCGATCATCTTGCAAGGTCCGCACCACTCGGCCCAGTAGTCAACCAGCACCGGGGTGGACGATTGCAGCACCTCGGGGTCAAAAGAATCATCGGTTACGTGATGAATGTGCTCACTCATGTATGGTCCTGCCTTGTCTGTGGAAAGGGGGGTGCGCTGCGGGGCCGCAGCGGGGGATGGATGGCGCTATGCTATCCAAAAACCCCTGCTTTGGGAAGCCGGAGCCGGATCCCGGCGCCCTGCTTATTGCCGCGCATCATCTGATAAAATGCGGCCTTTTCCGGCCGTTTCAAGGCGGCGATCGCCAGGAATTTCCATGACTTACGTCGTTACCGAAACCTGTATCAAGTGCAAGTACTCCGACTGCGTCGATGTCTGCCCCGTGGACTGTTTCCGCGAGGGGCCGAACATGCTGGTCATCGATCCTGACGAATGCATCGATTGCACCCTGTGCGTGGCGGAATGCCCGGTCGAGGCGATTTTCGCCGAGGATGACGTGCCCGACAACCAGCGCGAATTCATCGCCCTGAATGCCGAACTGGCCAAGGGCTGGAAGCCGATCATCGAGAAAAAAGATGCGCCGGCGGACGCCGATGAATGGGCCAAGGTGAAGGAAAAGAAACACCTGCTGGAGAAATAGCCGGGTTTGCCGGTGTATGCGCAACTACCCTGACGGCCGCCACAAGCGGCCGTTTTGTTTTTCAGGCAGGAAGCGCAACAGCGCGGCGGGCCGCGGCCGCGGGTTTATCATGGATGCCCATGACGGTCGTCACCGGATTTCCGCAGATTTCCCACGATGAAGTGTTCGCGCGGCTGATGGCCGGGGCTGCGGAGCAGCCCTGCCTGCTGACGCCGAATCGCCGGCTTGCACTGTCACTGCAGCGTGAATACGGGGAGCGCCGGATCGCGGGAGGCGCCGCGTTGTGGGATACCCCGGATATCCTGCCCTTGTCCGGATTCATCCAGCGTGCAGCCGATGATGCACGCTATGTCGCAGGCGTGGATCTGCCCCAGGTGCTGGCTGCCGAGCAGTCGCGCACGTTGTGGGAATCCCTGCTGCGGGATTCAGAAACGGGTAACTCCCTGCTGGCCGGCGCCGAAGCCGCGGTACTCGCACACGAGGCCTGGCAGCTGACCGTGTCATGGCGCTTGCGTGACCGCTTGCGTGGTGCCGCGCTGAACGAAGATGCCAGGGCCTTTCTTGACTGGTTACCGCGATACGAGCGCGAGTTGCGCCGCAACGGGCAGATCGACGCGGTTGAACTGGCTGATCATGTGCTGCGGCTCATCACCGGGGGCGGCATTCGGGTTCCGCAACAGGCACTGGTGTACGGTTTCGACAGCTTCACCCCGCAGCAGGCGGAATTTCTCGAAGGGCTGAGGCAGACGGGGTGCGAGGTATCGCTGGCAGGCCCCGCGGATGCGGCCGCGACCGTGACGCGTGCGCCGTGCGCCGACGCCGAACACGAGTTGCGTGCTGCGGCGATCTGGGCGCGTGTGCGGCTTGAAGCAGGCTGCCGCAACATCGGCATCGTCGCGCCGGACATTGCCGCGCGCCGTGCTGCGATCGTGCGCGTCTTCAGCGCGACGATGGCGCCTGATTACGCGCTTCCCGAGGCCGCCCCCGGCGTGCTGCCTTTCAATCTGTCGCTGGGCGAGCCGCTGACGTCGTATGCGCTGGTCAACGCCGCACTGACGCTGTTGCAACTGGCCGGGCGCAACATCGAATTTGAACGCGCGAGCCGCCTGCTGCGCTCCCCGTTCATTGCCGGCGCCGAATCCGAACGTACGGCGCGCGCGGTTCTCGACATCCGTTTGCGGCAGCATGCCGAACCGCTGATCACACTAGACGGCTTGTGTGCCATGCTCGGCGGCGCCTGTCCGCAGTTGACCCGCGTGCTGACCCGGCTCAGCCAGTTCCGCAAGGACCGACTGTTCGGCGCGCAGGCGCCCTCGGCATGGGCAAGGGCCGTTTTGGACGCATTGGCGCTGGCAGGTTTTCCCGGCGAACGCCCGCTGGACTCATTCGAATACCAGACCCTGAAGCGCTGGCATGACGTGGTTGCGGCATTTGCCGCGCTGGATCGTGTCGTGCCGAAGATGGGTTATGCCGAAGCGCTGTCGCGTCTGCGCCGGCTGGCCGGCGACGCGCTGTTCCAGCCCGAGTCGCCGGACGTGCCGATCCAGATACTCGGTGTGCTCGAAACGACCGGCCTGACTTTTGACGCACTGTGGGTGATGGGCCTGGACGACGAGCACTGGCCGCCGGCCTACCGCCCGAATCCGTTCCTGCCGCTGGCGTTGCAACGCGCCGCGGGCCTGCCGCAATCGTCGGCTGTGCAGGCGCTGGAAACCGCACAGCGCATGACCTCGCGCTGGTCTGTTGCAGCCCCTGAAGTCGTGCTGAGCCATGCGCTGCACGATGAAGACCGCGAACTGCAGCCGAGTCCGCTCATTGTCGCGATGCCCGAGCGCCGGCCGGACGCCGCGGACTTTGCCGATTTCGGTGCGGCGATACACGCCGCGCATGCCATCGAAACGGTGGCGGCTGATGCGGGGCCTGCGGTGGTCAGCGCGGCCGTGACCCGCGGTGGCAGTGCCTTGCTCAGGGATCAGGCGGCCTGTCCTTTCCGCGCCTTCGCCAGTCATCGCCTGCAGGCGCAGGCGCCTGAAGCGCCGCACACCGGACTGGACGCGCTGGAGCGCGGCACACTGGTGCATCGCGTACTCGCAGAGGTCTGGATGAAACTGCGCGACAGCGCGACGCTGGCGGCCACGAATGCCGACGCGCTCGACGCGTTGCTGGCCGCCGCCGCCGATACCGCCATTGCCGGCATCCGTCGCGAGCGGCAGACGGTGCTTGCGGGCCGCTTCGCTGAAATCGAAAAACGCCGGCTCATCGCATTGGCGCGCGCCAGCCTGGAGCAGGATCGCCGTCGCAACCCGTTTGCGGTGATCGCCGTCGAGGACCAGCGCTCGCTGGTGATCGGTCCGCTGACGCTTAACGCGCGGCTCGACCGCGTGGACCAGTCCGCAGACGGCCGCCGCATCATCATCGACTACAAGACCGGCGAGGCAAAAGCGGCGAGCATGCTCGGCGCACGTCCGGATGAACCGCAGTTGCCGCTGTACCTGGTGGCGGCCGAACCGGAAGCGGCGGCAGTGGCGTTTGCGCAGGTGCGCACGGGCGACCAGGGCTATGTCGGCCTGGCGCGCGATGGCGACCTGCTGCCCGGGGTCAAGGCGCTGGCCGAATCGCGGCAGCGTGATCACCATGCCGGCTGGCCCGAACTGGTGGCGGCGTGGCGCAGCGAGCTGGAGCGCCTGGCGACGCAGTTCGCAGGCGGCCATGCCGATGTCGACCCGAAACGGCCGCCGCACACCTGCCAGTACTGCGACCTCGGTCCGTTCTGCCGCATCCGCGAGCGCAGCGGCGAAATCATCGAGGACGCGGAGGGCGAATGATGGCGGATGCCATTCCCGATTTCTCGCAACGCCGCGAGGCGCTCGACCCTCAACGCTCGTTCATCGTCCAGGCCCCGGCGGGTTCGGGCAAGACCGAATTGCTGATCCAGCGTTACCTCAAGCTGCTGTCCGCGGTGGATCATGCCGAGGAAATCGTCGCCGTCACCTTCACCAAAAAGGCGGCGGGCGAAATGCGCGAGCGGGTGTTGCAGGCGCTGCAGGACGCGCAATCGGGCAAGGCGGCGGAATCACTCCACGAAGCGCTGACTCTGGAACTTGCCGCCGCAGCCATGGCTCGCGACCGCGAAGCCGGCTGGCGGCTCGCCGACAATCCGGCGCGGCTACGCATCCAGACCATCGACGCGCTTTGCGCCGGGCTGACGCGGCAGATGCCGGTGCTGTCGCGTTTCGGCGCGCAGCCCGAGAGCATCGAGGACGCACTGCCGCTCTACCGCGAAGCGGCGCAGGCCACACTGGCCCTGATCGATGACGATGCCGATGTGGCCGACGCAGTCGGGCGCCTGCTGGAACATCTCGACAACAACGTATCGCGCATCGAAGATTTGATCGCCGGCATGCTGGCGCAACGCGACCAGTGGTTGCGTCATGTCCACGGCCGCGAGCGTGAAGGGCTTGAAGCGGCATTGCAGCACGCACGGGGCGCAGCGCTGCAGCGGCTGCGAGATGCGCTGCCTGCGAACCTCGATGCCGAACTGCAGGCCGTTTCCGCTTATGCATTCGGTCATCTCGGACAAGGTGCGTTTGAAGACGGCGCCGAGTGCTGGGCAATGATTGCGTCGCTGTTCCTGACCGACAGGGACGAATGGCGCAAGCGGCTGACGAAAGACCAGGGTTTTCCCGCCGGCAAACCGGGGCAACCATGGAAGAAGCGCGCCATGGCGCTGTTCGCGCAACTCGACGGCAGTCCCGATGCGCGCGATGCGCTGGCCGCGATGCGCGCGCTGCCGCCGGAGCGCTACAGCGACAGCCAGTGGCAGGCGCTGGGTGCGATCCTGCATCTGCTGCCGCACGCGGTGGGCGAGCTGAAACTGGTGTTCCAGTCGCGGCGCCAGGTCGATTTCACCGAAGTCGCGCAAAGCGCGCTGCTGGCGCTGGGCAGCGATGACGAACCCACCGATCTCACGCTGGCGCTCGACTACCGCATCAGCCACCTGCTGATCGACGAATTCCAGGACACCTCGATCAGCCAGTACGAACTGGTGGCGCGGCTCATCGCCGGCTGGACGGTGGACGACGGCCGCAGCGTGTTTGCCGTCGGCGATCCGATGCAATCGATCTACCGCTTCCGCGAGGCCGAGGTGGGCTTGTTCCTGCGCGCACGTGCGGAAGGCATCGGCGACCTGACCCTGCACCCGGTGGCGCTGATGTCGAACTTCCGTTCGCAGGCGGGCATCGTGGAATGGGTCAACCGCGCGTTCGCGCAGATCATGCCGGCAAAGGAGAACATGGTGTCCGGCGCCGTGCCGTACACCGCGTCGGTGGCGACGCGCGATGCGCTCCCCGGCAACGCCGTCAGCGTGCATCCGCTGTTTGGCGACGACGGGGGCGAGGAGGAAGCGCGGCAGGTGGCAGCGCTGGTGGCTGCGGCGCATCGCGAGGATCCTGTGGCGCGGGTTGCGATACTGGTGCGTAGCCGCGGCCAGTTGCAGCACATCGTGCCGCAGCTGCGGACTGCAGGACTGCGTTTCCGCGCCATCGACATCGAGCCGCTGGGACAGCGCCCGGTGGTGCTGGACCTGCTGGCGCTGACCCGCGCGCTGGCGCATCCGGGAGACCGCACGGCCTGGCTTGCCGTGCTGCGCGCGCCCTGGTGCGGACTGACTCTCGCTGATCTGCATGGTCTCGCCGCTGACGGCGGCGTCACGCTGTGGGATGCGCTGCACGACGCGGCGCGGCTGGAGCAGCTCTCCGCTGACGGTCAGCGGCGTGCCCTGCATGTGCGCACGGTGCTTGCGCCCGGACTCGCGCAGCGTGCGCGCAAACCGCTGCGAGAGCAGGTCGCCGGCGCCTGGTACGCCCTGGGCGGTCCGGCCTGCGTGGCACAGCAAACCGACCTCGAGGACGCGGAAGCCTTTTTCCGCCATCTCGACCGCCATGAAGAGGCCGGCGTATTGCCGGACCGTCTCGATTTCGAAGAAGGCCTTGCGCAGCTCTATGCCGTGCCGGACCTCGGCGCCGACGAACGGCTGCAGATCATGACCATCCACAAGGCAAAGGGATTGGAATTCGACGTGGTCATCCTGCCGGGGCTGGCGAGGGCGCCGCGCAGCGATGACAAGAAGCTGCTGCTGTGGGCCGAACAGGCGGAAACCCGCGGCGCTGAAACCCTCTTGCTGGCGCCGATTCATGCCACCGAGGATGACAGCGATCCGATCTACGACTGGATCCGGCGTTTTCACGCGCACCGTCAGCATTTGGAGGATGGACGTCTGCTGTATGTTGCGGCCACGCGCGCGCGCCGCCGGCTGCACCTGCTCGGCAATGTACGCATCCGGCATGACGAAGAAGGTGCAGCGGTCATGGTGCCGCCCGCGGCGCGTTCCCTGCTCGGCAAGCTGTGGCCTGCGGTTGCGCCGGATTTCGAGTCGGCGCTGCGCGAACGCGATCCGCAACCCGCACCGCCGGCGCAGGCTGCGATGATCGACCAGGCGCTGCGCCGCCTGCCGGAGAGCTGGTCGTTGCCGCCTGCACCACCGCCTGTGCAATGGCCGGCGCCGCCGGAAACGGCGCGGGCGCAGGATGCGCTGGAGTTTTCCTGGGCAGGTGAAACCGCGCGGCATGTTGGCACGGTGGTGCATCGCTGGCTGCAGCGCATCGCGGAGGATGGCCCCGCAGGCTGGGACGCCGCGCGCATCCAGGCGCTGGTGCCGGCGATACGCAACGCGTTGTCGGCGCAGGGCGTGAGCGATGCCGAACTGCCGGATGCCGTGGCGCGCGCGACGCAGGCCATCGTCAACTGCTTAAGCGATGCGCGCGGGCGCTGGCTGCTGGGTGCGCAGGACAGCGCACGCTCGGAATGGCGACTCACCGGCGTCAGCGGCGGGCGGCTGGTCAATGTGGTGATCGACCGCACTTTCATCGACGGCGACGGCGCGCGCTGGATCATTGATTACAAAACCAGCGTGCATGAAGGCGGCGACGTCGATGCCTTCCTCGACAACGAGCGCGAGCGTTATCGTGGGCAGCTCGATCAATATGCACGCATGCTGCGGATGAACGATGAGCGCCGCATCCGGCTCGGTTTGTACTTTCCTTTGCTCGGCGGCTGGCGCGAGTGGGACTATGACGCTTGAGTACCTTCATGGCCGGTTGCACCTGCCGCATCGCGTGCATTAGCATCGGTGTCCTTCCGCGGCGCCGCAGTTCACAGCGCGTATTAAATAAATATATGATTTTAAAGGAGTTTTTATGAAGTCCTGGTGGATCGTCACGAAAGATCACAAGACCGTCATGGAGCCGCGCGAAGTGCCGGTGCCGCAACCCAAGGCCAACGAGGTGGTGATCAAGGTGCACGCCAGCGCGATGAACCGCGGCGAGATTTTTGCCGGCGGCGTGATGCACGGCGGTCCGGAAAAACTCGGCGGCGGCGAGGCCTCGGGCGTGGTGCATGCGGTGGGCGGTGACGTGAAACACGTCAAGGTCGGCGACGCGGTGTTCGGCCGCGTGCGCGGCGCCTTCGCCGAATACTGCGTGACCGATGCGCCGCAGGTGCTGAAGAAGCCGGAAAAACTGTCATGGGAACAGGCCGCCGCGGTACCGGTCAGCTTCATCACGGCGTGGGAGATGATTTATCTCTACGGCAAGATGAAGAAGGGCGAGACGCTGCTGATCATGGGTGCGTCTTCAGGCGCGGGTGTCGCGAGCATCCAGATCGCGAAGGCGATGGGTGCGCGCAGCATCGGCACCTCGGGTTCGCAGGCCAAACTCGACAAGCTGAAAGCCGTCGGTCTCGATGTCGGCATCGCCACGCGCAAGCCGGATTTCGGCGACGCCGTGCTCAAGGCCAACGGCGGCAAGGGTGTCGATCTGGTCATCAACGGCGTCGGTGGCACCATGTTTGCCGAATGCGTGCGCGTGCTCGCCGATCACGGCCGGCTGGCGACCGTGGGTTACGTCGACAACACCTTCAAGGCCGAGATCGATCTCAACGCGGTGCACGCGCGGCGGCT
>JBMTEY010000028.1:0-23505 GCA_049433545.1 Burkholderiales bacterium | reverse complement strand
AAGAAGGCTTCGTCGGCGATGTAGAGGTCGTCGCGGGTGATGCGCCGCGCAGAGACTGTGTAGCCCATTTCCTCCGCCAGGGTGATGATCGAACCACGGGTGATGCCGATCAGCGCGCTGGTCAGCTCCGGTTCGTAGATCTTGCCGTCCTTCACCATGAACAGGTTCTCGCCCGATCCCTCGGCGACGAAACCGTCGACGTCCAGAAGCAGGCCTTCGTCATAGCCGTGCTCCGTCGCCTCGAGGTTCGCCAGAATCGAGTTGGCATAGGTGCCGGAATACTTGGCGCGGCACATTGAGACATTGACATGGTGGCGGGCGTAGGACGAAGTCTTGACCCGTATACCCTTTTCGAGCGCTTCGGCGCCCAGGTAGGCGCCCCAGGGCCAGGCCGCGATGGCCACGTGCACGCTGGCACCTTTGGGTGACACACCCATTTTTTCCGATCCGAAGAATGCGATGGGGCGTATGTAGCAGGATTCGAGCTTGTTGGCGCGAACCACTTCCTTGTGCGCTTCCATCAGCACCTCGCGCGCATACGGGATCTTCATCATGTAGATGTGCGCAGAGTTGTAGAGCCGGTCGGTATGTTCCTTCAGGCGGAAAATCGCCGTGCCCGTGTCGGTCTTGTAGGCCCGCAGGCCTTCGAACACGGCGAGGCCGTAGTGCAGCGAATGGGTCAGGACGTGGGTGTTTGCGTCGCGCCAGGGCACCAGTTTCCCGTCGTACCAGATGTGCCCGTCGCGGTCTGCCATCGACATGCCCGTGTTCTCCGATTTCAGTGGTTTGGATTGCCGTGCCGGACGGCGGTTGCGCGTCCTGGGAGCACCGCGAACGGCATTTTAGCCGATTTGCCGGGCATTGCCGATGCGCACGCAGCCGTTTATCGAAGTCGGCGCATTAACCGGGTACAATGGCGGGAGTAACAGGGGTCTTGAATGCGGGTTCCGCCGTACTCCGGCGGATCAACGTGTGAGAGAAGATGTGGTCAAAGCTGCGCGTTTGGCTCAACGGTCTGAGCGATCGCGTCATCACCGAGCAGGATTCCGAGCAGGACAAACTTAACAAGACCCTGCTCATTTTTGCCTGCGGGCTGATGGGGTTCGGCTCCGTACTCTGGCTGGCGCTGTACTGGGCGATGGGCATCAAGTTCTCCTCAACCGTGCCGCTGGCCTACCTAGCTGTGTCGGCGGTTTCGCTGGCGTATTACGTCTACACGCTGAATTTCGCGGTATTCCGTACCCTGCAGGTCAGCCTGTTCCTGTTCATGCCGTTCATCATGCAGTGGAGCATCGGCAGCTACGTCAGCTCTTCCGGCGTCGCCCTCTGGGCATTGCTGGCGCCGGTGGGGGTGATGATTTTCCAGGGGGCCCGCCAGTCACTGCCGTGGTTTGCCGCGTACATCGTGCTTACGGCGATATCCGGTTTTTTCGATTTCTGGCTGACTTCCGGGGTGGAGTCCGGCGTCACCATGCAGAGCATCGCGGTGTTCTTCACGCTGAATTTTGCCGCGATGTCGACGATCATGTACCTGCTGATCAGTTTTTTCGTGCGGCAGCGCGACAAGCTCGAGACCGCGGTGACCCAGCAGAACAGGCTGCTGCGCATCGAGCAGGAAAAATCGGAGACGCTGCTGCTGAACATACTGCCGGCGCCGATCGCGCGCCGCCTGAAGGATCAGCAGGGCATCATTGCGGACGGGTTCGCCGACGTCACCGTGATGTTCGCCGACATCATCAATTTCACCAGCCTCGCCGAGACGGTGCCGCCCAAGGCCATGGTGGAACTGCTCAACGAGGTGTTTTCAAGGTTCGACGCGATGGCCGATTTCCACCGTCTCGAGAAGATCAAGACCATAGGCGACGCCTACATGGTGGCCGGCGGGCTGATCGAGCATGACGGCGTCGATTTTGCGGTCGATGCGCGCGACTACACCTCGGCGATGCTGCGCCTGGCGCTGGATATGCGCCGCTACATGGCGGACCTGTCCGAGAAAAAGGGCATGCCGCTGGGCATCCATGTCGGCATCTGTTCAGGCCCGGTGGTTGCAGGGGTGATCGGCACCCGCAAGTTCATCTACGACCTGTGGGGTGACACGGTCAACACGGCAAGCCGGGTCACCGGCGAGGCCAAGGCGGGCGTGATCCTCGTCGATGCCATGACCTATCGCCGCTCGAGGACGCAGTTCGAGTACGAGGGGCCGATCACGATCACGGCGCGGGGCAAGGGCAACATCGATGTTTACCGCCTGATCGATCTCGCGCCCCACCTGCGCGAAGTCACGGTCTAGCTGCGGCTGCCGTCTCGCCGAGCAGCGCCTGCCACAGCGCCTTTACGGCGCCGACTTCCTTCTTCACGCTGCCCGGGTCTATCCGTGCATAACGGTCTCCCGCCAGCCGCAACTGGTGCTGCAGTTCACGAAAACGCCGGTACGCGCCATGCACGGCATCGGCCTGGCCGCGGTCGATCAGCGCCAGCGCGGCCGCGGTTTTCAGCAGTGCGAGGTTTCCGGAATTGGCGGTCAGCTGCGGATGGGCGTGGGCGTGGCCCAGCACCAGGTACTGGACCATGAACTCGACGTCGATGATGCCGCCATGGTCGTGCTTGATGTCGAACAGCGCGCTGGTGTTCGGATGCGCGTCGTGCATTTTCCGGCGCATTTCAAGTATGCCTGCGCGCAGCGCGGCGGGTTCGCGCGGGGTGCGCAGGACCGTGATGCGCAGGGCTTCGAATTCACCGCCGATGGCGGCGTCCCCGGCGACGCTGCGAGCGCGGGTCAGCGCCTGGTGTTCCCACAGCCACGCATCCTGCAGCTGGTAGTTGCGCATGCTCTCCAGCGGGGTCACCAGCAGGCCGCTGGCGCCATCGGGGCGCAAGCGCAGGTCGGTTTCGTAGAGCAGGCCGGCCGCGGTGACGCTGGTCAGCCAGTTGTTGATGCGCTGGGCCAGGCGTGCATAGGTTTCCGCGGCCTCGGGATCGGCATCGTCATACACGAACACGACGTCGAGATCCGAGGCGTAACCGAGTTCCTTGCCGCCGAGTTTGCCGTAACCGATGATGGCAAATCGCGGTTTGTCGCGGTGGCGGTGACGCAATCCCTTCCACGACAGGTCCAGTACTTCATCGAGGATGGTCGATGCCAGGTCGGACAGCCGGTCGCTCAGCGTTTCCAGCGGCAGCGTGCCGGCGAGATCCTGGGCGACGCAATGCAGGGTCTGGGTGTTCTTGAAATGCCGCAGCAGGTCCATCTGCCGCTCGACATCTCCTTCCGCCGCCGCCAGATCGGCATGCAGCGCGGCCCGGAGGGCGGTGTAGTCCGGCGCGGCGAGCAGGTTGCGCGTGTCCAGCAGTTCATCGAGCAGGATCGGGTGCTGGGTGATGTACTGCGCCACCCAGGGGCTGGCACCCATCAGGTCGGCGACACGTTCCAGTGCATGCGGGTATTCGTGCAGCAGCGCGAGGTAGGCTTCGCGGCGGCTGATACCTTCGAACAGTTCGAGCAGCCGCTGCAGTGTGGCATCCGGATCACGGCGCGCGGCGGCTGCGGCTATGGCCGAGGGCACCAGCCGGTCGAGGCGCCGCTGGCTGGAGGCCGGCATCTGCTGGTACCGGTTGCCATTGCGCAACAGCGCCAGCCGGCGGCCGATTTCCGGGGCCTGTGCGTAACCGATTTCCGCAAGCTTCCGCAAGGCCGCTGGTGATTCGGCGACCTGCGGATGCCAGAGTTCCGCAAGGGGATGGTCCGCGGTATCGTTTTCACCGAAGATGTCTTCAAAATGCCGCGACACTGCATCGCGGTGCTGGGCCAGCGCAGCGGCAAACGCCGGCTCGTCGGCAAAATTCATGCTGGCGGCGAGCAGCGACCGTTCGTCAGGATCCGCGGGCAGCGCCTGGGTCTGCTGGTCATCGCGGTATTGCAGGCGGTGTTCGAGATTGCGCAGGAACACGTAGGCATCTCGCAGTTCGGCCGCAGCTTCGGTGCTGATGAACCCGCCTGCGCCGAGCGCTGTGAGCACGGGCAGCGTGGACTGCTGCTGCAGCGCGCGTTCATGGCCGCCGCGGATCAGCTGGAATACCTGTGCGGTGAATTCGATTTCGCGGATACCCCCGGGCCCCAGCTTGATGTCGTCGAGGCGTTCCTGGCGGCGGACTTCGTGGCGGACCTGGCTGTGCAGGCTGCGCATAGCGGCGAAAGCGCCGTAGTCGAGGTGGCGGCGGAAAACAAATGGCTGCACCAGGGCGAGCAGCGCCGCCTGCTGGTCGCCGGTCAGCGGCCGGCCCTTGATCCAGGCGTAACGCTCCCAGGCCCGGCCCTGGGTGATCAGGTAGTTTTCGAGCATGTCGAATCCCACCACCAGCGGTCCGCTGTCGCCATAGGGCCGCAGCCTGGTATCGACGCGGAACACGAAACCGTCCTCTGTCCATTCATTGAGGGCGGTGATCAGGCGGCGCGCAAGGCGGGTGAAGAACTCGTGGTTGCTCAGCGGCCGCGTGCCATCGGTTTCACCTTCATCAGGGTAGATCAGCACCAGGTCGATGTCGGATGAGGCATTGAGTTCGGCGCCGCCGAGTTTTCCCATGCCGACCACGTGCAACTGCTGTGCGGAGCCGTCCGCGGCGCTGCGCGGTTCGCCGTGGATGGCCGCCAGTTCGCCGTGCAGCCGGACCACGGCCGTTTCAATTGCCACTTCCGCCAGCGCAGTCACGGTGGCGACGGTTTCATCCAGGCTGGAACGTCCGCTAAGGTCGCGTGTGATCAACCTGGCCATGACACGCTGGCGCAACAGCCGCAGGGCGCGTCCGAGGCTGGCGTCATCGACGATGTCCGAGGCGGCGAGTTCGGCCTGCATGGCGGCCACGGTGAACGGCTGCGCCAGTTCGGTTGTCGTAATGATTCCGGGATTGGCGGTCAGCAGCCGTTGCAGGTAGCGGCTGTAACGTGCCGCAGCGTTGATGTCGTGGTCGGCGCCGGCTGCTGGCCGTGCGTTATTCGATTCCATGGCCGGTTCGCGTTAGAATGGCTAAGCCTTTGTTTCGTTTCCGCATTTTACATTCTTAAATTTTTTCAGGCGCCACATGAGCCTAGCCGCAGTCCGCAACCGGATCCAGAGGAGCTCATTGTGGATTTATCGCCTGCTGACCTGGAGTGTGCTGGCGGCGGGGCTGGCGTTTGCCGCGACCGTGCTGGTGCTGCGTTACTGGATATTGCCCGATATCGCGGCGTATCGGGATGATATTGCACAGGTGCTGAGTCGCGCCGCGCAGCAGCGCATCACCATAGGCGGCATCAGCGCGAACTGGGATGGTCTGCGTCCGCAACTGGCTCTGGCGCAGGTGGTGGTGCACGATGCGGGAGGGCGGCCCGCGCTGGAGCTGCCGCGCATCGACGCCACGCTGTCATGGCGATCGGCAGCCCTGCTGCAGGTCAATTTCCATTCGCTGGACATTCACCGGCCGGTATTGACCGTCCGTCGCGACAACAGCGGCGTCATCACCGTGGCCGGCATCCCGATGAATGTGGGGACGCAGGGCGACGGTGGATTCTCCCGCTGGCTGCTCGGTCAGCGCGACATCGAGATCCACGATGCGCGCCTGATCTGGAATGATGAAATGCGCGGCGCGCCCGTGCTTGCGCTGGAACAGTTGCAGTTGCGGATCGTCAACAGCGGTTACCGGCATCGTCTGGCGCTGCGTGCGGTGCCGCCCGCAGGGCTGGCTTCGCCGCTGGACGTGCGCGCCGATCTGACCGGTGAAAGTTTCCAGTCGATGGCCGAGACGCTGACGGGCCGCCTTTTTGTGCATGTCGACCAGGTCGACATTCCGGGGTGGCGGCAGTGGGTCGATTTTCCGGTGCATTTTCCGCAGGGCGCCGGTGCTTTGCGTTCGTGGTTCACTTTCGCCCGCAGCGAACTCGAGTCGGTCATCGCCGACGTGCAATTGAGCGATGTGCGCGCCCGGCTCGGCGCCGACCTGCCGGATCTCGACATGTCGCAGCTCGGAGGCCGTTTTACGTGGAAACGTACCATCGACGGCTTCGAAATCACGACCCGCAAGCTCGCATTCATCACGGGCGATCGGCTGAACCTGCCGCCGGTCGACCTGCGGCTGCAGCTGGGCGGTGCGAGCGGCGATGGATATGCGCGCGGGGAGCTCCAGGCCAACGCGCTGGAGCTGGCGCCGCTGGTGCAGCTGGCGGACCGGCTGCCGCTGGCCCCCGGTTTGCGCAAGTCGCTGGCGGATTTTGCGCCGACCGGCAGTGTCTACGACCTGTCGCTGCGCTGGAACGGCGCCTGGCCGCGGCCGGACACCTATGTGGTGCGGGGACGTTTCCATGAGCTGTCGCTGGCGCAACAGGGCGCCGTGCCCGGCTTTTCCGGTTTCAGCGGCAACATCGACGGCACTGAAAAGGGCGGCACGCTGCATGTGGTGACGCAGAAGGCGACGCTCAACATGCCGAAGCTGTTCCGCGAGCGCCTGCGTTTCGACACGCTGACCGGGCAGCTGTCATGGTCGAACACGGCGCTGGGCATAGAACTGCGGCTCGGCAATTTTGCCTATGCCAATGCCGATCTTGCCGGCACCCTGTTCGGCACTTTCCGCATGACTGCGGACGGCCCGGGGGTCGCGGACCTGACCGGGCACCTGACCCGTGGCGCAGCCAACCGGGTGACGGCATACCTGCCGCTGACGGTAGCGAAGACTTCACGGGGGTGGCTGGATCGGGCCTTCGTTGCCGGTACGTCCAATGACGTGAAGTTCCGGCTCAAGGGAGATCTCGCGGAGTTTCCGTTTGCCGACGAACGCGGCGGCATTTTCGAGGTGGCGGCCAGGGTCAGCGGCGGCGAACTGAATTACGGGGACGGCTGGCCGAGGATCACGGGCATCGAGGGCGATTTCCTGTTTCGCGGCAAACGCCTCGAAATGAATGCCCGCGAGGCAGTGATCGGCAATGTGCGGCTGAACAAGGTACGCGCGCTGATTCCCGATCTGGTGTACAGCGACGAAGTGCTGCAGATCAGCGGCGAGGCGGCAGGGGCGACTGCGGATTTTCTTGGATTCATCGAGCAGAGTCCGGTCCATACGATGATCGACGATTTTACCGAGGGGATGAGCGCGCGGGGGCGGGGCAGGCTGGCATTGAAGCTGACGTTGCCGCTGCGCACGATGGGGAACAGCAAGGTCAGCGGCGCTTACCAGTTTATCGACAATCAGCTGGAGCCTGCCGTGGGCATGCCGCCGCTGGAGCAGGTCAACGGCCGCCTGGAATTCACCGAGGCCGCGGTGCGGGTGCCCAATGCGACTGCGGTTTTTCTGGGCGGGCCGCTGACCATCACCGCCGGCAGCCAGCGTGATGCCGCGGTCAACATCCGCTTCCAGGGGCGCATCAATGCCGATGCGGCGCGGCGTGCCGGCGGGGTGGAATGGGTGCGGCACATGCGCGGTTCGACCGACTGGCGCGGTACGCTGGTTGTGCGCAACAAGCGGGTCGATGTCACCGCCGAGTCGACGCTGCGGGGACTGGCGGTCAATCTGCCGGTTCCGTTCACCAAAACAGCGGCTGAAGAATTGCCGTTGCGGGTGGAGCGGCGTTTTACCGGCCCGCGGCAGGAACGCATTTCAGTGTCTGTCGGAAAACTCGTGAATGCGCTGCTGTACCGCAGCGGCGAAGGCAAGGATGCGCGCATCGAGCGCGGCACCGTGCGTTTCGGCGAAGGTGCGGCGGCCGAACCCGACAAGCCGGGCATCGCCATCACGGGCGCGATCCCGGTGATCGATCTCGATGGCTGGCTGGCGCTGCTGGGTGAAGGAGGCGGCGGCGGGATGCAGGTTGCGGGCATGGATCTGCGGATCGGCGAAGTGGAGTGGTTCGACCGGCGTTTTGCGCCGCTGACGCTGACCGCCGTGCAGCAGCCGGGCGCCCTGCAGATCAATCTCAAGGGACGTGATGTCGACGGCGCCCTGTCCTGGCGTGCACAGGGCAAGGGCCGCCTGACTGCGCGCCTGCGCCGCCTGGCTGTGCCGGCAAAGGACCCCGTGGCCGTTGCCGCGGCGGCGCCCGTCGAGGCGCCGGATACGCGGTCTCCCGACCTGCCAGCACTGGACGTGGTGATCGATGAATTCCATCTTGCCAGCCTGGCGTTGGGGCGCCTGGAACTGCAGGCGACGCCGCAACAGAGCGACTGGCGCATCGAACGGCTGCGCCTGAGCAATCCGGAAAGCGTGCTCAACCTGGATGGCATCTGGCAGTCCTGGCTGACCCGGCCGGGCACACGGGTGAACGTGCGGCTGAAGGTCAATGATATCGGCAAGTTTCTGACCCGCCTGGGATATCCCGAGGGGGTGCGGCGCGGCGTAGCCAAGGTCGAGGGCAATCTGGCATGGGCCGGCAGCCCGCAGCGCATCGACTATCCCTCGCTGACGGGGAACTTCGTGCTTGATGCCGGCAAAGGCCAGTTTCTTAAACTGGAGCCCGGCATCGGCAAGCTGCTGGGCATCCTCAGCCTGCAGTCGCTGCCGCGGCGGATAACGCTGGATTTCCGGGACATATTCAGCGAAGGCCTGGCGTTCGACGAGATTGTAGGCGCAATCGAGGTCGACAAAGGGGTCGCAATAACCGATAACCTGCGCATTACCGGACCAGCAGCGCGCATCAACATGAGCGGGCAGGTGGATCTTGCGCGGGAAACCCAGAAGTTGCGCGTCAAGGTCAATCCGCAGCTGTCCGACACCGTTTCGGTGGCTGGTGCGCTGATCGGCGGGCCGGTTGCCGGCGTTGCCGCATTCATCGCCCAGAAACTGCTCAAGGACCCGCTGGACCAGATTGCAGCCTATGAATATGACGTAACCGGAAGCTGGAACGATCCGCAGGTGGCCAAGGTCGAGCCCCCGACGGCCGATGCCGGAGCCAATCCATGAGCAGGCTGCTGCTGATTGCGGCGACGGCCTTGTTGCCGGTGTCGTTGCCGGCGGCGGAAATCGCTCCCGAGCTGTGGGATCGTCCACGGTCGGCGCAGACCGTGATGGCATCGCCCGCGATCCGCCAGGCCGTCGCAGCCTGGCAACAGGATGCGGCGGCACGGATCATGATTGTTCACGGTCGGAGCCAGGAAGCGCAGGCCGAGGAGCTGCGGGCGTGGCTGGTCGCGCTGGCCGTTGACGGCGCGCGCGTATTTTTGCGTGCCGATCCCGCCTCTGGGGCGGTCAGCGTGGAGGTTGTGAAATGAAAGGAATGGCATGAGCACCCGCTTGATATCGACGCTGGCGCAACGTGCGGGAACGGGTACCGCCGATGCCGGGGCGACGCGGATCGCCGCCGTGCAGATGGCATCGGGCCCGCGCGTGGAGGCCAACCTGAAGGAGGCTGCGCGGCTGATCGACATCGCGGCGGCACAGGGCGCGCGCCTGGTGGCCTTGCCGGAATATTTCGGCATCATGGGCATGAAGGACACTGACAAGGTCGCGGTGCGCGAGGCCTTCGGCGACGGGCCGATCCAGGAATTTCTTGCGGCCAGCGCGCGCAGACACGGCATCTGGATCGTCGGCGGGTCGGTGCCGCTGGTGGCTTCGACGCCGGACAAAGTCCTCAACACCAGCCTGGTCTACGACGACGGGGGACGCTGCGTCGCGCGTTACGACAAGATCCACCTGTTCGGTTTCGAAATGGGCGCGGAGAAATATTCCGAGGAACGCACCATCGAGCATGGTAAAAAAGTGGTGACCCTGGAATCCCCGTTCGGGCGCATCGGGCTGTCGATTTGCTATGACCTGCGTTTTCCCGAGCTTTACCGGGCGATGGGTGAAGTCGACCTGATCCTGGTTCCTTCCGCGTTCACCGAAACCACCGGCAAGGCGCACTGGGAGACGCTGATCCGCGCCCGTGCGATAGAAAACCTGGCCTATGTGCTGGCGCCGGCGCAGGGCGGTTATCATGTCAACGGTCGCGAGACCCATGGTGATTCGATGATCGTCGATCCCTGGGGGGTCGTACTCGACCGTCTGCCCCGCGGTTCCGGCGTGGTTGTCGCCGGCATGAACCGTTCCCATATACAGCGCCTGCGCCAGAGCCTGCCGGCGCTGACGCATCGCACGCTGCAACGCTGATTATTTTATAAGTATCTGATTTTATTGAGTAATTAATGAAACCCGCCAACATTTTCGAAACCGCCAGCGCCGTATTGCTGGCACCCCATGCGCTGGACGAGAACCGATTGCAGAGCGTATTCGGCGAAATCATGGCGCATCGCGTCGATTACGCTGACCTATATTTCCAGTACTCGCGCAGCGAGTCCTGGAGCCTGGAAGAGGGCATCGTCAAGTCCGGCAGCTTCAACATCGACCAGGGTGTGGGGGTGCGCGCAGTGAGCGGCGAAAAAACCGCCTTCGCTTACTCCGACGACATCAGCTTCAATGCGTTGCAGTCGGCGGCGCAGGCGACGCGTGCCATCGCCAGCCAGGGCGCCACTGGCAGTACTGCGGTGGCACGACAGGGGGCGCTGCGTACGCTCTATGCGCCGCAGGATCCGCTGGCAAGCCTCGATGCCCGAGCCAAGGTGTCGCTGCTGGAACGGCTGGAGCAGGCGGCGCGGCGCCTCGATCCGCGGGTGACGCAGGTGATGGCTTCACTAGCCGGCGAATACGAAGTGGTGATGGTGGCGCGCAGCGACGGCATGCAGGCGGCGGATATCCGCCCGCTGGTGCGGTTGTCGCTGCAGGTCATCGTCGAATCCGGGGGGCGGCGCGAACAGGGCAGCGCCGGCGGCGGAGGACGTTTCGACTATGGTTACTTCAGCGACGAGGTGATTGCCGATTATGCGCAGAAAGCCGTCCACCAGGCGTTGACCAACCTCGATGCGCGGCCGGCGCCCGCTGGCACCATGACCGTAGTGCTGGGACCGGGCTGGCCGGGCGTGCTGTTGCACGAGGCGGTAGGGCACGGCCTGGAAGGCGATTTCAACCGCAAGGGCACTTCGGCCTTCAGCGGCCGCATCGGCGAGCGCGTCGCAGCACCGGGCGTGACCGTGGTTGATGACGGTACCCTGGAACACCGCCGCGGCTCGCTGAATGTCGATGACGAGGGCAACCCGACCCAGCACAACGTGCTGATCGAGGATGGCGTGCTGCGCGGCTACCTGCAGGACGCGCTGAATGCGCGGCTGATGGGCGTACCGGTCACCGGCAACGGTCGCCGCGAGTCTTATGCGCATGTGCCGATGCCGCGCATGACCAATACCTACATGCTCAACGGCAACCGGGATCCTGCCGAGATCATCGCCTCGGTCGACCACGGCCTGTACGCGGTGAATTTCGGCGGCGGCCAGGTCGACATCACCAGCGGCAAGTTCGTGTTTTCCGCATCCGAGGCCTGGATGATCGAGAACGGCAAACTGACCTACCCGGTCAGGGGGGCGACGCTGATCGGCAACGGGCCGGATGCGCTGACCCGCGTATCGATGATCGGCAACGACATGAAGCTTGATACCGGCGTCGGCACCTGTGGCAAGGAGGGCCAGAGCGTGCCGGTGGGTGTGGGCCAGCCGACCCTGCGCATCGACGGCCTGACGGTCGGCGGCACGGTTTAGTGCAGGTCCGGAATCCGCTATAATGCATTGATTTTATGGATAGTTGAGAAAGTCGAGAAACGAAATGCTGCACCGTACTGACGATCTGCGGATCAAGGAAATCAAGGAACTTGCCCCCCCGGCGCACCTGCTGCGCGAACAGGCACTTAGCGAAAAGGCCGCGGACACCACTTTCGAGGCGCGCCAGGCGATCCATCGCATCCTGCACGGTGCCGATGACCGGTTGCTGGTGGTCATGGGGCCGTGTTCGGTGCACGACGTAAAGGCCGCCAAGGAATACGCCGGCAGGCTGCTCGAGGCGAAGCGCGCGCTGGCCGACGACCTGCTGATCGTCATGCGCGTGTATTTCGAAAAGCCGCGCACCACGGTGGGCTGGAAGGGGTTGATCAACGATCCCAATCTTGACGGCAGCTTCCGCATCAACGAAGGGCTGAAGATCGCCCGCGAACTGCTGCTTGAGCTCAATGAAAGCGGCATGCCGGTAGGCTGCGAATTCCTCGACATGATCACGCCGCAGTACATCGCCGACCTGGTGTCGTGGGGTGCAATCGGCGCGCGTACTACCGAGTCGCAGATCCATCGCGAACTGGCTTCCGGGCTGTCCTGTCCGGTGGGGTTCAAGAACGGCACCGATGGCAACATCAAGATCGCCATCGATGCGATCCGGGCAGCCCAGGCGCCGCACCATTTCCTCTCGGTCACCAAGGGCGGCCATTCAGCGATCGTCTCGACTACCGGCAACGAGGACTGTCACCTGATCCTGCGCGGCGGCAAGCAGCCCAATTACGACGCCGCCAGCGTCGATGCGGCGGGCCGCGGCCTTGCCGAGGCCGGCATTCCGGCGCGCATCATGATTGATTTCAGCCACAGCAACAGCAGCAAGAAACCGGAACGCCAGGTCGATGTCGGACATGACGTTGCCGGCCAGATTGCCGGTGGTGACGATCGCATTTTCGGCGTGATGGTCGAGAGCCACCTCAAGGCGGGACGCCAGGACCTGGTCCCGGGAAAGCCGCTGGCGTACGGCGTCAGCGTTACCGATGGTTGCATAGGCTGGGAAGAAAGCCGCAAGCTGCTGGACACGCTGGCCGACGGCGTGCGCAAGCGCCGGCTCAAGGCGGTCGCCAAGGATTGAGCGGGCGGCCAACGATGCGAATCCACTGACGGTTAAAACCGCGCGCAATCATGGCCGAAGACAGTCTGGATACAGCAACTGACCGGGGCAATCTCGAGAAACTGGAGCGGGTGGGTGCCGGCACCGCCATTACCGACGAGATTTTCGGCTTGGTCGGCAAATCGCAGTTTTTGCCGAGTTTTCTCAGGGAGACATCTCGATACTGGCCGGTTATATGGAAGTGTATCGCGCGCAACCGGGTGAAATCCTCATCCGTGAGCGTGACGAGGGTGATTTCATGGTGCTGATCATCGAGGGCGAGATCGACATCCTGAAGAAGGGGCATCGCGCGGAGCAGCAGCACATGACCAGCGCCGGCCCCGGTATGACGCTGGGCGAGATGTCGATGATCGACGGCGAACCGCGTTTCGCCACCTGCATGGCCTCGCAACCCACCACTTTTGCCGTGCTGACGCGCGACAACATGGCGAAAATCATCCTTGATCATCCCAGCCTGGGGTCGAAAATTCTCGTCAAGATGGTCACCATGCTGTCGTTGCGCCTTCGGCAGACCAGCAGTCGGCTGCTGCGGATGATGGACGAGAATCGCTAGTCGCGCGGCCCCGGCCATGGCGGCCTGCCTGATCCGCTGCCTGGCAGCGTGCCTGTGCGTTTTCTGCGGCAATGCCTGGGCTGCGCCGGTGATGTTGCGCGATGCCCGCGGCCTTGAGATCCGCCTCGAACAGCCGGCACGCCGTATCATCGCGCTGACCCCGCACCTGACCGAACTGGCGTTTGCAGCTGGTGCAGGCACCCGGCTGGTCGGGGTGGCGCGTTTCAGCGACCATCCGCCCGAGGCTAAACGGCTGCCGGTCATCAGCGATGCCGTGCAGTTCGACCTCGAAAGCATCCTGGCGCTGAAACCCGACCTGGTGCTGGCATGGCAGAGCGGAACGTCGCCCGGGGCGGTGAGCCGGCTGGAGCGCCTGGGCATTCCGGTATTCGTGTCCGATGCCGCGCGGCTGGACGACATTGCACGCAACCTCGATGCCATAGCCACTCTGGCCGGCACGCTGCAGGAAAGCGCTGCGGCGCGGGCCGCGTTTCGCGACGAGCTGCGGGCCTTGCGCGCGCAGCGTTTTTCAGGCCCCCCCGTTAGGGTGTTCTACGAGATCTGGCCGCGGCCGCTGATGACGGTCAACCGCGCGCATGTCATCAGCGATGTGATCGGGCTGTGCGGCGGCATCAATGTCTTCGGCGGCCTTGCAGTGCTGACCCCGGAGGTTTCACGCGAGGCGCTGCTGGTGGCGCGTCCCGAAGTCGCGCTGGGGGGCGGGTCCGCCGACAGCGCGGAAGGGTTTGCCGCGCGCTGGGCGGCGCAGGTGCCACCGCTGGACTCCATCCGTGCCTTTCACATACCGCCCGAGCTGATACAGCGGCCGACGCCGCGACTGATGGAGGGCGCGCGCAGGGTCTGCGCGCATCTCGAAGAAGTCCGCAGGGCAAGGCGCTGAGCGAACTCCTCAGCCGCGGTTGCGGCCCTGCTGCCAGAATACGTCGCCTGCGGCAGACTGGTTGAGGACGCGCGCCAGCACGAACAGCAGGTCGGAGAGCCGGTTGAGATAGCGCCCGGGAAGCGGCGGCACGGGTTCGGCATGGGACAGCGCAACCAGGGTGCGTTCCGCGCGCCGGCATACCGTGCGCGATACATGTGCAAGCGCGGCGGGGCGCGAACCGCCGGGCAGCACGAATTCCTTCAGCGGCGGCAAGCCGGCATTGAACTGCTCGATCAACCGGTCGATGCGCGCGAGATGGGCCTCCGCGATCATGGAGTGTCCCGGCAGGCTCAGTTCGCCGCCGAGATCGAAAAGATCGTGCTGCACGCCGGCAAGCGCGTCATGGATGTCCGCCGGCAGCGCCTCGGCCAGCAGCAGGCCGATGCTGCTGTTCAGTTCATCAACGTCACCCAGCGCCGCCACCCGGGGCTGATCCTTAGAGAGCCGGGTGCCTGATGCGAGTCCGGTGTTGCCGTCGTCGCCGGTGCGGGTAACTATTCTGGAGAGTCGGTTTGCCATGTGACATGCAGTTTCATCTGCTGCACATTATATGCGCGGCGGTGCCGCGCATGGCATGCCGTGATAACCTCGGGACGAATAAGGCTTACGGTCAGAGAACCGGCGGACAGGAGGTTCGGCATGTTCAAGCACATCCTGATTTACACAGATGGTTCCAAGCTGTCGCGCAAGGCGCTGGTGACGGGCATCAAGCTCGCCAAATTGTCCAAGGGGCGCGTATCGCTGCTCTACGTGCTGCCGCGGCTCGATCCGATGATATTCGCCGAAGGTTATGTTCCGGAACCGGACTGGATGGAGAGTTACGAAAGTTCAGCGCGCGAAAACGCCAAGGCGTACCTGGCGCGTGCCGAAGTTCAGGCGGCAAAGTCCGGCGTGGCCTGCAGTACCCGCATGGCCTCTGCCGACCGGCCCTACAAGGAAATCATTGCCACCGCAAGGTCGCGCAACTGTGATGCCATAGTGATGCCGTCGCGCGGCCGCAAGGGGCTGACCGCGGTGCTGCTCGGCAGCGAAACCATGGAAGTGCTGACGCGCTGCACGCGGCCGGTCATCGTGGTCAGGTAAAAACGGTCAGGCGCCCGCAGGCGGTCGCGCCGTGCCGTCAGGCAGGGTGGTCTGGCATTCGCGGAAGATGCGCAGCTTGCATTCACGGCAGATGGCCGTATCGAGTTTCCGGTAAATGACGTCCATCGGGTTTGCCTTCACGGGGAAAATGTTTTCCTCGCCGATGTCGTGCATGTAACCGCCGCGCCGGAGCAGGCGCACGACCTCGTCCTTGAGGCGGTAAAAATACAGGCCGCCGCCGAAACGCCGTCTTCGCTTGGCCTCGTGGGCCAGCAGTTCAGCTCCGGCGACATCGACGAAGTTGATGCCGCTGGCAGCCACCAGCACGTGTTTCTGCGGCGTGCGTTCGCCGATCTGGTGCAGCAGTTGTTGCGCGTGATCGACGGCGCCGAAGAAAATGGAACCGTTGATGCGCACGCACTTGACCTGCGGGCAGTCGGGGAGCCCGGTGTCAGCTGAGTAGTGATAGCTGCCTTCCGAGGGATCCGGCTTGACGTCGAGGATCACGGGGTGCGAGGTACGCTTGAGATACAGCATCAGCGAAAGCAGTATCCCGGTGTAGATCGCGAATTCGAGCTGCACGAAGAGCGTCGCCAGCAGCGTTACCGCCAGTATGGTGCTCTCAGACAGGCTGGTGCGGATGATGTTGCGGATCTGCGGGATGTCGATCAGTCCCCATGCCACCATGAACAGGATGCCGGCCATGGTCGGGACCGGCAGGAACTGCACCAGCGGCGCCACCAGCAGCACGATCAGCAGCAGAAAAATTGCTGAGAGCACAGCGGCGAGGGGGGTGCGCGCCCCAGCTTCGTAATTGACGCCGCTGCGGTTGAACGAACCGCTGGAGGCGTAGGCCGAAAAGAAGCTGCCCACGATGTTGGACAGTCCCTGGCCGATGAACTCCTGGTTGCCGTCGATGCGCTGCTCCGAGCGCACGGCGATGGCGCGCGAGATCGACACCGCCTCGGTGAGGCCGAGCATGGTCACGGCGACGGCGATGGAGGCAGTCTTGCGCAGCGCCTCCAGCGAGAAATCCGGCGCGGAGAAGTGGGGGAATATGCCGGACAGCGCCTTGACCATCGAAATCTGGTCGCGGGCATCGAGTTGCGGGATCAGGCCGAGCACGGCGGCGTAAGCACTGCCGGCGATCATCGCGAAAATCATGTACGGAAGCCTGCGGTAGCGCCGCTTGATCAGTATTCCGACCAGCAGGGTGATCATGCCGACGGAGGTGACGTACCAGTTGATCTCGTTCAGGCCGTAGACCGTCTGCCGCAGCGTTTCGGCGAAGGAGATGCCGCGCGGCATCGGGATGCCGAAAAAATGGGTCAGCTGGGTGCTGATGATCAGCAGGCCGGCGCCGGCTGTAAAGCCGAGGACCACGGTGTGCGAGATGAAATTCACCAGCGCACCCATGCGCGCAAGCCCCATTGCAAGCTGGAAGATGCCGGTGAGGAAGGTCATCATCAGCACCAGCCTGATGTAATCCGGCGTGCCGGGTTCGGCAATGCCGCTCATCGTGGCGTAGATGACGATGGAAATCGCAGTCGTCGGCCCTGACACAAGGTGCCAGCTGGAGCCGAACAGCGCGGCGATGATTGCCGGCACCATGGCTGCATACAGCCCGTATTCCGGGGGCAGTCCCGCGATTGCGGCAAATGCCACGCCCTGGGGTAGCACGACCACGGCGCCGGTCAGCCCGGCCATGGCGTCCGCACGCAGGGTCTGCCGGTTGACCATCGGCCACCATTGCAGAAACGGAAAAACCCGGCCGGCGTGATGCATCAGCTGGGCTGGCGTAAGGCTTAATGAAAACTTCAAGGGGTTCCCCGGGCGACAGTTTTCATTATCGGCCATAGCGGCGCCATGGGGCAATCATGTCTGTTTGGCGGGCGATCAGAGAATTTTTTGGGCTATAATCCGCGTCCTGTGTCTCCCAAACAGGAAAGAGCGTTCTCATGAAACGTTTAACTGCAGTGTGCGTCGGGATCGGCGTCCTTGGAATGATGGCCGGTGCGGCGCAGGCCGCCGAAGGCAATCCGGCCGCCGGCAAGGACAAGACTTCGATGTGCGCCGGCTGTCACGGCATACCCGGTTACAAGACCGCGTTTCCCGTGACCTACAGCGTCCCCAGGCTCGGCGGCCAGCATGCGGCCTACATCGTCAAGGCGTTGCAGGGCTACAAGAACGGCGACCGCACGCATCCCTCGATGCGCGCGATCGCGGCGGGGCTCAGCGACCAGGACATGGCCGATCTGGCGGCCTACTACGCGTCGACTGCCGTGCAGTCGGCGTCGAAATAACCGGAGCCAGGGGATGAAGATGAAAAAACTGTTTTTGATCGCCGGTTGTGCGGCGTTGATGGCCGGCGGCGCGGCACAGGCCGCCAATCCGGAAGCCGGCAAGGAAAAATCCAAGGTTTGCGCGGCATGTCACGGGCCGGACGGCAACAGCGCCGCTGCGGATTTCCCGAAGCTTGCGGGCCAGAACCAGGATTACCTGGTCAAGGCGCTGGCGGACTACAAGTCGGGGGAACGCAAGAACGCAATCATGGCGCTGCAGGCAGCAAACCTGTCCAAGCGCGACATCGAGGATCTGGCCGCCTATTATTCCCGCCAGACGGGACTCCGCTACAAATACTGAGACGGCGGCTGCAGGACCATTAAACCGCGCCGTATTTCGGCGCGGTTTTTTCATGCGGCGGCATCCGTCATGCCTTGCCGCGGAATTCGCACAGATCCCGGATCAGGCACTCGCCGCAGTGCGGCTTGCGTGCCACGCAGACGTAGCGGCCGTGCAGGATCAGCCAGTGATGCGCGTGCAGCCTGAATTCTTCAGGGGTCGTTTTTAGCAGCTTCTGCTCGACCGCCAGCGGATCCTTGCCAGGTGCCAGGCCGGTGCGGTTGGCGATGCGGAAAATGTGCGTATCGACGGCGATGGTGGGTTCGCCGAAGGCGATGTTGAGCACGACATTGGCGGTTTTCCGGCCCACGCCCGGCAGCGCTTCCAGCGCGGCGCGGTCCCGTGGCACGGCCCCGGCATGTTTTTCCAGCAGGATTCTGCTGGTGGCGATGATGTTGCGCGCCTTGGTCCGGTAGAGGCCGATGCGCCTGATATGGGTCTCCAGTCCCGCAACGCCCAGCTTGAGCAATGCCCGCGGGGTGTTGGCGTGGCGATAGAGTTCGCGGGTGGCCAGGTTGACGCTTTTGTCGGTCGCCTGGGCGGACAGGATGACCGCGACCAGCAGTTCGAACGGCGTCGAGTATTCGAGTTCACCGCGCGGATCGGGATTCGCATCGCGGAAACGTTCGAATATGGCGCGGCGTTTTGCCGGATTCATGGATGGTGTCCGGTGGGTGTTCCTGCAAAGCCAAGTGATTATAATGGCGCGGGTCCATTTGCGGAGTGCGCCATGCCGTCGTCGGCTGCAGTGACCAGGGTTTATTCGCGGTTGTGCCGCTGCATGCGGGTGTTCTGCCTTACTGCAGTCATTGCGGCGGCAGCGCATGCGGAACCGGTGACGCTGGAGCGCGACAGCGAGCTGCGTGCCGAGCCGCGGCTGGGCGCCCCGGTGACGGGGAAACTTGCAAGCGGTGCCAGCGGCGATGCGCTGGCGCGGCAGGGGGTCTGGGTGCAGGTCAAATCCGGGGAAACCATCGGCTGGCTGTATTCATTCAATGTCCGCTTCGGCGCGCCGGCTGCATCCGGCGGGGCTTCCGGCGGCGGCTCGGTACTGGGACGGGTTTTCGGTCCGCGCCAGCGGGTGAATGTCACGGCCACCATCGGCATCCGCGGGCTGGAAGAAGAGGACCTGAAGCAGGCGCAGTTCGACGGCGGCCAGCTGCAGCAGCTGGACGGTTTTGCCGCATCGCGCGAACAGGCGGAGGCGCATGCCACGGAACACGGGCTGGCGGCCACCCGGGTTGAATACCTGGAATCGGTGCGGGAGGCGGGCAGCGGCAGTGCCGCCGGCGGTGGCGGGAGCCCGCCATGAAGATCAACCGGAAAATCCATGCCTTGGCGCTTGGCCTTGCCCTAGCTGCAGTGGCGCCGGTGTTTGCGCAGAACATTGATCTCAACCGCATATTCAGCATCGGCCGTGATGCGGTCACTGCGGTGTCCGGAGTCAGCGAGCAGGAAGAAACGGCGATGGGCCGCGAAATTGCCGGGCGCATGCTCGGCGCCGCGCCGCTGGTTGACGATGCGGAGATACAGGCATACGTGAACCGGGTCGGGCGCTGGGTGGCGGTGCAGAGCGAACGCCCGGATCTGCCGTGGCGCTTTGCGGTGATCGACACGGCATCGATCAATGCCTTTGCCGCGCCCGGCGGTTACGTGATGCTGACCCGCGGCCTCTACGAAATCCTCGACAACGAAGCGCAGCTGGCCGGCGTGCTGGCCCACGAGATCGCGCACATCGTGCGCCGGCACCATGTCACGGTGCTGCAGAAGAGCGCGGCGCTGTCTGCCGGTGCGCAGCTGGCGCAGCGCGACAACCGCTCGGCGCTGGTCAACAACATGATAGGCACCGGTGCCGAGGTATTCGCGCGCGGTCTCGACAAGGGGGCCGAGCACGAAGCCGATGCGATAGGCGTGGTGCTGGCGGCGCGCGTCGGTTACAACCCGTTCGGGCTGCTCGACGTGCTGCACAAACTCGCTGCGCGCGGCGCTGACGACGGTTCGCTGGCCCTGCTGTTCAAGACCCACCCGCTGCCGGGCGAGCGCCTCAACGAACTGGGAGTGCTGCTGACCCCGCATCTGGCAAGGTTGCCGGCCGGCCGCGAACTGGACATCCGTCGCGTGGCCGCCGGTGCGGGTTCACTGCGTGCCGCGCAACCGCTGCCCGCCGACGGTGCGCGCGGGCTTGCGGCACAGCCGCAGCAGGAGCAACCCCGGTCGCAGCCGCAGGGTGGCGGCATCGGCATCGATCCGGGACAGTTGCTGCGCGGGCTCTTCGGACGCTGAATTTCTGTTGACGCCGGATCAGCGTTTGCCGCCCGCCAGGCGGGCGCGGGCGCGGCTGACGGCGCGGGCAACGGTCTCGCGTTTTCGCGTAATGGCTCCGGCGGCCGCGCGTTGCGCCCGTTTTTTCTCCTGGCGTTCCCGCAGGCGTTGCAGGTGCGATTCATGGCGTTTTTTCAGGTGCAATGACGCGGCGCGCTGCTCGGCGCGGTCTCTTGGTGCGCCGGTCGGCGCCAGCGTGATGCAGTCGACCGGGCAGGGCGGCAGGCACAACGCGCATCCCGTGCATTCCCCGGCGATGACCGTGTGCATCCTCCGGCTTGCGCCGACGATGGCGTCGACCGGACAGGCGCTGATGCAAAGCGTGCAGCCTATGCATGCGGCTTCATCGATGAAGGCCGTGGCCGGCGGCATGATTGTGCCGCATGCAGTATCCAGCGGCAGTGTCCCGACACCGAGCAGGGCCGCAATTTCGGCGATCAGTTCGTCCCCACCCGGGGGGCAGCGATTGATGGCGGCGTCGCCATTGGCGATCGCCTCTGCGTAAGGCCTGCAGCCGGCATGGCCGCATAAGCCGCATTGCGTCTGCGGCAGCAGGGCATCGACGGCATCGACATCCGGTGTCATGGCGGGATCAGGCCGGGCGTCGTCCCGCAACGGCGTTGATGCATTGGTGCACCAGCCCGGGCCCCGCGTAAACCAGGCCGGTATAGAGCTGGATCAGGCTGGCGCCGGCGGCCATGCGCGCCGCGGCATTTTCGCCGTTCATGATGCCGCCGACGCCGATTATCGGCACTGCGCCGGAGAGCCTGGCGGCAAGCTGCGTGGTGACCGCCTGCGCCCGGGTGGTCAGCGGGGATCCGCTGAGGCCTCCTGCCTCGGCGCCATGGGGCAGGTGAGCGACGGCATCTTTTGCCAGCGTGGTATTGGTTGCAATTACTGCATCGATGCCGTGTTCGACCAGCAGATCCGCGATGACGGCGATCTGGGTTGTATCGAGATCGGGGGCGATTTTCAGTGCCAGCGGCACGCGCCGGCCATGCCGGTCGGCGAGCCGGGTGCGTTCGTCCTTCAGCGCGGCCAGCAGCTGGCCGAGTTCATCGGTTTGCTGCAGTTGCCTCAGGTTTTTCGTGTTCGGCGAGGAGATGTTGACGGTGATGTAACTCGCGTGCACGTAGACCTTGCGCAGGCAGGCCAGGTAATCGTCGGCGGCGCGTTCGATCGGCGTGTCGAAATTCTTGCCGATGTTGATGCCGAGTACTCCGCGATAACGCATGCGTTGCACGTTGCCGATCAGGGCGTCGACGCCGCGGTTGTTGAAGCCCATGCGGTTGATCACGGCGGACGCTGCCGGCAGGCGGAACATGCGCGGCCGCGGATTGCCCGGCTGCGGCCGCGGCGTCACGGTGCCGATTTCGATGAAGCCGAAACCCAGCGTGGCCAGCGCGTCGATGTAATCGCCGTTCTTGTCGAGGCCGGCGGCCAGTCCGACCGGGTTGGGGAAATCCAGACCCATCACCGTGCATGGTACTTTTGCCGCCTGCGGCGCGCAGGCACCGGCGAGTCCCGCTCGCGCCGCGACCTTCAGGGATTCCAGCGTCAGGTGATGGGCGGATTCGGCATCGAGTGCGAACAGCAGCGGGCGGAGCAGGGTGTACATGCCGTTATTGTACCGGCACGGGCCTGGCGTGGTTTTGCCGCAATCAGCCCGCCAGCAGCTGCCAGCGGCCGTCGATCAGGCCTTCCATCGGCTGGAAGCGGATCTTGTAGGCCATTTTCCGGCTTTGCGCGATCCAGTAGCCTAGATAGAGGTAACGCTGGTCGAGCCTGCGGCAGAGTTCGATCTGCCACAGGATGTTGTAGGTGCCGAAGCTGGCGCCGGGTACGTCGGGATCAAAAAACGTGTACACGGACGATACTCCGTCCTGCAGCTGGTCGAGGATGCTGACCATGCGCAATATGCCGTTTTCCCTGAATTCGACCAGCTGGGATTCGACATTGCTCTGCAGCAGGAAGTGACGGTACTGTTCGCGGCTGTCCTGGTCCATGCCGCCGCCGGCGTGCCGCCGGGCCTGGTAGCGCAGGTACAGCGCGTAATGTTCCGGGTTGTACCTGAGTTCGAGCATGCGCGATTCGAGGGCGGCATGGCGGTTCCAGGTGCGGCGCTGGGTGCGGCTGTGCTGAAACTCCTCGGCGATCACGCGCACCGGCACGCAGGCCCGGCAATGGTCGCAATGCGGCCGGTAGGTGAAGGCGCCGCTGCGGCGGAAGCCGGCGCGCACCAGTTCGCCGTAAATCGGGCCGTCGATCAGGTGGCTGGGCGTGGCGACCTGGGAGCGTGCCATGCGTTCCGGCAGGTAGCTGCACGGGTACGGTGCCGTGGCGTAGAACTGCAGCACCGAAAGCGGGGAGTCCGAAAGGTAGGTCACCGCTGCATCCCCATGTGGTCAGGTCGTGAGATCGTCGTCAAAGCGCCAGTATCCGGCTGATGCCGGACAGTTTACCAATTCCGCCAGATGTTGCGAGAACTCGCTGCGCGGGATTTCACGCGCGCCGAAGCGGGCGAGATGTGCCGTCTTCATCTGGCAGTCGATCAATCCGTACTGCCATCGCCGGAGTTGCCGGACCAGGCAAACCAGCGCGATCTTCGATGCATCCGACGCATGCGCGAACATCGACTCGCCGTAGAAGGCGCGGCCCAGGGCGATGCCGTAAAGCCCACCGGCCAGCGTGCCGTCGATCCAGGTTTCGACCGAGTGTGCGTGGCCGCGGTGGTGCAATTCGCAGTAGGCGGAGATCATTTTCGCGGTGATCCAGGTTCCGGCACCGTCATCGCGCGGCGCGGCGCAGGCGCGGATGACTTCAGCAAATGCGCTGTCGACGCGGATTTCGAAATCGCGGCGCCGCAGGCGCTTCGCCAGCGATCGCGGTACGCGCAATTCGGCGGGAAACAGCACCATGCGCGGATCCGGACTCCACCACAACAGCGGATCGTTGCGGCCGTACCACGGAAATATGCCGCGGCCGTAGGCGGTCAGCAGCCGTTGGGGGGACAAATCGCCGCCGGCAGCCAGCAAACCGTTGGGTTCGGCGAGCGCGCGTTCCAGGGGCGGGAAGTCGTCGCCCCGTTCCAGCCAGGGAATCATGGTTGTCATTCTAAAAGGACAACCCTGCAAACATGCAGGGTATTTGATATGGGTCAAACCGTGTT
>JBMTEY010000027.1:0-23522 GCA_049433545.1 Burkholderiales bacterium | reverse complement strand
CCTTCTGGTCGGCGTGGGTCGGGTATTTCTCGATCAGATCCGGACGCGGGCTGTACAGCGGTTCTCGATGCTGCGGAATAGGATCCGGGAAGTTCCAGACCAGTGCGCGAGCCTTGGCATTGCCGAAAGGCACGCAGCCATGCTTGATCGCCACCCGCTGGATACCGCCCGAAAGGTCGGTCTTCCAGTTCTTGCCTTCGGCCGCCTTCTTTTCAGCTTCCGTCAGGTCGTCCCACCAGCCCAGTTTCTTCAGCAGTACGTGGTCGAATTCCGGATACCCGGTCTTGATGTCGGAAGCAACGGACGCGATTCCGTCCTCGGCGAGGATGTTCGTGCCGTTGTGCTGTACCCCGTAACGGGCGCGGAACGTACCGCCACCCTCCCGGACGTCACGCGTAAAATCGTAGAGATTGGGCGAGCCCGGATGCTTCATCGCAGCATTGCCCCAGCACGGCCACGGCAGACCGAAATAATCTCCATCCAGCACATAGCCGGTCTTCGCATCCTTGCCGCCCTTGGCGCGCAGCGACTTGATATCAAAAACATGCATGTTGCGCATGTGGGCCTGCAGGCGCTCCGGCGACTGCCCCGTGTAACCGATCGTCCAGGTGCCGCTGTTGATTTCGCGCAGCGTGTCCTCCATGTCCGGCTCTTCCATGCCGCCCTTGCCCTTCACCTTCTTGATGTTGACCGTGAACTCCTTGCCAAATCCAAGCTTCTGGGCAAATTGATGCATGATCATGTGGTCAGTACGGGATTCGAACATCGGCTCGATCACCTTCTCGCGCCATTGGATCGAGCGGTTGGACGCCGTCACCGAACCCGCGCATTCCAGCTGGGTGGCCGCCGGCAGCAGGTAAGCACCATCCTTCCGCACCATCGCCGCCATCGCAGCAGTCGCCGAGGGATAGGGGTCTACGACGACCAGCAAGTCGAGCTTCTTCATCGCCTCGACCATTTCTTTGCCCCGCGATTGACTGTTCGGTGCATGGCCCCAGAACACCACCGCACGCAGGTTGTTGTCCTGATCGATCATTTCGTTCTTCTCGAGAACACCGTCG
This sequence comes from Burkholderiales bacterium, assembly GCA_049433545.1. Lineage (GTDB taxonomy): Bacteria > Pseudomonadota > Gammaproteobacteria > Burkholderiales > SG8-41. The sequence continues at coordinate 22,461 of JBMTEY010000027.1, read as the reverse complement.
ATCCAGCGCGATACCGTGATGCCAGGCTTTTCCATCATGGCCTGAGAGGCAAAACGACCCTTCATCCATTCATAGTCGACACCCCAGACCTTGCACCAGTGCTTCCAGGAACCGGTTGCCAGTCCATAGTACCCCGGCAACGAGTCCGGATTCGGTCCGATGTCGGTGGCGCCCTGCACGTTGTCATGGCCGCGATAAATGTTGCAGCCACCACCGGCCCTGCCGACGTTGCCCAGCGCCAACTGCAGGATCGCCGATGCACGGACGATCGCATTGCCGTTGGTGTGCTGCGTCTGCCCCATCGCCCAGACGATGGTACTCGGCCGGTTCTTGGCCATCAGTTCTGCGACCTCACGCACTTCCGCTTCCTTCATGCCGGTGACTTCCTCCACCTTTTCCGGCGTCCACTTCATAGCCTCTTCCCTGGCCTTATCCATGCCGTAAACGCGGCCCTGGATGTATTCCTTGTCCTCCCAGCCATTCTTGAAGATGTGATGTACCAGCCCCATCAGGAACGCGACGTCGGTACCTGAACGGATGCGATGGTAGACATCGGCCTTGGCTGCTGTCCGCGTGAAGCGGGGATCGACCACAATCACCTTTGCGCCGTTTTCCTTGGCGTGCAGCGTGTGCAGCATCGACACCGGATGCGCTTCCGCAGCATTGCTGCCGAAGAACAGGATAGCCTTGGAATTCTGCTCGTCGTTGTACGAGTTGGTCATCGCCCCGTAACCCCAGGTGTTGGCAATGCCGGCAACCGTGGTCGAATGACAGATTCGTGCCTGATGGTCCATGTTGTTGGTACCGAACATGGAGACGAACTTGTTGAACATGTAGGCCTGCTCGTTGTTGTGCTTCGACGAGCCAATCCACATAGTTGAATCAGGGCCGGATTCCTTCCTGATTGCAAGCAGCTTGTCGCTGATTTCGCTCAGCGCCTGATCCCAGGAAATCTTTTCCCACTTGCCGCCAACCAGCTTCATCGGCGCGCGCAGCCGGTGCGAAATCTCGTGCATGCCATGTTCGCGGATCGACGCGCCCTTGGCACAGTGCGAACCGAGGTTGATCGGCGAATCGAACACCGGCTCCTGGCGGATCCACACACCGTTCTGCACAACGGCGTCAATCGCGCAACCCACAGAGCAGTGCGTGCATATCGTGCGTTTGACCTCGATGTTGCCGGCCGGTTTGTCGGCCGCAACGGCGTCCTTCTGCATCACCGAGAACGGCAGCTGCGACAGCGCTGCGGCGCCGCCGGCGGCGAGGCCGCTGCGCTTGAGGAAGGTGCGGCGATCGATGGTGTTGCCGAGGAAGGCCGAGGCATTGCGCGCAAGGCGGCTGGGCGTCTGCGCAGTCTGGCTGGATTTGCGGGTCAGTAACATGGCGTCCTCCTCAGACCTTGGTCGTTTCGTAGTAGCGGCGCACGTGCGCGGTCAGCTGGTAGCCCTTGCCCTGCTGGCCGTCAGCCTTTGCGGCCACCTGCTCAGGAGCGGTGCCGGTTTTTGATGCCACCACCGCAGCGGTAGCCGCACCGCCGACACCGACTGCTGCAAGAAATTTCCTGCGACTCATCCTGGTGCTCATGGTCATGACCTCCTCAGGCTAATTCAAAATACTCGGATTCGTTGACGAAAAACGCGCTTGCAAACCGTGCGACCGGACGAAAAAAGACCGTACGCCCGGACTGATTGATGGCATCACACAGCGCCGCGTACCAGGGCGCCAGGTAACGCTCGAAAAACTCGCGCTGGGCGTCGAAGGCCGCAGCGTCCAGCTGCTCCTCGCCGACCATGCCGCGCATGACTTCGCACAGTGCTGACAGATGATCTTCGTACTCCGAACTGGCGGCCGAGCGCGAATAACCCGCGCGCGCCAGATCGTCGCGCAGTTCCGCAAGCAGATGGCCGCGGCGCGTACCGCTCATGTAGGAAGACGCGTAGAGCGAGACTTCCGGGCGTCCGGGTCCGACAAACACGCTGTCGAATTCTTCACGGACCCGGGCTGGATCCGCAATGCGCGCGGCAGCGCACAGTTCCTGCCACGCGGCTTGCAGCGGCAGCGACTCTCCGGAGATCAGGGTTGATGAAGCGGCGATGCGGTCGAGCAGCTCACGTGCAGGCGCCGCCAAGAACAGATGCGCCAGCAGGCCGTACAGCGCCGCCCGGGCCTGCATCTCCTCCGCGGTTTCGCCGGGAACCGGCGGCACGCGATTATCAGCTTCTATAGTGGCCGTCATCATGTAAAATTTTGCCTATATTATGTGGCTTCTAGCAAAAATTCCACACCGATTTGGAACCCTGTTCAGGACAAGGTTATAGACCAGTCAACAAGTTCAGACATCGTTAATGTTGCCATGCCGCGAAGTCTGCAAAAGATCGACCACCCGGCAATCCGCGCACATCTTGATGCGGTCCAAAGCCCCGGGTTCGGCAAACATCGAATGTTTACCCAGCTTCAGCAACATGTTGTCAACCATCTGCTTGGTGGCAAAGGGTTTTCCGCATTTCACGCATTCGAATGCGACAGCCTGGTTAAGCGTCCGCGACTGCTTCGCTTCCGCCGAAGGCAGCAATCTTGGAACCAATGAAATTGCCTCTTCCGGACATGTGCGTACGCACAATCCGCACTGCACGCAATTCTGTTCGATGAAGCGCAAAGCCGGCGCTTCCTTGGAATCCTGCAGCGCGCCTTCGGGACAGGACCCCACGCAGGCCATGCACAGGGTGCATTTCGCAGTGTCAACACGGATTTCGCCAAATGGTGCGCCGGCAGGCAACGGCAGCTGACTGACGGGCTTGGGCGCATGCGCCCAGAGGTGGTCAAACACGAATTCCAGCGTACGCCGCTTCTCGTTGGTCAGATTGAAGCCCGCCGCAGGCAGGCCTTCAGGCACCGGGTTGGTCCACAAGCACTGCTCCAGCCGCGCGACATCATCGATCTGCAACAGGCGCAGGCGCTTCCCTGAATAACCAAGGCCGCCCAGCACCGCTTCCGCATAGGTGATCTGCCTGGCCAGCGCCTCGGCATATTCCTGCGCTTCCGATCCTGCGGCCAGCACGGTGACCTGTGCCGCGCCCAATGCCAGCGCACCCAGCATCAGGTCAGGCCCGAAGGATGCGACGTGCAGCACCTCTACCGGGATTATGTTGGCCGGCAGTCCCTTGCCGCGGCGTCCGAGTCCGGCAATCAGTTCCCTGCCGTAGCTGCCATTGTGGATCAGCAGGCAGGCACGTTCGCCGCCGGCCGCGGCATAGGCCTTGAGCGCGGTCTTCAGGCGCGCGCCGACGTCGGCCACCCGTGGCCATGCATAAGTCATCGCCCCCGAAGGACACACCGTCGCGCAGCCGCCGCAGCCCATGCACAGGTGCGGCTCTACGTTGACCCGGTTCTCGCTGGTGACTGCAGTGATCGCGCCGGTCGAACAGACGTCGATGCACTGCGTGCAACCGGTGATTTCGGAGCGCGCATGGGCGCAGATTTTTTCCTTGTAGACGTAAAATTTCGGCTTTTCGAATGAACCCGTCATCTGCACCAGCTCGGTCGCCGACAGGGCCTGCTCCAGCGGATCGTTGCCCGGCGCGCGGTAGCCCTGCGGCGGCTGCGACAGGGGAATCAGCGCCCGCTGCGACAGGTCGAGCACCAGGTCGAAGCATTCTTCACTGACCGCAGCCTCGCGCGAAAAATCGATCGCCGCGACGGTGCCGCAGGCGGTGACGCACTTGCGGTGCGCCTTGCACTTGTCGAGATCGATCTGGTAGCTGAAATCGATCGCCTGCTCCGGGCAGACGTCGATGCAGGCGCCGCAGCGCGTGCAGGCATCTAGATCGATCGGGTTGCGCTGCGTCCAGCGCATCGTGAATGCACCGAGGTAACCCGTCAGCGACTGCACCGCGCCGGACAGCACAGGATAGCGTCGTTCGCCGGGCAGTTCGGCACCACGGCCGTCATCGGTCATCATCACGCACACCGAAAGCGCGCCCTGCAGGCGCTCGGCCCAGGGCAGTGCCGCCGCACCGGGACCGACGATCAACAGCTCGCGCCCTGCCTCGTAACCGACGGTGGGCACCGGCTCGGATTCCGCTGCATCGGCCAGTGCCAGCAGCGCCGCCATTTTAGGCGAGGACTGCCGGCCTTCGTCGGACCAGCCCGCGGTTTCACGGATGTTGGCGAAACGGATCGCGCCTGCGCCATTCAGGCCGGCATGCAGTTCGTTGAACAACGGCGCTTCCTGAGTACAGGCCACCAGCAGGTCATCACCGGATTTGACCGCCGCCTCGAAGGCGGCAAGGTGCCTGCGGCACATTTCGTTCTGCACCGGCAACGCGGCGTCATCACCGAGTCCGCGTGCAATGGCTTTCGCGTCTATCTGCATCGTGCGATTGCAGTCACACAACAATGTTTTGTGGCGCATCGAATCCCCGGAAGGTTTACAGCTGACGCGGCAGTCTACGTGTTTTGCGATCCATCGTCCGCATCGTGCGGCCGGACCGTTGTTTGCACTTGTTCTTTTTCCTGAGCCGAAAGCTGCGGTACGGTGGCGCCAGCCGCTTCGGTCAGCTGTTCCGGTGCTGTACCGTCTCTTGCCAGCGACTCGGCCTCGCGTCGCGCTTCGTTCTCGCGGTCTTCCTTCGCCCAGCCGAGAATATTCTGCGCCTGCCTCAGTTCCTTGAGCATGGCGGCAGGTATCGGCTCAGAAATCGAATAATCATCGAGGTAAATGTCCATTCCATCGATGACGCTGAAATGCGGGTTGTCGAACAGCTTTCTCAGGGCGGCCGTGCGCACGTCCTCGCCAACCTTGGGGTGAAAAAATCCGCTGTAGTCAGAATCCATGCCGAGCTCTTCTACGGGCGGCAACACCGGAGCCTCATCCTTTGCACTTGCTGCAGGCGGCGCAGCAGGCTTTTCAGCTTCCTCCTTGCGCGCCTGCTGCTTGCGGCGTGACCACCTCGACAGGAATTCGTCGGGTGATTCTTTCGGCTTGGATTCCGGTGGATTCATGTATATCTAGCTGGTAGCGGACAGCGATTTCATGGTGATCGCAGGCATTGTTTTGTTCAGTCAGGACGCCAGTTGCCCATCCGCCCCTTGTCCTTGTTGGTTGCGTATTTCGCCTTCTTCCGTGGCTCGGGTTTGTAATGTTCTTCGCAAAATGCCGCAATCCATCCGGTCAGTTCAACCGGCAACGGCACGGTGTCCACGTTTTCCTCGCTGTCGAGCCAGCGCGCCCCTTCGTTGTAGCTCGCAGTCAGCATCTGCGGCTCGGCAACGCTCTCCCCCATGCGCCAGAGTATGAAAACCCGTGGCTCAGTGGAGGTGATGTTCATGTAATAGCCTTCTGCTTCGTCCTTTTGCAGCTGCAGCGCAAGACCGCAAAACAGCACCTGAGTGATCTGCGGTGTGTCGACAACCACGCGCGGCGCAGCACCCGGTGTAAGGTCAGGGATCACGCACTTGGCTTGCCATTTCTCACCGGCCCAGCGGCCTTCCACCACCGTACGCTCCATGACAACGGCGGCGGCCCAGCGGTGCGCATTGCTCGCGAGGTTTCCATCCATGAATGCATTCTGCGCTACAGGGGCAGGCAATTCAACCCGCACACTACAGTAAATACCTGATTTGCAAGTGATGCCTTCCTTGCACCGGCGGATTCGACTTTGCCATAATCAGCTATCAACCAGATGCCTACCATGAACGCACCCGTGCCCAGCCCCACCTTCACCGCCAGCCGCGACCGGCTGGGGCGGCCGCTGCGCGACCTGCGCATCTCGATCACCGACCGCTGCAATTTCCGCTGCGTCTACTGCATGCCGAAAGAGAAGTTCGGCAAGGACCACCAGTTCCTCGAACGCAGTGCGCTGCTCTCCTTCGAAGAGATCGCACGCCTTGCACGCATATTCACACGCCACGGCATCGAAAAAATCCGGCTCACCGGCGGCGAGCCGCTGGTACGCAAAAACGTCGAACAGTTGGTCAAACTGCTCGCCGCCATCCCCGGCCTCGACCTGACACTGACCACCAACGGCTCGCTGCTCGCCAGAAAAGCCAGGGCGTTGCGCGCGGCCGGCTTGAAGCGCCTCACCGTCAGCCTGGACTCGCTCGACGACGCGGTGTTCATGGCGATGAACGACGTCGACTTCCCGGTGGCGAAAGTCATCGAAGGCATAGACGCCGCGGCCGCGGCCGGCTTCTCACCGATCAAGGTCAACATGGTCGTCAAGCGCGGCTTGAACGATCACAGCATCCTGCCGATGGCGCGATTTTTCCGTGAGCGCGGCCACATCCTGCGCTTCATCGAATACATGGACGTTGGCGCCACCAACGGCTGGCGCATGGATGACGTGGTCAGCGCGCGCGAAATCGTCGACCGGATTTCAAGCGAAATGCCGCTGGAACCCGTCGACCCCAACTACAGCGGCGAAGTCGCCGAACGCTGGCGCTACAAGGATGGCTCCGGCGAGATCGGCGTCATTGCCTCGGTGACCCAGGCCTTCTGCCGCGACTGCACCCGCGCACGCGTCTCCACCGAAGGCCAGATCTATACCTGCCTGTTCGCGACCAAGGGCCACGACCTGCGTACACTGCTGCGCAGCGGTGCCAGCGACGACGAAATCCACGCCGCGATCGGCAAAGTCTGGTCGCAACGCGAGGATCGTTACTCCGAAATCCGCGGCGAACAGACCGTGCCACTGAAGAAAATCGAGATGTCCTACATCGGTGGCTAAACCCGAAATCACCCGCGCCACCCTCCCGCTGACCGTCGAAGTTGAATCCATCAACGAGCACGGCGAGGCGCAGGCCACGCCCATCGCCGGCGAACATCCGCTGACGATCTACATCGACAAGCGCGAGATCGTCACGCTGATGACATTAGGCCAGAACCCGGAAGCGCTGGTGCTGGGTTACCTGCGCAACCAGCGCCTGGTGTCGTCGATCGCTGAAATCGCCGCGGTGCAGGTCGACTGGGAAACCGAATCCGCCGCGGTGACCACGCGCAAGGCGATCCGTGGCCTCACCAAAAAAATGAGCAAACGCACCGTCACCACCGGTTGTGGCCAGGGCACGGTGTTCGGCGACCTGATGGAAGAAATCGACTCCATCCAACTGCGCAGCGACGTGCAACTCAGCGAAGCCGGACTGCACGCCCTGCTCGACGCGGTGCGCCGCCACGAAACCATCTACAAGAGCGCAGGCGCGGTGCACGGCTGCGCGCTCGCCGCTGTAAAAGACGACAGCGCCGAAATCCTGCATTTCGTCGAAGACGTCGGCCGCCACAACGCGGTGGACGCCATCGCCGGCCTGATGTGGCTGGAAGACATCGACGGTTCGGACAAGGTGTTCTACACCACCGGGCGGCTGACTTCGGAAATGGTGATCAAGGCCGCGCAGATGCGCATTCCCTTCCTGGTGTCGCGCTCTGGACTGACGCAAATGGGCCACGACGTTGCGCTGCGTACCGGCATCACCATGCTCGGCCGCGCGGTCAACAGGCACTACCTGCTGTTCACCGGCCGCGAACGTTTCGTCAAACCCGTAACCCGCACGCTGGTGGCATGACCGCTATCACAGGAATACTGCTCGCCGGCGGCCAGGGCCGGCGCATGGGCGGCGTGGACAAGGGCCTGCAACTGCTGCGCGGCAAACCGATGGCGCAACACGTCATCGAACGCTTCGCGCCGCAGGTCAACGAACTGCTGATCAATGCCAATCAGAATATTGAACAATATCAAGGACTTGGATATCGCGTCATTCCCGACACCATCACCGGCTTTGCCGGCCCGCTGGCCGGCTTGCACCGTGGACTGAGCGAAGCCACACATGCGTTGGTAGTCACTGCGCCATGCGATTCACCTTTCCTGCCGACGGACCTGGTGGCGCAGTTGAAAGCCGGGCTCGAAACGAACAACGCAGACCTCGCCGTCGCCAAAACCGGCGAGCAGCCGCATCCGGTGTTCAGCCTGTGCAGAAAATCGGTGCTGCCCGGCCTCACCGCCTTCCTCGAATCCGGCGGCCGCAAAATCGATCTGTGGTACTCGCAGCTGAAAGTCGTGGAAGTGCAGTTTGCGGATGAAGCGGCGTTCCGCAACATCAATACGCGGGAAGAGCTGGCGGCCAGCAGCGACAACGGCTAGCAGACTCAGGCCCCGCGGCGCGCCTCGCGCAGGAGATCGCGCGCAACTTTCGCCGCGGCCTGCGTGAATTTCCCCACCAGCCCGGCACGCTGCAATCCCTTGGGAAAACCCACGGCAAAACGCTGCTCGATGCGCACGGCCAGCGGGCGCAGTACCAGGCCGCGGCTGATGTACTGCGCGCCCAGCAGTTCCGGCACCAGCGCCACACCGAGGCCGTTGGCCGCAAAACCGCAGGCCGCCCCCACCGCGTGAGTTTCCAGCCGCACAGTCGGCGCCTTCCCGGCGCGGTTGAGCAGCGTGCGCACCTCCTGCAGCCAGGCCGCGTTGCGCCCGAGCATGACCAGCGGTTCCTGCGCCAGATCCTGCACGCGGATGCTCGCACCCCGTGCAAGCCGATGCGTGGAAGGCAGCGCGCAGGCGACGACGCTGTCCACCAGCGGCAGCGTCGAGATGCCGGCGTGCTCCACCGGCTCTTTCAGGATGCCGACATCGACTTCGCGCTTGGCGACCATCGCCGCGATCGCCTCGTAGGTGCCGGGCTCAACGGCATAACGCAGGTTCGGGTGCTGCGGCGCCAAGCGGGCGATGATGCGCGGCAGCAGCACCTCGCAGAAGCTGTACGGCGCGGCGATGCGCAACGTACCGGTGTTGTTGGCGCGCATCTTGCGCACGAGATTGAGCACGCGTTCGACACCCTCAAATGCATGGGCTGCCTCGCGATACAGCTCAAGCGCGTGCGCCGTCGGCTGCAGCCGGCCGCGTTCCCGCGCAAACAGGTCCAGGTCGAAATCGGCTTCCAGCTGCGCAATCTGCCGGCTCACCGCGGGTTGCGACAGTCCCAGCAGGCGTGCGGCGGCGCTCACCGAACCCGCATCCATCACCGCGCGGAACATTTCCAGTTGCCGGTAATCCATCGCCATCCCCATTCCATGCTTTAAACGCATAGATTAATACAAATTATGAATATGGTTGCGTGATGCCTGCGCACTGGTGAGACTGCCCTCATTCCATCCAGACCGGAGAACATTCCGTGAACAGGCCACAGGCCGCTGCCCAGATCCCTGCCGTACCGCCGGTGATCGTGCGCGAACCGCAGTCCACCCTGCTGCCGCTGCTGTTCGATTCGCCCCACAGCGGCACCGTCGTGCCGCCGTGGATGCAGCCGGTCGCGCCGCCCGAGGCCCTGGCCACCGGTTGCGACGCCTTTGTCGATGAACTCTACGGCAAGGCGCCAGACCACGGTTGCACGCTGGTCGCCGCCACTTTCCCGCGCTGGGCCATAGACCCCAACCGCGCCCGCGACGACATCGACCCGGAACTGCTTGAAGCGCCGTGGCCGGCGCCTGTCGCCGTCTCCGACAAATCACGCAGCGGCATGGGCCTGATCCGCCGCCTCGCGCTGCCCGGCGTGCCGGTGCACGGCCGCAGGCTCACCGTGGCCGAAGTCCAGTCGCTGATCCGCGACTACTACGATCCCTACCACGAGGCCGTAGGCACCCGGCTCGACGCGCTGCACGCGCGTTTCGGCGGCGCGTGGCACGTCGACTGCCACTCGATGAAATCACGCGGCAATGCGATGAACGTGGATGCCGGCCTGGCGCGCCCCGACTTCGTGGTCAGCGACCGCGAAGGCCGCACCTCCGGGCGTGATTTCATCGACTGCGCCGTCGGCACGCTGCGCAGCCTGGGTTACCGGGTAAACGTCAATGATCCGTACAAGGGAGCAGAACTGATCCGCCGCTATGCCGACCCCGCCGCCAACCGCCACGCCATCCAGATCGAGATCAACCGCGCACTCTACATGGACGAAACCACGCGCGAACGCCATCAGGGTTTCGATACACTCGCCGCCAATCTGGAACGCCTGATCGTTGCACTCACGACATTCATCTCCACCCGCTGCGCCGGCAATGCCCGGCCGGCAGCCATTGCCAGTCAATAAAACCACGAGGAGCCACACCATGAGCCGCATGTCGCCCGAACCCAAGCAGCAAGCCCGCCTGTGCGCCGCCGTCATCGCCACCGTCTTCGCGTTCGCAGCGCCCGGCGCCGCATTCGCCGCCGGTTACCCCGAGCGCCCGGTGCGCCTGATCCTCGGCACCGGCGCCGGCGCGGCGCCCGACGTCACCGCACGCATATTCGCGGTCAAGATGACCGAACTGCTTGGGCAGCAGATCGTCGTCGACAACCGCCCCGGCGCAGGCGGCATCATCGGCATGGACCTGGTCGCGCGCGCGAACCCCGACGGCCACACCCTGGTCGGCTGCAGCATCGGCCAGGCCATCCGCCCGGCGCTGCACAAAAAGCTGCCCTTCGATCCTCTGAAGGATTTCACCCGCATCACGCTATACGGCGCGGTGCCCAACATCCTCGTCGTCAACCCGTCGGTCTCGGTGCGCACGCTCAAGGAATTCGTCGCCTACGCCAAAGCCAATCAAGGCAAGTTCCGCTATGCCTCCTCCGGCGTCGGCCTGTCGCCGCACCTGACCATGGAATATTTCAAGACGCTGGCGAAAATCGACATCCTGCATGTGCCCTACAAGGTCGGCGCGCAGGCCACCAACGACGTGATCGCCGGCGAGGTACACACGCAGTTCAACAATTTCCCGTCGCAACTGGTGAACCTGAAGGCGGGCAAGGTGCGCGCCATCGCAGTCACGTCATCACAGCGGCAGCCGCAGCTCCCCGATGTGCCGACCTTCGACGAATCCGGATACAAGGGTTTTGAAGTCATCGTCTGGTACGGACTCTGCGGCCCGGCCAAAACACCGCCGGCCGTGGTCAAGCGGCTGATCGACGCCACCGGAGTGGCGCTGGCCTCGGCCGACCTGAAACAGCGCTACTTCGCCCACGGCGTCGAACCGCGTTACTGGCCCGGCGAGAAATTCGATGCTTTCTACAAGGCCGAGATCGCGCGCTGGGCAAAGGTGGTGCAGATTGCGGGGATCGTGCCGGAATAAAAAGGGCATTCAACCAGGCTGGGACGTCGCAATGCAAAGGCCGGGCTGGCCTGGTGGTCTTGATGCTCGAAAAGCCACAATATCTGGAATTACGAAAATATAAATAAAATCAATAATTTATAAATAATCCGCGACCGACTGACCAACGGTTACTTGTACGGCCATTTCTCGCGGGAAAACAGCGCCCCAAGGGCGGAAAGCGCTATGTTTGGAACTTAAAGGTTTATTGGTTCAGTTACTTGTCGTGGTCCGACCTAGATTCATAGATCTCGCCACTCGCAACCCTAAGTGCCCGAGCGCCGCATCGCGCCGAGAAATTTCTCCTCGACCTTCATGATTTCCTCGGCCGCCCACGGCGTCATGTTGTAAACAGTCGGAATCGGAAATGCTTTCTCCTCGTCGGTCACCAGCGCTTTGCGGTTAGCCGCTGAACCGAGCACCGGCGAGTGCACTTGGAGAAGAATGTTCTCGTCGTCGGTAGGAACGATCGCCCAATGCGGAATGTTCCGCGGCGCGATGTTGAAGTCCCCCTCCTTGCAGTCGAAGCCTGCTTCCGACGTGAAGATCTTGATTTCGCCCTTCACAATGAAATGGATCTGTTCGGCATCGTGTATATGCGGTACCGAGTGATAGCCGCCCTTCCGTGTCGCTACGGTTAGATTGTGGCCGAGCCCGTGCACACATTTGGAGGTGAGTTTGCCCGACGCGGCGGCTCCGATCGCGCCCGAGTGCACACTCGTCGTCAGGCTTCCCGCGCGGACGACGAGCGGCCCCTCGCCCGGCGGCTCTTTCCGGCTTTCGGCCTCCCAGTACTTTTCAGCGAGCCACACCACATGCGGGAAATCCTCCCGCCGCGGGCGCGCCTCCCCTGCATCGAAAAGCGCGCAGGGAGAGTCCCACACCGCCAGGTCCCCGATCAGAGGCGGGCAATTGGACTCATAGAATGTGCAGGGTGCCGACGAGCGATTCCACATCCAGTGCATCTTCATCCGAGGGATGCGAATCGCGTCACCCTCGGTCAGATGGTAGCCGACGCCATCGACATATACCCACAGCTCCCCTTTCGCGACGTAATTGATCTGCTCGCTCGCGTGCAGGTGCGGTGCCGGGTGGTACCCTGGTTCGCATTTGGCAACTGCGATCGACACGCTGCGGCCAAACACCATGCGCAAATCGATTCGCGTTTTGTCAGACGCTCGCGGGTCAGTATCACCCAGGGCATAAAAGTTTGGCAGTTCAGAGATGTTAACGATCTGTGACACGTTTCTTCCTTTTCTCTCCGGCCTCTGTGCCGCTCGGACACGTTGCCACGGGTTAGTTCCGCATGCTCAACGCACTGGCTTCAGCACTTTCTTCCACTCCGGGATCTCGCGTTTGATGAACTGCACAAACTTCTCCGGAGAACTATCGGTGAACTCCGCTCCGCGCGAGGCAAAGCGCTTCTGCGCCGCGGCATCCTTCTTGAATGCCTCTAGGTGCTGGCTCAGCAATGCCACGATCGCGCGCGGCGTCCCAGCGGGCGCGGCCATGCCCACCCATCCTGCGGTATCGAAGCCCGTCACCCCCTGCTCGGCAATGCTGGGTAACTCAGGCAAGGCCGCAGATCGCCGTGCAGTTGAAATCCCGAGTGCGCGAATGCGCCCGGAACGGATGTGCGGGATCATCGCCGGCAGCCCGCCAAACTGCATCTGCACCCGGCCGGCAAGTAGATCGATCAAGGCGGGCCCCGTCCCCTTGTAAGCGATGTGCTCGATTTTGACGTTCGCCATACTAACGAAACGAGCGGCCGTGACGTGGGGCCCGCTGCCTGCGCCAGGAGCGGCATAGTTAAGACCGCCCGGCTTGTCGCGGGCAAGCTGGATCAGCTCCTGGACGTTCTTCGCCGGAACCGACGGGTGCACCGCCAGCACCTGAGGAACGAGGGCGGTCATCCCGATCGGTGCGAAATCCTTGATCGCGTCATAAGCAAGCTTCTTATACAGTGCGGGACTCGTCACGAACGCGGGCGATGCGGTGAGCAGCGTGTAGCCATCAGGCGTGGCACTCGCTACGATCTCGTTACCAAGATTTCCGCCGGCGCCCGGTCGGTTGTCAACCACCACGTTCCCATTCAGGGCCTGCGAAATGTACTGGGACGCCTGGCGCCCAATGAAATCGGTATTGCCGCCGGGCGCCTGCGGCACCACCATCCGGATCGGCCGCGAGGGATAGACGCCAATGTCTCCACCGAGGTTGACCTGGCCCAACGCAATCGTGGGAGCCAAACAGCCCCCGAATAAAAAGGCGCTCAGAACTCCAAAACGGCTCTTCATTTTGTGTCCTCCTCGAGAAATTGACTTCCTGTAAGAAGTTCTGCTGACCTCACCGCACTCCACCAAGGCCTCGTCCACTGCTTCCGACCAGTCAGACTACCGTGAAACCGACAATACCATCGCCCGTCAGGCACAGTTCTGATCATGAGAATGGAAGAATCGGGGCGAGATCCATTCATCTTGCCAGGAAACTCCGATGAAAAGGTAGCGTAAGGCTTGAACTGACACAACGACGTGTCCACATTCTGTGGTTTATCGGACTTTTCTGTGAGTCGCTGAAACTGGATATAGGTCAAGGCTACCGCAATGGAAATAGACGGCGATCTTGAAGTGGTCACGGTTGCAAAACGCAAAGGTGCGTTTTTGAATTGTGTAAAGAATTGAAGCGGCCAGACTGTGCTGAACCCGATTTTAAGGACATCTCGAAACGGCACCACAATGGTCTTGGAAGGTGTGAGATGGCGGAACGTAAATGGTTCACTCGGAAGTTTAAGCAGCGCCACTTCGCCCACGGCGTCAAACCGCGTTACTGGTCCGGCGAAAAATTCGATGCCTCCTACAAGGCCGAGATCGCGCGCTGGGCGAAGGTGGTGCAGGTTGCGGGGATCGTCCCGGAATAAAGACACCCCGGGCGCATTTTTAATTATAAGTACTTGATTTTAATCAAGTTATTATATCTCCGGCCGCCACACGCAAAGCGCCGCGCACGCCCACCTGCGCATCCATCACCACCTTCACCGGAATTCCCGACAGCAGCGGCGTGAACGCCCCCTTGGCGATGAAAGTGCGCACGAAGCCGCCGTCCTTCAGGCGGTTGACTATGCGCGGCGCGATGCCGCCGGCGATGTAGACGCCGCCGTGCGCCAGCGCGCTGAGCGCAACGTTGCCTGCGAACGAACCGTAGGCGGCGATGAACAGGTCGAGCGCGCGCGTCGCCAGCGGATCTTTCCTGTGCAAGCCGAAGTCCGCGATGACGTCGGCGTAGTCGACGATCGAGCGCTTGGTCGCCTCCTGCAGCTGCTTCGACGGAATGCCGTAGCCGGAATCCTGGAGGAAACTGAAAATACGCATCAGCCCCGGCCCCGAGATCACCCGTTCCCAGGACACGCGGCCATAGGTGCGGCGCAGGTGGATCATCAGCTGGTCCTGCAGTTCGTCCACCGGCGCAAAGTCGGCGTTGCCCGCCTCCGACGGCAGCACGCGGTAACCCGCGCCATCGCGGGTGAGGATCGCCACGCCCAGCCCGGTGCCGGCGCCGATCACGGCAATGGTGCCGTCGGCATCGGCCTCCGCCGCCTGCAGGCTGTACAGGTGTTGTTCCCCCAGTGCCATCACACCATGCCCGGCGGCATGGAAATCGTTGATCAGGCGCAAAGACTTGAGGCCGAATTTCTTTTCGACTTCGGCGGCATTCACTTTCCAGCCGAGGTTGGTCAACGTCGCACTGCCATGCTCAACCGGTCCGGCGACCGCGAGGCAGGCCGCCGCGATACGCGGCCGTGCCGAAAGCGTGTCGCTACTGCTGAACAGGCGCTCAAGCAGGCTGTAGAGGCTGTCAAAGTCGCGGCTGGCGTAGGATTTCTCGACGACGGTGTCGTGGCCGCCGTCGGCCCGCAATTCGCTGATCCTGAACGTGGCATGGGTGCCGCCGATGTCTCCAGCCAGCACCAGCGCCGATTCCGTACTCATGCATTTCCCCTGTTTTTTCCCCTGACTAGCGGATCCTGGCGGTAAAACGCCGCCAGTTGTTGGTAAACCCCCGGATACTCGCTGTGCACCGCATCCGGCATTTCAAAAAAAGCTTCGCTGAGCACCGCAAAAAATTCCGCGGGATGTTCCGCCGCGTAGGGATCGATGCGGCTGTCGTCGCGGCGATCAATGCGCTCGCAGAAATCCGCGAAGGCGGCGGCGAACGTTTCGCTCCAGGCCTTGCGGTCCATGTCCGCGTGCAGCGGCGGAAAACCGTTGGCGGCGCCGTTGCGCATGTCGATCTTGTGTGCGAATTCATGCAGCACCACGTTGTAGCCGTCGCCACCGTCCGCCGCCTGCGCGTCCACCCACGACAGGATCACCGGCCCCTGCTCCCAGGCCTCGCCGGAGAGCGGCGCGCGCACGCGGTGCAGCACACCGTCTTCACTCATGTATTCATGCTCGGTGACGAACCTGTCGGGATAGACGATGACCTCGACCCAGTCGTCGTAGAGATCGAGGTCGAGGTTCAGCACCAGCAGGCAGGCCTGGGCGGCGATGATCAGCTGCACCTCGCGCGTCATCTGCAGACCACCGGCGCCGCTGACCGGCTTGCGGTCGAGGAACAGCGCGGTGAGTTCGCGCAGCCGGCGCTGGTCGGCGGCAGGCAGCGTGCGCAGGAAGGAAAAGCGCGACACCACGCGCATCCACAACGGATCAGGAATCGCCTGGCGCTCCACGGCGCGCGCGCGGCGCCAGCGTCCGAACCAGCCCGTCATGCCCGCCGCCTCAGCCGCCATCGCGCCCGTCGCCGAGCTTCAGGACTTTCGCTGTTTCCTGCTCTTCGTCGAGTTCGACGCCTTCGATCTGCGCAAAGCGCTGGGAAATCTTGCTGCTGGTGACCTGCACCTTCTCCACGTCTTCGTAGGCCTGGCGGATGTGTTTGGCGAGGTCCTGCATGCGGTCGTCGAAACGGCCGAACTCCACCGCCAGCCGCGACAGCGCATCCTTGATGACGTGGATCTGCTGGCGGGTTTCTACGTCCTTCAGCACGGCGCGCGCGGTGTTAAGCACCGCCATAAGCGTGGTCGGCGAGACAATCCACACGCGTTTGGCGCTCGCATATTCCACGGTTTCGGCATGGTGGGCGTGGATTTCGGCGAACACAGCCTCCGCCGGCACGAACATCACCGCGCCGTCCGATGTTTCACCGGCGATGATGTATTTGCGCGAGATGTCATCGACATGTTTGCGGATGTCGGCGCGGAACTGCTTCTGCGCCAGAGCACGATCGACGTCGTTGGTGCCGGGCTCGAACATGCGGTGATAGTTTTCCAGCGGAAACTTGGAATCCACCGCAACCAGCCCGGTCGGCGGCGGCAACCGCAGCACGCAGTCGGCGCGGGTGCCGTTGGACAGCGTCGCCTGCATTTCATATGCG
Organism: Burkholderiales bacterium; assembly: GCA_049433545.1. Classification (GTDB taxonomy): domain Bacteria; phylum Pseudomonadota; class Gammaproteobacteria; order Burkholderiales; family SG8-41. The sequence continues at coordinate 5,927 of JBMTEY010000027.1, read as the reverse complement.
TTCGGCGGCAGCACGTTGCGCACCAGGCCTTCGAGCTGTACTTCGCCGAAGGCGCCGCGCGCACGCTTGTCGCCCAGCAGCTCCTGCAGGCTGACCACGCTGCCGGTCAGGCTCTCGATTTTTTTCTGCGCTTCGTCGATGGTAGCGAGCCGCGTCATCACGCTGAGGAAGGTTTCATTGGTCTTCTTGAAGCCCTCGTCGAGGCGCTCGTTGACCTTGCCGGCGATCTCGCCGAGGCGCGCGTCGATCTTGGTATTCAGCGATTCCGTGGTGGCGGCCAGGCGTTCGAGCAGTGCTTCGCGCTGCCCGCCCATTTCCTGGGTCAGCGTCAGTCGCAGCGCGTGCAGCACTTCACGGGTCTGCTTCAGTTCCTCGGCAGTGGACAGGCGCTGGCGGTCGCCGGCATCGCTGACCTGGCTGCCGATGCGGTCGCCCTGCTTCGTCAGCCCGTCGTGCAGATCGCCGAGCATGGCGCGGTGTTTTTCTTCCAGCGCCTGCTGCAGCTCCAGCGCCATGCGCGCAACGGCTTTTTTCTGCAGCACCAGCACCACGCCGAAGCCGCACAAAAATACCAATAAAATCAATAAGATATAGGTTACCGGGAAATCGCCCATGAATGCTCGCTGCCGTTCGCCGAAGTATAGCCCGCGAACCGGCGTTCAGCGCGTCAGGAAAGCGCGCGCAACACGCGCAGCGGCGCGACGCGCAGCACGCGGCGGGTGCCCAGATAACCCGCGGCGGCAACCCCGACGATGCTGCAGGCCAGACCCACACCCCAAACCGCCGGGCTGAAGCTGTAGCCGACATTGATGATGCGTTCGGCCAGTGCATAACCCAGCGCGTTGGCGCCGGCGGCGGCGATCAGACCGGCAAGCGCGCCTATCATCGCGAACTCGGCGAGGTTGGCGCGCGCCAGCTGCACCCGGCTCGCCCCCAGCGTGCGCATGATGGTGGCCTGGTAGAGCCGTTCATCCTGGGTGCTGGCAATCGCCGCATACAGCACCACCAGCCCCGCCATCAGCGTGAAAAGGAACACGAACTGCACCGCGCGCGACACCTGCGCGATCATTTTCTGCACCTGCTGCAGCACCTGCGCGACGTCGATCAGCAGGAAATTGGGAAACTGTTTGACCAGCGCATTGAGCAGTTCGACGTTGCGTGGCGGCAGGTAGAAGCTGGTGACGTAGCTCACCGGCTTCTCTTCAAGCAGGCCCGGAGGAGCGACGACGAAAAAGTTGACGTTGAACGAATCCCAGTCGACCTTGCGCAGGCTGGTGACTTCGGCGGAAAAAATGCTGCCCGCCGAATCGAAGGTCAGGCGGTCGCCGATCTTCACCCCCAGCGAACGCGCGATGCCGTCTTCCATCGAGAACTGGTCGCTGCGCTGCGGCGCTTCGCTCCACCATTCTCCGGCCAGCAGCAGGTTGTCGCGCTGCATGCGCGTCGCCCAGGACAGGTTGAATTCGCGGTCGACCAGCCGCCGCGCGCGGTCATCGCTGTAATCGGCCGAGGACACGCCGCGGTCGTTGATCTTCACCAGTCGCGCCCGCACCATCGGATAGAGTTCGGGCATCGCGATCTTGCGCTCTGCGAAGAAGCGGTTCAGCGCGGGAACCTGGTCCTTCTGGATGTTGACGATGAAACGGTTGGGTGCGTCCGCCGGCAGGCTCGCCTGCCACAGCTGCAGCAGTTCGCCGCGGATAATGGTCAGCGTCAGCAGCGCCATGATGCCTATGCCCAGCGCCACCACCTGCAGGATGCTCGCCAGCCTGCGGCGGCGCAGGTTGGCAATGCCGAAACGCCACGACACGCCGGAACCGCGCAGCCGCGACACCAGCGCGATCACACCCCATGAAAGCAGTCCGGCCACCGCCATCGCCGCGGCAAAACCCGCGAACACCAGGACACCGGTGCGCAGTTCGCCGGATTTCCAGATGATCAGCGCGGCGATCATCGCGGCGCCCAGTACGTAACCCAGCCAGCCGCGACCGCCCGGCAAACCGAGGTCGCGGCGCAACACGCGCAGCGGCGACACCCGGCCCAGCGCCAGCAGCGGCGGCACCGCGAATCCCAGCAGCAGTGCCAGTCCGGTAACAAAGCCGTGCACCGCCGGACGCGGACCCGCGCCCGGCAACTCGACGGTGACCAGACTGCCCAGCCACAGTGCCAGAGCCTGCTGGGCCAGCAGCCCGATCGCGCAGCCGGCGAGGCTTGCCGCACTGCCCAGCGCAATGAACTGCAATACATGCAGGCGCACGACTTTTGCGCCGGACACGCCGAAGCAGCGCATCATCGCGCAGGCGTCGAGGTGGCGCTGCAGGTAACGCCGCGCCGCCAGCGCGATCGCCACCGCGGCAAGCACCACGCTCAGCAACGCGGTCAGGCTGAGGAATTTTTCGGCGCGTTCCAGCGCAGAGCGGATTTCAGGGCGCGCATCCTGGATGCTTTCGACGCGTTGTCCGGGTTCGAGGCGATTGCTGACCCAGGCGCGGTATTTGTCGACGGCCTGCGGCGTGCCTGCGACCTGCACGCGGTAGCGGATGCGGCTGCCGATCTGCACCAGCCCGGTCGCCGGCAGGTCGGCGGCATTGAGCATCACCCGCGGCCCGGCATTGATGAAGCCGACCGCGCTGTCCGGTTCCTGGGTGATGATCGCCGCCACCGGCAGGCGGCTGTTCCCCACCTCGACGCTGTCGCCCGGTTTCAGCTGCAGGCGCGTCAGCAGTTTTTCATCGACCCACACCGTGCCCGGGGCCGGGATCGCAGTCGCGCGACGGTCCGGCGTGTACAGTTCATCGGTGATGCGCAGTTCGCCGCGCTGCGGATAACCGGCATTGACCGCCTTGATTTCGGCGAGCACGTTCTGCCCGCCCGCCGCGGCCATGCTCGGAAAACGCAGCATCTCGGTGACCTGCAGGCCGTAACGTTGCGCCTCTCTGGTGAACTCCGGCGCCAGCGGCCGGCTGGCGGAGACCACAAGGTCCGCGCCCAATAACTGGTTCGCCTGGCGGTTCAGCGCCTGGTGCACACGGTCAGCGAAAAATCCGACAGTGGTGACGCTGGCCACTGCGACCACCACCGCGACCGCGACCAGCGTCAGTTCGCCGGCGCGCCAGTCGCGCGCGAGCAGACGCAGCGCAAGGCCGGCTTCGGCGAAGAAACGCATTACTGCAGCGCCCCCGCGGCGAGCCGCAACACGCGACCACAGCGCTGCGACAGTTCGGCGTCATGCGTTATCAGCACCAGCGTGGTGCCGCGTTCACGGTTGAGGTCAAACATCAGCTGGATGATGCCGGCGCCGGTGTCGGCGTCAAGGTTGCCGGTGGGTTCGTCGGCGAGCAGCAGCAGCGGTTTGGTGACGAAGGCGCGGGCGATGGCGACGCGCTGCTGTTCGCCGCCCGAGAGCTGCTTCGGGTAATGCGTCAGGCGCTGGCCGAGGCCGACGCGATCGAGCAAGGCGCGCGCCTCGGTTGCGGCGTCCGCCGCACCGGCGAGTTCCAGCGGCAGCATCACATTTTCCAGCGCGGTCATCGCCGGCAGCAGGTTGAAGGACTGGAACACGAATCCGAGCAGGCGCGCGCGCAGTGCGGCGCGGCCGTCCTCGTCGAGCGCGAACAGGTCCTGGCCGTCGATGTGCACCGAACCCGTGCTTGGTTCGTCGAGCCCGGCAAGCAGGCCGAGCAGCGTCGACTTGCCCGAGCCCGAGGCGCCGACCACCGCCACCGCCTCGCCCGGCGCGATGCTGAAACTCACGTCGCGCAATATGGTCAATGCGGAATCGCCGGTGGTAACCTGCTTGCCCAGGCCCGCCACCCGCACCATCGCGGTTCCGTTCACTTCGGGGAGTTTTTGATTCATGCCGATTCGTCTGTTGTTGCTGTTGTTGTTGACCCTGTCACTGCCATCGTTCGCCGGCGCCGCCACCGTGCTGGTCTACGGCGACAGCCTGTCCGCCGGCTACGGCCTCGCGCGCGGCGAGGACTGGGCGCAGCTGCTGGCGCAACGGCTGCGTGAAAGAAAAACGGATTATACGGTTGCCAATGCCAGCATCAGCGGCGAAACCACGCTCGGCGGACTCAACCGCATCGAGCAAACCCTGAAAACCCACCGCCCCGAGGTGACGATACTCGCGCTCGGCGCCAACGACGGCCTGCGCGGATCCGACCTCGACGCGATGCGCCGCAATCTCGAACGCATGATCGATGCCGCACAGCGCGCAAAATCCCGCGTCATACTTGTCGGCATGCGCATTCCACCCAATTACGGCCCGCAATACACCGAAAAGTTCCAGAACACCTACAGCGACATTGCGAAAAAACGCCGCCTGCCGCTGGTGCCGTTCCTGCTGGAGGGATTTGCCGAGAAGCGCGATTATTTCCTCAGCGACAACCTGCACCCGACCGCGGCGGCGCAGCCGCTGATCCTCGATACGGTGTGGAAGGCGCTCGCGCCGCAGCTAAAAATATCAGTAAAAACAAATAGTTAAATTACTTTTACCTGCGCCGCACCCGGCGCCAGCCGGCCGATCACCGCAGCATCGGCGAAACCCTGATCGCGGAATACCTGCAGCACCGCCGCGGCAACGCCCGGCGCGCAGGCCAACAGCAGGCCGCCGCTGGTCTGCGGATCGGTGAGCAGTTTGCGCGCACTGGTGCTGTCCCCTGCGGGCAACGTGACCTGCGCGCCATAACTAGCCCAGTTGCGTTCCGAAGCGCCGGTGACATAACCGGCTTCAACCAGGTGGCGCGCAGCGCGCAGGACGGGCACTTTCGCCCATTCGATTTCCGCAGACAGTTTCGAACCGCGGCAGATCTCCAGCAGGTGGCCCAGCAGTCCGAAACCGGTGACATCGGTCAGTGCGTGCACCTCGGCCATCTCGGCCAGCGCCACTCCCGGCTTGTTGATTTTGGTCGTCGCTTCCAGCATCTGCTGGTAGGACTTGTCGCGCAGTTCGCCCTTCTTCATCGCCGCGCTCATGATGCCCACGCCCAGCCCCTTGCCGAGTATCAGCACATCGTCCGCCTGCGCGCGGTCGTTGCGCTTGACCTTGTCGGGATGGATCAGGCCGAGCACCACGAGGCCGTAGATCGGTTCCGGCGCATCGATCGAATGCCCGCCGGCGATCGGGATGCCGACTTCGGCGCACACCGCGTGGCCGCCGGCGACGATGCGCTGCGCGGTTTCCACCGGCATCTTGCCCGCCGGGAATCCGAGCAGCGCCAGCGCCATGAACGGCTGGCCGCCCATGGCGTAGACATCGGAGATCGCGTTGGTCGCGGCAATGCGCCCGAAGTCGTACGGGTCGTCGACGATGGGCATGAAGAAATCGGTGGTCGCAATGATCGCCTGCGACTCGTTGATGCGATATACCGCCGCATCATCGCTGGACTCGGTACCCACCAGCAGGTCCTTGAACGGCAATGCCGCGGGCGTTTTCGCCAAAACTTCGCTCAGCAACGCTGGCGTCAGTTTGCAGCCTCACCCACCGCCGTGGGAAAACTGGGTCAGACGCAGAGCTGCGGGATCGATCTGATTCATGTCGGATTCGGGTTGGACAGGTTATTCAGGTTGTAAGAGACGGCTGCGCCGCGGGTGTCCGGATGCGATAATCGCGCACCATGGATCAAGCAGCCAATCATAACGCCAAAAAAGGACGCGCGGTAAGCACCGTGACCTTGGCGGATCTCGAAAAATTCGACGAGATCATCGACGTACGCTCCGAAGACGAATTTGCCGAAGACCATTTTCCCGGCGCGATCAACCTGCCTGTCCTCAACAACGCCGAGCGCGAGCGCGTCGGCACCATCTACAAGCAGGTGTCCTCCTTTGATGCCAAGAAAATCGGCGCGGCCCTGGTCAGCGCCAATATTGCGAAACACCTGAAGGAGCATCTTGCCGATCGTCCGCGCGACTGGAAACCCCTGGTC